>PEAP01000001.1 GCA_002753665.1 Magnetococcales bacterium DC0425bin3
TCTGTGCAACACAGGCGCTCAAAGATCTATTCCGGGGCAAATGGCCGGATTTCATGACAATGCCCTGACCAATCCCTGGCCCGCTATGGCGGTTGGCCCGCAGGGGGTGGTGAATAGTTACGACGGGGGAAGCCAACGTTCTGCACGGACAGGAGGGAGATGACTTTCTGACAGGGGCGGAAGGCCCTGACCTCCTGACCGGCGGTGACGGCAACGATACGCTGGTCGGCGACGCCGGAGCGGATCGGTTGGACGGCGGCGCGGGTGACGATGTGCTGGGTGC
This sequence comes from Magnetococcales bacterium DC0425bin3, assembly GCA_002753665.1. Classification (GTDB taxonomy): domain Bacteria; phylum Pseudomonadota; class Magnetococcia; order Magnetococcales; family DC0425bin3; genus DC0425bin3. The sequence goes on from PEAP01000001.1 coordinate 284, forward strand.
CGCGGAAGGCAGCGCGGACTGGACCGGAGCCCCGGGCGACAGCGTGGGGAATACCTACAACGGCGGTGCAGGCAATGATACCCTGCTGGGAACCAACCTGTCGGACACCTACCTGTTCAACCCGGGCGACGGCCGCGATACCCTCAGCGATCCAGCCGACACCGGCGACGCGGACCGGATCGTTCTCGAAGGCGGAGTGACCTGGGAGAACGTGATGTTCTCCAGACTGGGAACAACCATGAGAATTCAGTATGGGGCCATGGATTCGATCGACGTCAGCAACTGGGATATCGGGGCGTCCGGGCCGGTGCAGCAGATCCAGGTCGATGATGGCATCGCCCTGCTGAATGCCCAGGTGGATCTGTTGGTCCAGGCCATGGCCACTTTCGGCGCCGAACACAACGGTATCAGTTGGGAGCATCCCTGACCCAGTACGGCGACGAAACCCGCGCCATCCTGGCCGCCCATTGGCAGACGGCGGAGTGAGGTGAGCGACTCCAGAAGGTGGATTCGGATTTCATCGGACTTTGAGACCCTGTCAGGATTATGCTAGTATAGGTTTTTTGGATGGGAGCAAAGAGGGCAACGCCGCAAGCAGGCAACCTTCTTCCCCCATCCCGGGTCCAACAGTCACCATGAACCTCCGCCTCCCGTGCGGTCGCGGGCTGGAGCCGGTTGCCATGACCAGAATCGCCGATATCATACTGCCCGAAGGATACCGTCCCAGCCCGGACGAAGAATACATGTGCCCCATGCAGCGGGCCTTCTTTCGCAAGCTGCTGATGGAATGGCGCAAACAGCTGCAGGGTGAAGCCGAACGAACCGTCACCGGCATGAACGAGGAAAAGGCGGTGTTCGCCGATCCCACCGACCGGGCCACCCTGGAAACCGATCGCAACTTCGAGCTGCGCACCCGGGACCGGGAACGCAAGCTGATCTCCAAGATCGACCGCACCGTCGAAGCCATCGAGGCGGACGACTACGGCTTCTGCGAAGGCTGCGGCGTGGAAATTGGCCTGCGCCGCCTGGAAGCCCGCCCGGTCACCAATCTGTGCATCGACTGCAAGACCAAGGAAGAACAAATGGAAAAGGTCCACCGCTCCCCCGACGAAGCGGAATCGGACTAGCGCCGCTCCCCCCCGGGAAACTGCCCTTCCTCCCCCCCGGGGGACCGCCCTTCCAGCCCGGCCCGCCAGGCCGTGGTCGCCAGGAACAGACCCTCTGCCTGGCCGGGATCCGCACCCTCCAGCCAGCCGCCGATCATGGCCGCCGCTGCGGCCCCACGGCCGGCCACCGCCTCCGCCCGCCGGGCGGCGATGCCCCCGATGGCGGCCACCGGCAGCCGGCTGGCCCGACAGGCAGCGGCCAGTTGCTCCAGCCCCCGCGGCGTGGCCAGGGCGTCGGCCTTGCTGCCGGTGACGAACACCGGACCATAGCCGATGTGGTCCGCCCCCGACTCCTGGGCGGCAGCCACCTCCTCCAGGGTATGGGTGGACAGTCCCAGCAGCCGCCCGGGGCCGAGCAGGTCGCGACAGGCCCGGGGGAGCAGATCGTCCTGCCCCACATGCAGGCCATCGGCAGCCAGGGCCAGGGCCAGATCCAGACGGTCGTTGATCACCACCCGCACCGCGGGCGCATGGCAACGCAGGGTGTCCATCCAGAGGGCCATGAACCGCTGCTGCTCACCCCCGCCGGCCTTGCAACGCAGTTGCGCCACAGTGACCCCCGCCGCGACCAGGGCCTCCGCCAACACACGCCGCCCGGCAGCCGTGGCGCCCACGGACGGAGCGTGACGCTCCAGCCAGCCGGCGTCGATGATGGGGTAGATCCCCCGCACCGGATGGGGTGAGACAGGAACGCTCATCATAAGGAAGAAAAGAGTTCCCGATCGACCTGTTCCGCATCGCCCATGTTGAGAGAAACCAGCATGCGCAGGTGGCCGAAGCTTTCCACATCCAGGTCCTGGAAGGCGATGGCCGCACCCCGCTCCGGATGGCTCCACAACACCCTGCCGCACAAACGCAACGCCTCCTCGCCCAGGGCCAGGGAACCCTGGACCGTGATATCCGCGGGCGGCAGCGTGTCGCTCCAGAACAGCATGCCCTTCAGGCTGATGTCGTTGAAGGCCCCTTCGTACACCTGGCCATTGGACCCGGTCAGGGTCAAGGAATGCTGAAAATGGACCCGGGAGAAGTGACGCCGCTCCCGACCCCCGGCAGATGATTTTTCAGAACTCACGCGATCGTCCCCCCCCCACTGGAATCACCCCGGTTCGGCATCCCGAACCGTCATGAATTGTAACGACTGCCCATCAAAAAATAAACCATCAGGATGCCTCGGGAGCTTGAATTCCGAATGATCAACGGGCAGCAGCGCCTGCTCCGGGAACGGCACAGGGTTGACCCGCGTCCCCGGCCTCCTGCAGGGTCCAGAAGATGCGCTGCTCGCCCGCCGGGGTGTGGATGAGGGAAAAGGTGCTGGAGGCGCAGAGCCGTTCGCCCCGGCCGGTTCGCAGGGTGAGGCGCAGGGGGCCGAGGGTGGGACAATGCCGGAGCAGGGTGGCGATGGCGCCCCACAGATCGGGATCCTCGGCGAACTCCCGCACCGTCCGCTGGTCGAAAATTCGCACGTCGGTTTCCAACAACGTCGCTCCCTTGTCGTTCAGGGCCAACAGTTGGAAGGGCGCCGCTGGGGAAAACCAGAGGGCCGGCTCGCGGATCTCCTCCGGGTCCAGCACGGCCTGGTGGGAGCGGGTCGAGGTGGCCATGCGTTGCAGCAGGCTGGTCTGGGTGATCAGCCCCCACAACCGGCCGCTCCGGTCCACCACCGGCAGGCGCCGGTGGTCGCTGCGGACAAAGAAATCCACGGCCTCCAGCAGGGTCGTCTCCGGGTCGATGGTGGCCGGTTCCCGGTCCAGGAGCGGATCGATGGGCTGGTCGGGGCGCCAGCCGGGCAGCAGGCGGTGGCGCAGCAGGTCCCGTTCCGTGATGAATCCCGCCAGCCGCTGGTCCTGTTCCAGCAGCACGCAGCCCCGGTGACCGGCCACCATGCGGCGGGCCAATTCCATGAAGGAGAGCCCGGGCGGCGCCAGGGGAGGATCGGGCACCATCACGTCCGCCACCCGATAATGGGCCAGCAGGTTGGACCGGGGCAGGGAGGCGAGGATCTGCTTCTCCATGATGCCGCCCGACAGCAGGTCGTCGCGGTTGAGAACCGGAAACCGGCGGAACCGGCGCTGATTGTAGAGGCGCAACAGCTCGCGGGTGGGGGTCTCCTCGTAGACCACCAGGGGACTGGAGATGCGCAGATCCGCCAGGCGGGTGGTCTCCGGATCCCGACCTTCCACCATCCAGCGGGTCAGATCGAACCCGGTGACCAGCCCGGTCAGACGCATGTCGTCGAGGACCACGGCGAACCCGGGCCCCTGCCGCACCATGGTATGCATGGCATCCAGCAGGGTCGATGACGGGGCGAGGGTGGCTATGTTGGAAAACATCCAGTCGCGGACGATGCCCATGGCAAGTTTCCAGTGGAGGATGGAGGGAGGCCTCCCCCATCCAGCAAAGTCAGCCGCTGGTGGTATTGGTGCCGGGATGGTTTATAATGCCGGGGTCCACCAGCGGAAAAACCCCAGGAGACGATTGCGGCATCCATTATGCGGGTCCCGTCAGCGCTTGTCCTGGATCGACGTTCATTACCGTGAAAGTCGCGGAGCGGCTTTACCACGCATCCCGCCCCAGACCCGATGCCGGTCATGACGACCGTAGCCAAACCAAGGAAGGAACGGACCATGGGTTCACAGACATCCATGCTGCAAAAGGCCAGGGACACCCTGGAGCTGGAGGCCAAAGCCATCCAGGCCATGGCGGCGCGTCTGGATGAGGCGTTCGAGAAGGCGGTGAACCTCATGCTCCAATGCCGGGGACGGGTGGTGGTCACCGGCATGGGCAAGTCCGGCCTGATCGGCCAGAAAATCGCGGCCACCCTGGCCAGCACCGGAACACCGGCATTTTTCTTGCATCCAGGAGAGGCAAGCCACGGCGACCTGGGCATGATCACCCCGGAGGATGTCCTGCTGCTGCTGTCCAACAGCGGGGAGACCGGCGAGGTGGTGGCCCTGTTGCCGGTCTTCAAACGGCTGGGGATTCCCCTGATCGCGTTGGTGGGACGGGCGGATTCCACCCTGGTGCGGCACAGCGATGTCTTTCTGAACACCAGCGTGGAGCGGGAGGCCTGTCCCCTCAATCTGGCCCCCACCACCTCCACCACGGCGACCCTGGCCATGGGCGATGCCCTGGCGGTGGCCCTGCTGGAAGCCAGGGGTTTCAGCCCGGAACAGTTCGCCGCACGCCATCCCGGGGGCAGCCTGGGCAAGCGGCTGCTGTTGCGGGTGTCGGACCTGATGCAGCAGGGGGACCGGATTCCCCTGGTGAACGAGGCGGACACGGTCCGGGACGCCCTGTTCGAGATGACCGCCAAACGTTTGGGGATGACCGGGGTGACCGGAAGCGACAAGACCTTGACGGGCATCATCACCGACGGGGACCTGCGGCGCTGGCTGGAGAAGGATCCCAACCTCCTGACCCGTCGGGCAGGCGAGATCATGACCCGCAACCCCAGGACCATCGCCGCGGACGCCCTGGCGGCGGAAGGGATGCGCATCATGGAGGAAAAGAAGATCACCTCCCTGTTCGTGCCGGGGCCGGGCGGAACTCCCCAGGGGGTCCTCCACCTCCATGACCTGCTGGCCGCGGGGTTGATGTGACCGTCCCCGCCTCCTGGCGCGCCGAGGCGGTCCGGCGGGCCCGGGCCGTGCGCCTGGTGGTGCTGGACGTGGACGGAGTGCTGACCGACGGCGGTCTCTACCTGCTGGAGGACGGCGGGGAAGCCAAGCGCTTCCATGTGCGGGACGGTCAGGGCATCCGGTCCCTCATCGAAGCGGGCATTCCGGTGGGCTGGATCACCGCCCGGCAGTCGAAGTTGGTGGAACGGCGGGCGCGGGAACTCGACATCAGCTTCCTGCACCAGGGCGTGCAACGGAAATGGACCCTGCTGGACGGAATTCTCGGGGAACGCCGGCTGCCCCCGGAAGCCTGCGCCTACATGGGGGACGATCTGGTGGACCTGGAAACGCTGGGCCGGGTGGGACTGGCCGCCGCTCCGGCGGATGCCCATCCGGAGGTACTGGGAGCGGCCCACTGGATCGCCGCCGCCGCCGGCGGACAGGGTGCGGTACGGGAGCTGGCCGATGGGATTCTGTTGCACCAGGGACGGTGGGAAGCCATTCTGGCCGCCAAAAGCCATCATGGCGGTTGAGACTTCGAACAAAAGACAGGATCCCCCTTCATGATGGGGCGCACCATCAAACATTTGCTGCTCGCCATCGCCCTGGGCGTGGCGGGAACCCTGGCCTGGCTGCTGGGGGGCGCGGCACTGGAGCGTCCCCTGGCGACGGTTCCTCTGTCGGAGACCGGCGTGACGCCCGAGGCTACCGGAATCCGACTGGTGCAGTTCGACGGTCAACAACAAAAATGGTCCCTCACCGCCGAGGGGGCCCAGCGACTCGAACAGGAAGGGCGGACCATGGCATTCAAACCCCGCCTTGCCATCCACCGGAAAGACAGCGGCCCCATCCATCTCACCGCCAACCGGGGGATGATCGAGGACGCCACCCGCCGGATGGTGTTTTTCGGCGATGTCCTGGTGGAAGATGTTCTCAAACGCCGCCTCATCACCCAGCGGCTCCATTTCGACCCCGCGAAGCAGGTCCTTTCCACAGATGGGGCCTTCCGATTGACGATGGATCGCATCACCCTGTCCGGCATCGGGTTGGAGATTCATCCCCGGACCCGACATTTGAAGGTGCGGCAAAAAGTGCGGGCGGTCTTTCTCGAAGGTCTTCAGGATCTGGTTTAGCCATGTTCAAGAAGCAATGGATTTCGCGATTCCTGGTGCTGCTGATGCTGGCCAGCCCCGTTTCCGTCCTGGCCGCGGAGCCGGCCAAGGCTGAGGCAAGCAAGGGAGCGCTGGTCATCACCTCGGACCAGCTCGACATGAGCGATCAGCAGCAATCGGCCATCTTCTCCGGTCACGTGCTGGCCGAAGACGGCGCCATGCGGCTGTCCGCCGACCGGATGATCGTCTTCTACCATGCCACGAAAAAAGGCGTGGGACCCATGGGCCGGATCCACCAGATCCGCGCCGAGGGGCAGGTGATCCTGGAACAGAACCAGCACCGGGGTACGGCGGATGTGGCCCTGTACCGGGTGGGCCCCCGCACCCTGGAATTGATCGGCAAGGAGAACAACGCGGTCGTGCAGCAGGGCGAGGACCGGCTGGAGGGCAAGAACATGGTCCTGACCATGGGGGCCAACCAGGAGATTCGCCGGGTATCGGTTTCCGGCGGCAGCAGCCAGAGGGTGAAGGCCCGCATCACCTCCAAGGAAGGCGAGAAATTCGGCCTGTTGCCGGAGCGGGGGGCCGAGGCACCCGCCAATGAATGATCCCTCCCATCGCCTGGAGGCCCGCAAGGTCGGCAAGGGATTCCACGGCCGGGCGGTGGTGGCGGAGGTGGATGTCGCGGTGGCCCCGGGAGAGGTCGTGGGGTTGCTGGGACCCAACGGCGCCGGCAAGACCACCACCTTCTACATGCTGGTGGGCCTGCTGGCTCCGGACGAGGGCTCCATCTGGCTGGACGGCCGGGACGTGACCCGCGAACCCATGTACCGCCGGGCCCGGGCCGGGGTCTCCTACCTGCCCCAGGAACCATCGGTGTTCCGCAGGCTGACCGTGCGGGACAACGTGCTGGCCATCCTGGAGACCCTGCCCATGGGGCGCTTCCGCCGCCTGGAACGGCTGGAGGAGCTGCTGGTGGAGCTGGGGGTCGCCCATTTGGCCAGGACTTATGGTTACGCCCTCTCGGGGGGCGAGCGGCGCCGGGTTGAAGTGGCCCGCGCCCTGGCCATCGAGCCGCGCTATATTCTGCTGGACGAACCGTTCGCCGGGGTGGACCCGCTGGCGGTCGGCGATATACAGTCCATCGTGCGGCACCTCAAGGGCAAGGGGATCGGGGTGCTGATCACCGACCACAACGTGCGGGAGACTTTGGGAATCTGTGATCGGGCCTATATCCTGTCAGGAGGACGGGTGTTGGCCGATGGTCCCCCGGAGGCGCTGGTGGCGGACCCCCAGGTGCGCAAACGGTATCTGGGGGAAGGGTTCAGGCTATAACCATCTACAGGGAAGAGTAGGGGTGGCTCAATGGCTCTGGGATTGGAACTGAAGCTGCGGATGAGCCCGCAACTGGTGATGACACCCCAGTTGCAGATGGCCATCCGTCTCCTCCAGATGTCCAGCATGGATCTGGCGGAATATCTGGAAGAAGAACTGGAACGCAATCCCCTCCTGGAACGGGTCGACGAGGCGAACGACGAGTCGGCCGGCGGCAAGGAGAACACGTCCGCCCCCGCCACCGAACCGGAGCCGATGGCGGAACGATCCGAATCCCTCCTGGAAGGCGTGCCCACCGAGGATGGCAAGCTGGAATCCGAATTGCCGGTGGATGCCTCCTGGGACGACATCTACACCGACAACGAAGCCCCCACGGAACAGTTCGAATCCAGCAACAGCAATTCCACCGAGGCCCCGCCCCTGGAAAACACCCTGGTGCGCTCCAAGAGCCTGGGGGATCACCTGCTGTGGCAACTGGGCCTCTCGGCGCTCAGCGATACCGAGCGTACCATCGGCTCCGCCCTGATCGACGCCATCGACGACAACGGCTATCTCAACGGCGAGCTGGACACGTTCGCCGAAATGACCGGCTATACGGTGGAGGAGATCGAGGACGCCCTGATCCTGGTGCAGTCCTTCGAACCGGCCGGGGTGGGCGCCCGCAACCTGTCGGAATGCCTGCTGCTGCAACTGAAGAACCTGGGCATGGCCCACACCCCCTACACCGACCTGCTGGACCATCTGGAGGATCTGGGACGGCGGGACTTCCGCAAGCTGGGCCGTGTCCTGAAACTCAACGAGGACGAGCTGGCCGACGCGGTGTCGGTGATCCATTCCCTCAATCCCAAACCGGGATTGGCCTTCGGCAGCGACAACGCCGGCTATGTGGCCCCCGATGTCTTCGTGCGCAAGATCAACGGCGAATGGACGGTGGAAGTCAACCCGGAGACCGTGCCCAAGCTGCGGGTCAACCGCTATTACCAGGAGGCGATGAACGACAAGCTCTCCTCCCAGGACAAACGCTTCCTCACCGAAAACGCCCGGTCGGCCCAGTGGCTGATCAAAAGCCTCGAACAGCGCTCCAGCACCATCTACCGGGTGGCCGAATCCATCGTCCGCTTCCAGAAGGATTTTCTGGAATATGGCCAGGAACATTTGAGGCCATTGATCTTGAAGGACGTTGCCGAAGACGTGGGGGTCCATGAATCCACCACCTCCCGGGTGACCAGCAACAAGTACATGCACACGCCCCGGGGCATCTTCGAGTTGAAGTATTTCTTTTCCTCCTCCCTGGCCTCCCAGGATTCCGGGGAGAATCACAGCTCCGAGGCGGTCAAGTACAAGATCCGCAAACTGGTGGAAAGCGAGACCGCCCGCCGGCCCTATTCCGACGAGAAGATCGCCAAGTTTCTCCAGGATCAGGGGGTGCGGGTGGCGCGGCGCACGGTGGCCAAGTACCGGGAGGCCATGGGCATTCCCTCCTCGTCCCGGCGCAAGCAGCTTTCCGGCTGACGGCCCGGCGGCTTCCTCCCATGGTCCCGATGCCGACAACGCCCGACCTGCCCATACGCCGACTCCTCACCCCGGAGCGGGTGATCCCCAATCTGGACGGCACCGACAAGATCGGCGCCCTGAGTCAGTTGGCCGGGGTATTGGCCATCGGTTGCCCGGGTACCGATGCGGCCCGGGTGCTGCGGATCCTGTTGGAGCGGGAAGAACTGGGCAGCACCGGTATCGGCAATGGGGTCGCCATTCCCCATGGCCGCCTGAGCGATCTTCAGACTCCCCTGGCCGCCCTGGGGCGCTCCCGGTCGGGCATCCAGTTCAACTCCCTGGACGGACAGCCGGTCCATCTCCTGGTGGTCCTGCTTTCCCCCCCCCAGGCCGGTCCCGTTCACCTGCGGGCTTTGTCCAGGATTTCCCGTCTGTTGCGCAGCCCCACCACCCGCATCCGCCTGATGGAGGCCTCGAACCGGGAAACCCTGTACCAGGTGACCCTGGAGGAGGACCCCGAATGAACCCGACCGCCCGCATCGCCCGTCTGGTCCTGGTCACCGGCATTTCGGGTGCCGGCAAGTCCAGCGCCCTGAAATACCTCGAAGACCTCGGCTTCAACTGGGTGGACAACCTGCCCCTGGGGCGGATCCCCTTCTATCTGGATCACCTGGCCCAGAGCCCCCAGGGACCCAGCCTGCGTCTGGCGGTGGGCATCCACTTCCGCCATGGCGAGACCTGCCTGGACACCCTGCGGGACTGCCTGGCCGATCTCAAGCAGCGCGCCCAGCGCATGGAGGTGCTGTTTCTGGAAGCCGATGTCCAGGTCCTGGTATCACGCTATCGGGAAACCCGCCGGCGCCACCCGTTCGCCTCGGACCGGACCGTGCGGGAGGCCATCGCTCTGGAGGCCGACCGTCTGGGCCCCCTGCGGGTCCAGGCCGACCTGATCATCGACACCACCGGCCTGAACGTGCCCCGGCTCAAGGAACGGCTGGATGAGCTGTTCGCCCCGAAGACCGATGCGGACCTGATCCTGTTCCTGCGCTCCTTCGGCTTCAAGTTCGGCGCCAACACCGATGCGGACATGATGATGGATGGCCGCTTTCTGGCCAATCCCTTCTACGACCCCGCCCTGCGCCCACTGTGCGGCCGGGATGAACCGGTGCAGCGCTTCCTGGAGCGGGATACGGAAGCCCTGGTGTTCCTGGACCGCCTGGAAGGACTGCTCAACTACCTGCTGCCCCTCTACCGCCGGGAGAAAAAACGCTATTTCACCCTGGATATCGGCTGCACCGGCGGACGCCACCGCTCGGTCTACCTGGTGGAACGCCTGGGCGACCGCTTGCGGAAGGCCGGCTACCATGTGCTGGTCCGGCACCGGGACCTGAACCGGACCGCAGGAGCCGAGGGAGAGTCCGCCCCCCACCGGCAAGAACCGGCGATTCGACCCTGAGTTCGATGCCATCGCTGCCTGCCTCCCGTTCCTTCTGGCCGGTCGCGGGTCGGGGCAATTTTTTACATTCTCATGAATGTAGATCAATAAACCATTTCACAAAGAGTCATCGCTCCATTCGGGGCGATTTTTCTTGGCCATTTCGCTCACCCCTGGCATTATGGCCCGGCCCGAGGCCTTCGTGGACGGCAAGAGAGCGGTACGGGGCCAGGGAGGGCCGTTGGATCCTGGCAGGTTCAATTCGTGCGATATTCTGGAGAGGTCAAGATGGCGCAAAATTTCCTGTTCACTTCCGAATCGGTGTCCGAGGGCCATCCCGACAAGGTGGCGGATCAGATTTCCGACGGAATTCTGGATGCCCTGCTGGCCCAGGACCCCGCCAGCCGGGTGGCCTGCGAAACCCTGATCACCACCGGCATGGTGGTGCTGGGCGGTGAGATCACCACCAAGGCCGTGGCGGACTATACCAGCGTGGTGCGGGACACCATCAAGGAGATCGGCTACAACTCCTCCGAGATGGGGTTCGACTGCGCCTCCTGCGCGGTCCTCGTCAGCCTGGACAAGCAGTCCCCCGACATCGCCCAGGGGGTCAACCGGTCGGCGGGATCGGAACTGGACCAGGGCGCCGGCGACCAGGGCCTGATGTTCGGCTACGCCTGTGACGAAACCCCGGTGCTGATGCCCGCCCCCATCTACTATGCCCACCGCCTGATGGAAAAACAGGCCGCGGTGCGCAAGGCCGGCAAGCTGTCCTGGCTGCGGCCCGATGCCAAATCCCAGGTGACCATGCGTTACCAGGACGGCAAACCGGTGTCCATCGACGCGGTGGTGGTCTCCACCCAACATCATCCCGACATCTCCCACGCCGACCTCCGGGCGGCGGTGATCGAGGAGATCATCAAACCCACCCTGCCCAAGCATCTGGTGGTCAAGGATCCGGAAATCTTCGTCAATCCCACCGGACGCTTCGTCATCGGCGGACCGGTGGGCGACTGCGGGGTCACCGGACGCAAGATCATCGTCGATACCTATGGCGGCATGGGCCATCACGGTGGCGGCGCCTTCTCCGGCAAGGATCCCTCCAAGGTGGACCGCTCCTCGGCCTACATGGGGCGCTATCTGGCCAAGAACATCGTCGCCGCCGGTCTGGCCACCCGCTGCGAGGTCCAGGTGGCCTACGCCATCGGCGTCGCCAAGCCGGTCTCCATGATGATCAACACCTTCGGCACCGGTCGCATCAGCGATGATCGGATCGAGGAGCTGGTGCGCCAGCATTTCGATCTGCGGCCCCGGGCGATCATCCAGCACCTGAACCTGCTGCGGCCCATCTATCGCAAGACCGCCTCCTACGGCCACTTCGGCCGGGAAGATCCGGACTTCACCTGGGAGCGGACCGACAAGGCCGAAGCGCTGCGGAAAGCCGCCGGACTGTAACCCACACCCCATGATCCCAGAACGCCCGGGGCCTGCCCCGGGCGTTCTGGTTGGCAGAAAAAGGAGCGGAGCATGAAAAGTGCCGCCGGAAAGCTGGAACTGGTGACCAAACCGGGTGAAGACTATCGGGTGGCGGACATCTCCCTGGCCGAATGGGGCCGCAAGGAGATCAACATCGCCGAGACCGAAATGCCGGGCCTGATGGCCCTGCGCAAGGAGTACGCCGGCCAGAAACCCCTGCGCGGCGCCCGCATCGCCGGCTGTCTGCACATGACCATTCAAACGGCGGTGCTGATGGAAACCCTGGTGGATCTGGGGGCCGAGGTGCGCTGGTCATCCTGCAACATCTTTTCCACCCAGGATCACGCGGCGGCGGCCATGGCGGCGGCGGGCATCCCGGTGTTCGCCTGGAAAGGCGAGACCGAGACGGAGTTCTGGTGGTGCATCGACCAGACCATCTTCGGCCCCAATGGCTGGCTGCCCAACATGATCCTGGACGATGGCGGCGACCTCACCCTGGTGCTGCACCGTCCGGAACATGGCGCCATCATCGCCGGGGTGCGGGGACTCTCCGAAGAGACCACCACCGGGGTGCATCGGCTCTACGAGATGATGGACCAGGGGACCCTCAAGGTACCCGCCTTCAACGTCAACGATTCGGTGACCAAGTCCAAGTTCGACAACCTCTACGGCTGCCGGGAATCCCTGGTGGACGGCATCAAACGGGCCACCGACGTGATGATCGCCGGCAAGATCGCCGTGGTCTGTGGCTACGGCGACGTGGGCAAGGGCTGCGCCCAATCCCTGCGGGGGCTGGGCGCCACGGTGTGGGTCACCGAAATCGACCCCATCTGCGCCCTGCAGGCCACCATGGAGGGCTACCGGGTGGTGACCATGGATGACGCCGCCTCCCAGGCCGACATCTTCGTCACCGCCACCGGCAACGTGGAGGTGATCACCCGCGCCCACATGGAGCGGATGAAGGATCAGTCCATCGTCTGCAACATCGGCCATTTCGACGCCGAGATCGACATCGCCGGCATCCGGAACCTGCCCTGGGAAAACATCAAGCCCCAGGTGGACCATGTCATCTTCCCGGACGGCAAACGCATCATCGTTCTGGCCGAGGGGCGGCTGGTGAACCTGGGCTGCGCCACCGGCCATCCCAGTTATGTGATGTCCAACTCCTTCACCAACCAGGTGCTGGCCCAGATCGAACTGTGGACCAACCCCGGCAAATACCCGGTGGGGGTCTATGTGCTGCCCAAGAAACTGGATGAGAAAGTGGCCCGCCTCCACCTGGGCAAACTGGGCGCCAGGCTCACCAGTCTGACCCAGAAACAGGCCGAATACCTGGGCCTGGCGGTGGATGGGCCGTTCAAGCCGGAAACCTACCGCTACTGAGTTGTGAGCCGACATCCCCCCCCATCCTCTCGCAACATCCGGAGCCGTCTACCGAAAGGGAGACGGCTCCGGTCTTTTTGGGAAGACGTCCCCGCCCGCGGTCATGGGTGGGGGACCGGCCAGATAGGCCACCCCGTTGCCGGTGACATGGTACAGGTGATAATCCCGCAGGCTTTCGCCGTTGGGCAGGAAGCGGACGCGGCCGGTGCTGCCCGGAAAGCCCTCGGGACGCTGCAGGGACACCTGCCAGGACGGCCCTCCCAACCGCTCATCCCGCAGCATCTGGGCCACCACGGCCACCCCATCATAGGCCAGTTGGGCCAGTTGGGAGGCGGGTTCGGACCAATTCTTCTGGTAGGCGGCATCGAACTGCTCCCGGGGCTGACTGGCGGTATCGCAAAACACCGCGCCCTGGAGGTAATCGGTGCCATCCATCAGCAACAATTTGGTGTTGTTCCACAGGGCGGAGCCCAGCAGGGTCACATGGGGCGGACCGGCGTTGTAGAAGACGGCCTGGGGGGCGATGAGCCGCACCTGATCGGCCCGGGCCGGCAGGAACAGGGCCTCGAAATCAACCCAAGGTTCCAGATCCGTGGCCTTGTCCACCCCCAGGGGATCGGCGGGGTCCAACCGCGGGGCGCGCTTGGCGGCACCACTGCGCCGCCGCTGGGATTCCTCGTCCAGGTGGGCCAGGGACCTGATCGCCATCGAAAAGTCGGGACTTTCCTCGGAGAAATAATCCAGCCGCGTCACCCGTCCCCCCAGACGCAACGTCTCCTGGGCGAAGGCCCCGCTGATATGTTCTCCGTAGCGGCTCTTGGGAGCGAGAATGGCCACCTGCCGCAATTTCCTGTTCAAGATGGCATGCCGGGCCATCACCAGGGCCTGGTGGGTGGGATGAAAGGCATTGAGGTAAACTCCGCCCTGCTCCAGGCTGGGCGGGTTGACCGGGCCGCTGTCCAGGCCCCCCCCCGGCCGGGTCTGGGTCACGTCACTTTGGGGATTGAAGGTGATCAGGGGCAGACCCCGCTTGCGCGCCTCTTCCGCCGCCGCCTTGGCCGGGGCATGGAACACCGGTCCCAGGACCAACCGCACCCCTTGCTCGGCGAGGCGATCCATGGCAGCCCAGGTGGCGGTCATCTCGCCCCGGGTGTCGGCCACCTCCAGGGAGAGGGGCACATCGCGATAATGGGCCAGGGCCTGTTGGGCGGCATGGAGCAGGTTTTGCCCCAGTTGGGCCGACGGCCCGCTCAACGGCAGCAGCAGGCCGACCTTGAAGGGGACCGGCGACTCCCGGCCACCCTGGCCCAGACGCAGCAGAGCCTCCGCCGCCGCAGCCGGGGCCTGGGACGCTCCGGCCACCTGCCGCCATAGTTGGTGGGCAGTCTCCTCCTCCCCCAGGGCCGCCTGTTTGTCGCCCAGCACCAGTTGCAGGTAGGGAGCGATCCGGGACTCCTGGGGTTGCTGATTGACCAGACGGGAGAGTCGATCCCGGTCGAGAAAGGCGGCGGTTTGCACCAGGATGCGCACCTGGTCGGCGGAGAAGGGGCCGGGTGACTGGGACTGTAGAAAGACCAGGGTGGCTTCCGGATCCTGGGAGTGGAAATAGCTTTCCAGCATCTCCCGCCAGGCATGTTCGGCCCAGTTCGCATCGGCGGATCGCGACGGGGCCGACGATGGTGCCGCCACCGGCGCCTCGGCAGGGGGCTGTACTGCGGGGGACAGGGTTTCTTCCTGTTCCCAGGCCATGGGAAAAGGGGCGGCCAATGACGCCGGCCGGGTTTGCAGCAGCGGACGACCGTCCGGTTGCGGATCCGGCATGGCCTGGAGGTCACGCGCACCCGGCAGGAGCGTGGCCATCAGGGCCAGGGCGGTCAGGCGCCAGCGAACAGGGACGTGGAAAAAGGCGGACATGGGACCGGTGTCGAAAAAGGGGGTCCGATCTTATGTACTCCCTTCCCGACTGCGGGGCAAGCGGAGGGATGCAAGTCTGGCCAGACTCTCGGCTGTTGCCGGATCACGGGTTATTGCGGTTCCTGCTGAACGCGACATAGTCCATGTCCGCCACCATGATGTGCTGGGTGAGCCACTCCCTGGCGAAGAGGATCAAATCGATGGCGACCGCGAAATCCCCCGATTTGAAATGCTCCACCAGTCCGGTCAGGTCATTGACCAGCTTTACATGTTTGACCCGATGTTCGGGGAGACTGGGATAGCCCATATCCGCCATCAACTGTTCCTCGCGGGCGAAGTGGCTGCCGGTGTATTCCGCCAGCTCCTCCAGGATGCGGGTCACCACCTTGTCGGAGTTGCCGCTCTTCATGGCCTGGTGGAGCTGGTTGACGAGCAGGACCAGATGCTGGTGGTCCTTGTCGATGGAGGAGATGCCGGTATCCAGGCTGGGGACCCAGGGAAAGAACTGACGCTCGCCCTTGTCATCCAGGCTGGTTTCCCCCAGGTAGAGCCGGTCCAGCATCGAGAACATCTCGTTGCGGGCGGTTTGATATTCGGTGAGGATCCGGTCGGCCTCCACCCGTCCTTCCCAGCCCTGTGCGGCCACATGGTTCACCAGGCGGCCGAGAATGTCATGCACCCCTCGATGAATGCGGACCAGGGCCTCGAAAACCGGGGTACCGCCGAACATCGCCCGCCCCCGGTCGGCGATCCACCGGCCCACCGGGGACTGGGCGATGTCGGGAATCCGATCCGGGGTCAGCCGGCATCGACCCGGGATGATCTGTTCCAGGGTGCTTTGCCATTCCAGGTAGTAGGACTTCATCTCCCGCATGTTGAAGACCGGTGGCTTGATGTCCATCTCCATCTGGATGACATGGAGGGCGGCGCTCATCTGCTGGAGAACACCGCCCATGCGCTGGAAATGGATGGCGGAGCTGCGCATCATGGCGGCGGTCCGGGCGGCGTTGACCATTTTGGTCTGCACGATCCGGCTGGCCTCCCCGGTGTTTTCGGCCGAGGTCTGGATAGCCTGGGAGAAGGCGATGGCTTCCTGACTCCGGTCGGACACGCTGGAGGCCGCTTCGGCGACTTCCGAGGCGGAGCGGGCGATCTCCCCGGTGCCGGCGGCGGCTTCCGAGGCAGCCCGGGCCACATCCTGGGCAGCCTGGTTCAGCTCCATGGCGTTGCGGGTCACCTCGCTGGCCGCCTTGGATACCTCCTCCATGGAGCGGGCCACGGCCTGGATGGTCGCAGTCTGCTTGTCCACCGACAGGGTGATTTCGAGATTGGCCTGGTTGATCCGCCCCACGCTGTTGACGATATCCAGATTGGCATCGGCCACCTCCCGGGAGATGGTCTGGATTTCGGTGGTGCGGTTGGAGATCATCTTGGTGGCCTCGCCAGTCTGCCGAGCCAACTCCTTCACCTCGTTGGCCACCACCGCAAAGCCCTTGCCCGCCTCCCCGGCACCGGCCGCCTCGATGGAGGCGTTCAGGGCCAGCATGTTGGTCTGGTCGGCGATGTCGTTGATCACCTCGACCACCTTGCCGATCTCCTGGGCGGAGGAGGCCATCTTCTTCATCACCTCCTGGGTGGATTGGGCGTGGTTGTTGGTCTGCTCCGATTCATCGCTGGCCGCCTGGCAGCGCTCCCGGACCGCCTCCAGGGCGGCGGTCATGTCCCGAACCGAGCGGGTCACCGCCTGCACCGCCGCGTCCACCTGGGCCAGGTTCTCGTTGACCCCGCCGATGTTGGCGGTGATCTGTTCCGCGGCGGAGGCCATGGTGGAGATGTTGATGCTGGCCTCCTCGGCGCCGGCGGCGATGGTGTTGACATCGCCCGACACCCGGATGGCGGCCTCGGAAATGGCGGTGATATTGGCTGCCGTCTTGTCGATGGACTCCTTGACTTGGATAATTTCCTGGGACAACCGGTCGTTGGCGGCGGAAACCTCTTCCACGGTGTTCTGGGAATTCTTGGCGTCGCTGGTCACCTGGTTGCGGATCTTGACCAGCTCGGAACCACAGGACACGATGCTGCCGGAATGGAGGGTGATGAGGGCCATCAGCTTCTCCATCTCATCGGCCATCCGGTTGACCTGGCGGCCGATGTGGCTCAGCTCGTCATGCTCTCCGATCACTGCCACCCGGGTGGTCAGGTCCCCTTCCGCCAGGCTGTCCACGGTGGTCCCGATCCGCCGCAGGCTGGTCACCAACCCATGCACCAGCCACCAGCCTGCCGCCGCCATCAGCAGGACCGCCAGCAACAGCAGCATGAGAATGCCCCGGCCCAGTCCCTCGATGGATGAAGAGATTTCCGCCAACAGGTCGTTGTTCAGGCCGACCTGATCCTCCACGAAGGGATCCAATACCTGGGCCAGGGCCGTCGCCTCCCGGTCGAATTCCGCCATCATCCGGTTGCCGGCGGCGGGACCGCCGTCCACATAGGCCCGGGCCATTTTCTGCCCCATGGCATAGTAGACGTCGAAACGGCCCTTCAGGGTCTCCATGGCCGTCTGGCCCTGGCCGTCGTCCGCCTGCTGGAAATGCTGGGTGAACCGCTCCAGCTCCTGATGGAACTCGGTGGCGCTGGCGGCGGCCTTGTCGAACCCGTCATTGAGACCATCTTCGCCCCGGGTGGCGGAGATGTCGGTCAGCCATTGCTGGACCTGGACCACGGCCAACTTCATCCGCTGGGCACCCAGGGTCAGTTCGATGCCCTGGTCGCGCACCTTGATGGCCCGTTCCGAGACACCCTGGGCGGTGACCAGAATCCAGAGGTTGATGATCACCAGGACCAGGAGGGGAACCAGAAAGGCGAGGATGATTTTGTCACGGATTTTGAGGTCGAGGTTTCTCATGATGTCACGATCCCGGAAGTTGCCCCCCCCCGAGTGTTTTCAACCTGATGCAGACCGTCCAGCAAGCCCGCCAGAGCCGCCGCCCGCTGGCGCCGGGAGTGGCAGGCCACCCGCTCTGGATCCGCCCCCCGGGCCTCCCCGGCGCGGATGGCGGCGATGAAACGCCCCAGGGCCGCGGCGATGGCGCCCGGGTCGCACATGGGAACGATGCCGTCCAGGTGGGCCTCCCGCAGCAACCGGGCCGTGTCGCCGTCCGGTTCCGTCAGGGCCAGGATGGGGCGGCCGCTGCGCAGGTATTCGAACAGCTTGGCCGGAATGTGGTGACCGAATTCGGCCCCCTGGAACAGCAGCAGACCATGGACGGAGGTCATCTCACGCAACGCCTCCCGGTAGGGCAGCAAAGGTTTGATTTGCACAATCCGTTCCAATCCGCCAGCCTGGATCGCCGGCGCCAGAATGTCCTCCATGCCGGGGGCCCGCAGGACCACCTGCAGGGTCTCCGGGGCGATGGTGCCCTGTTGGCGCAAGGTACTCAAGGCCTGCAAGAACGGGCGGGGATCGCGTTCTTCAGCCCGGGGATAGAAGCGGCCGCTGTGGAGCAGGACGACGGGTTCCCCGGCGGCCAACGGCCGCGGGGCATGGCCGGGCAGATCCCGGAAATCGTCCTCGTCGTAGCCGTTGGGAATCACCGCCCAGCGCTCCGCCGGCAGCTGGGGGTGGCGGCCGCCCATCAGGCTGCGCAGGCCGGGGGTGGTGACCACCACCCGGCTGGCCGCGGTCACGAACCGCTGTTCGAGCCGCAGGTGCAACCGGCGCAGCAGGGGATCGGCGGGACAGGTATCGGTCAGCATGGCATCCCGGAAATCCGCCACCCAGGGCAGCCCGGTGAGGCGGGCCAGGGTGCGACCGATGAGATGAGCCGTGGGAATGGGTTGGGTGGACCAAAGGGCACGAGGCCTGAAACGGCGGATGAGCGCCAGGCCGGCGGGAACTCCCCCCAGCCACCAGCTGGCCCAACGGTCCGGCAGGGCGGCCAGACGCGGGTAGCGCCCCCCAATGGAGAGGTGTCGCAGGGCATCCAGGGCAAAGGCCCGCCGCACCGTCAGCCCCGGCGGAATGGCCTCCATCTGCTGGGGCCCCACCTGGGCATAGGCCCGGGGATGGGCCGACAGGACCAAGGGTTCCCAGCCGAATTCCGGCAACTGGCTGGAGAATTTCAACCCCCGCTGGATGCCGCTATACCCCTGGGCTGGGGGGTAGTGAAAGGCGATCATCAGGACCCGATTGGCCACTTCACCACCTTGTGTCGATTGGCGGGAAGCAAGTACTCCGCCGGCATGCGGTGCGGCTCAGATCCGTCCGCAGCACTGCTTGAACTTGCGACCGCTGCCGCAGGGACAGGGATCGTTGCGTCCCACCTTGTCGCCATCCCGACGATAGGGAGAGCGGGGCGTTTCTTCAGGGGGAGGAGCGTCCGTGCCGCCCAACCCCTCGGCCCCGGGATGTTCCATGGACAGGGCCCGATTCCGGGCCTGGGCCAGCTCCTCTTCCCGGGCCCGGACCTCGTCCATCTCCCGCACTTCCACCCGGGCCAGGATGCTCACGGTTTCGGCACGGACACGGACCAACAGGCCGTCCAGCAGCTCGAAGGCCTCCCGCTTGTACTCGTTGAGGGGATCCCGCTGGGCATAGCCGCGCAGATGGATCCCTTCCTTGAGGTGATCCATGTTGAGCAGATGCTCCTTCCACAGGCTGTCCAGGATCTGGAGCAGGAACGATTTTTCCAGGTAGCGCACCAGCTCGGGGGTGAGTTGCCGTTCCCGCTGTTCGTTGTAGGCCATGATCGCCTGCCAGGTCCGTTCGCGGGCCACCTGGGCGGTGACGCCCTCCTCCGTCTTCCAGGCTTCGGCAGGCACGTCCACATTGAACTGGTAGCGCACCGTGTCGGTGAATTCGATCGCCTGCCACTGCTCGGGATAAACCTCTTCGGGCAGATACTGGGCCATCAGGCCATCCAGAAGTTCCTGGCGGATGCCGGTGATGTAGTCGGCGATGTCCTCGCTTTCCATCAGCTCCCGGCGCTGTTCGTAGATCACCTTGCGCTGTTCGTTCATCACGTCGTCGAAGCGCAGCAGGTTCTTGCGGATGTCGAAGTTGCGCCCTTCCACCTTCTTCTGGGCCGACTCGATGGCCTTGTTGATCCAGGGATGGATGATCGCCTCGCCCTCTTCGAGTCCCAGTTTCTGGAGCATGCTGTCCATGCGCTCGGAACCGAAGATGCGCATCAGGTCGTCCTGGAGAGACAGATAGAACCGGCTGGAGCCGGGATCCCCCTGGCGGCCGGAGCGGCCCCGCAGCTGGTTGTCGATGCGGCGGGATTCGTGGCGTTCGCTGGCCAGGATATGCAGGCCGCCCAGGGCCAGGACCTCATCTTTTTCCTTGAGACATTCGGCGCGGATCGCCGCCTCCCGGGCGGCCCGTTCGGCATCGGGGGTGCCGGGGGGCACCTCCTTGCGGATGCGCATGTCCGGGTTGCCACCCAACTGGATGTCGGTGCCCCGCCCGGCCATGTTGGTGGCGATGGTCACCATGCCCTTGCGTCCGGCCTGAGCGACGATCTCCGCTTCCATCTCGTGGAACTTGGCGTTGAGGACGTTGTGGGGAATCTTCAGCTTCTTCAGGCGGCGGGAGAGTTCCTCGGATTTTTCGATGGAAATGGTGCCCACCAGTACCGGCTGGCCCCGCTGGTGGCAATCGGCGATCTCCTCCAGAATGGCCTGGAACTTCTCCTCCATGGTGCGGTAGACCACGTCGTCGTGATCGATGCGGATCATGGGTTTGTTGGTGGGGATGATGACCACTTCCAGATTGTAGATGGACTGGAACTCGGTGGCTTCGGTATCGGCGGTGCCGGTCATGCCCGCCAGTTTGGCGTACATGCGGAATAAATTCTGGAACGTGATGGAGGCGAGGGTCTGGGACTCGTTCTGGATCACCACCTGTTCCTTGGCTTCCAGGGCCTGGTGCAGGCCGTCGGAGTAGCGCCGGCCGGGCATCATGCGGCCGGTGAACTCGTCGATGATCACCACCTCGCCGTCCTTCACAATGTAATCCTTGTCCTTTTCGAACAGGGTGTGGGCCCGCAGGGCCTGGTTGACGTGATGTACCGTCTCCACGTTGCCCACGTCATAGAGGGTGCCCTTCTTGAGGATGCCCGCCTCACGGAGCAGCTCCTCGATCCGCTCGTTGCCCTCCTCGGTGAAGGTGACGGTGCGGGCCTTTTCGTCCACCGTGTAATGCAGATCGCGCTGGGTCTGGGGAATCAGGCGGTCCACCCGGTAGTACTTGTCCGTGTTGTCCTCGGTGGGACCGGAAATGATCAGCGGGGTGCGGGCCTCGTCGATGAGAATGGAGTCCACCTCGTCGACGATGGCGAAGTGGAAGGGCCGCTGCACCATGTCCGCCAGGCTGAACTTCATGTTGTCCCGGAGGTAGTCGAAGCCGAATTCGTTGTTGGTGCCGTAGGTGATGTCCGCCCCGTAGGCCGCGCGCCGCTGGGGGTCGTCCAGGCCATGGACGATCACCCCCACCTCCAAGCCCAGATAGCGATAGATGGCGCCCATCCATTCGGCGTCCCGGCGGGCCAGATAGTCGTTGACCGTGACCAGGTGAACTCCCTTGCCGGTCAGGGCGTTGAGATACAGCGGCAGGGTGGCCACCAGGGTCTTGCCCTCGCCGGTCTTCATCTCGGTGATCTTGCCGTAATGCAGCACGATACCGCCCACCAGCTGCACGTCGAAGTGCCGCAGGCCGATGGTACGCTTGCTGGCCTCCCGCACCACGGCGAAGGCCTCCGGCAGCAGGTCGTCCAGGGACGCGCCCTGGCCCAGGCGCTCCCGGAATTCGCCGGTCTTGGCGCGCAGTTGATCGGCGGAGAGCTGGACGAATTCAGACTCCAGGCTGTTGATCCGCTCCACCAAGGCATTGAGTTTGCGCAGGTAGCGATCGTTCCGTGATCCAAAAATCTTCCGTGCGAGAGCGCCGAACATGAGCGGAAATCCTTGAAATGCGTTCCATGCAGGGGACAGGCGGTGGACCATATCACGATCCTGGATTTGCCGGCAAATTCCAGGATCGGAAAAAAAATGGCCGCGGCCAATCGGCCGCGGCGCGAAACTCACGGAATATGCCGGCCAGCTGGCCGTCACATGACCAGGGCCCCCTTGATGCCGGCTTCGTCGCGCATCATCGTCTGGGCCCATTCGGCCTCAGCCTTGAAGGGGAACGGGCCGGCGCTGATGCGCAGATAGATCTTGTCGCCGACCCGCACGGCCCGCTTGGTCACCGGCAACCCCATGTCGGTGATGCGCTTGGCCACCCCGGCGACGTTTTCTTCCATCAGAAAGCTGCCCACATCGATGTAATACTGCTGCTCACCCCCGGTAGACGGGGCCACGGCGTCGGTGGCCGTCTCCGGGCCGGGATCCTGCCGGGCCGCCATGGCCAGGGTGGGACCGGGCCGGGAGGAGGGACTTTGGGTCCGAGTTCGGGAATCGGCCACGGGGGGCGGTGTTGGAGCCTCTTCCGCAGCGGGGTCGTCGAGCCAGTCCTCGGCGGGCAACCGATTCTGGACCGTCAGCCGGGGGGCCTGGATTTCCGGCGGCAGCGCCATGCGGTCGTCCCGGGCCGCCAGCCGTTCGGAGGCCGGTTCCGGCACCACCCGTTCGGCAACCGGCGCTGTCGTGGCCGCCACCCGGGGGGGCGGCGGGGCGGGGTCGGCGTAATAGATCGGCATTTCCTGCAGCGAGGAACCGCAGGCCGGCAGCAGCAGCAGGGCACAGCCGGCCAGGGAGGCCGTCAGACGGAGACGCGGCGTGGGTGACAAAGCGGACATGGCCCTTCCTTCCCGTTTCTGAATTACCGCTGCAAGTCGCTTCGCGACTTGCAGCGGTGGAGGGTGGAGGGAGGCCTCCCCCATCCATTCAAGTTAATCTTTGCAGAGACCCGCATAATTCCGTTACTGTCCGACAACCGATGCTCCGAGCGATTCCGAGTGGAACCCCATGAAAACCGGTGCCAAGGCTTTTGCCAGTCTCCTGGCTCTGCTGCTTCTGGTCTCCTGCGCGACCTCAGCCCAGATCGTGACCAACGTCGCCCTGGTCAATCCCGGCGAACGGCTGCCGCCCCAGAAGGTGGTGGCCGCCTTCACCCAGCCCCCGACCAGAGCCTACCGTGAAATCGCCCAGTTGGAGACCATGGCCGCCGAAGAGGTCCTCTCCAGCGTCAGCCTGGTGGAACACATGCGGGCCAAGGCCGCCCAGATCGGCGCGGATGCCATCGTCGTCGATCAGAAGAACGAAACCCGCAAAACCGTCAGCACCCCCCTGGGGGCGGCGGAGATCACCAGCTACCGGGTCCTCAAGGGGATTGCCATCAAGTTCGAATGACTCGGATGGATGCTCGCAGGGTGGTCTGCAATATCAATGCCGACCTCCAGCTTCCATCCCTGCGAGTCGCTGCGCGACTGTCACGGTCAGCACTGGATCCCATGGACAAAAGAAGACAACCGGGACCCCCCGTACCGGTGGGACAACTCGTGGCAGCGGTGGCCGGCAGCCTGCTGAATCATCCCCGCAGCCGGGCGCAGCGGGTCCAGAAGGATTGGCAGCGGGCGGTGGGGGCCGGCTTGGCGCGGCACAGCGAACCGGAACGGCTGGCGGATGGGGTCTTGACGATCCGGGTGGATTCCCCGGCCTGGATGCAGGAGCTGGCCTTTCTCAAGCCCGAGCTGCTGCAGCGGCTGGGCGAAGGCTCGAACGGCATGCCGGTGGTGCGGGACATCCGCTTCAAACAGGGCACGCTGCGCCTGGCCGACCCGACGCCAGACAACCCCGCCCCGCCGCCCCAATGGCCCCCAGCCCTGCCGGAAGAAGAACAGCGCGCCCGGGCGCTGGTGGCGGCCGTGACCGACCCGGAACTGGCGGGTCTCCTCGCCCGGATCTATCTCAAGCATCTGGTGCGGGAGCGGACCGGGGGATGTTGCTGAAGGGCTGTCCGGCCGCCATCCGGGCGGCGGGAGGGGTGGGGAGGTCCGCCGCTGTTGCCAGCACAAGATCGTCGTACAAGGCCCGGGAGCCGTTGCCCCCGCGGCGGGCCTGCACCAGAATCCGCAGCACCGGCTCCCCAGGCCGGCGCCGAACCCGGTACACCCGGAGCAGACCGAGCCCGGCCGCGCCGCAGCCATCTTTGATCGCCGCCAGCCGTTCGGGGCGGTGGATCAGGTGACAGACCCCCCCGGGAACCAGCAATTCGGCCCCCTGGGCGATGAATTGCTCCAGGGCGCCATGCAGCTCGAAACGGGCCGCCGCCCGCAGCGGATCCGGGGGCAGACGGCCCCGGCCGGGGGCATGAAACGGGGGATTGAAGAACAGGTGGTGGTAGCCCCCCGCCGCCAGGGGGTCCGGCGGTTGCCGCAGGTCGCCGGTCAGGACGCGCATCCGGTCCTCCAGGCCATTGCGGCGCAGGTTGGCCCGGGCCAGGTCGGCCAGTCTGGGTTGGACTTCCAGGGCGTCGATCCACACCCC
The DNA here is from genome assembly GCA_002753665.1 of Magnetococcales bacterium DC0425bin3. Classification (GTDB taxonomy): domain Bacteria; phylum Pseudomonadota; class Magnetococcia; order Magnetococcales; family DC0425bin3; genus DC0425bin3. Next base: position 24,702 of record PEAP01000001.1, read on the forward strand.
GGAACTGCGGCGGGCGACGATCAGGGCCACCCCCCCGCAGCCGGTGCCCAGCTCGACCAGCCGCTGCCCCGGTTGAGGGGCCACCAGGGCGGCCAGCAGCAGGGTGTCCAGGTTGGCCCCGGTGCGCCGGCAGGGAGCGCCGGCCAGGGTGATCCCCGGGGTCAGCGACCAGAACGCGTCGGCAGGCATGGCCATGCCTCACCGGCTCCAGGGGGCCAGGGTTGTTGGTCCATCGTGCATGCAATCAAGGAATCGGTTCATGTCCTTCGAAATGGAATTGCGCCTCATGACCACCGCTGCCCGGGAAGCCGGCACGGCCATTCTCCATTATTTTCGCCTGGGAGAAACGGTCTCCAGCGCCGCCGATGTCCGTCACAAGGGCCATGACAATCCCCTCACCGAGGCCGACCTGGAGGCCGACCGGCTGCTGCACCGCGTGCTGTTGCGGGACCGGCCCGATTACGGTTGGCTGTCCGAGGAGACCGTCGATGATTTGACGCGCCTGGAGCGCTCCCGGGTGTGGGTGGTGGATCCCATCGACGGCACCAAGGAGTTCATCATCGGCCTGCCCCAGTTCGCCATTTCCATCGGCCTGGTGGAAGAGGGCCTGCCGGTGGCGGCCTGCATCTTCAATCCCGCCGCCGGGGAGATGTTCACCGCCACCCGGGGGAGTGGCACCCGGCTCAACGACCAGCCGATCCACACCACCCTTCGCAGCCAGCTGGCCGGGTCCACCTGCCTGGCCAGTCGCTCGGAAACCAAACGGGGCGAGTGGGACCGGTTCCGGGGCGAGCTGGAGCTGACCACCATGGGCTCCATCGCCTACAAGCTGGCCCTGCTGGCCCGGGGTGCGTTCGATCTCACCTTCACCCTGACCCCCAAGAACGAGTGGGACTTCTGCGCCGGCGCCCTGCTGGTGGCGGAGGCCGGGGGCCGGGTCACGGACAAGGACGGCATGCCGTTCCGTTTCAACCAGCGCCGGGAAACGCGCACTCCCTCCCTGGTGGCCAGCAACGGTCCACTCCACGCCGCCCTGCTGGAGCGGTTGGAGGATGTGCCCCTGTCCCCGGACCGGCACCGTCCATCGGCATGAGAAAGGCAATTGCGATGAGTGACTACGACGTTTATGGCATCGGCCATGCCCTGGTGGACATGGAGCTGGAAGTGGACGATGCCTTTCTGCAGCGGATGGGGCTGACCAAGGGCACCATGACCCTGGTGGACCAGGCCCGCCAGGAGGAGCTGCTGGACGCCCTGGCGGGGCGAGAGGCCAAGCGCTCCTGCGGCGGCTCCGGGGCCAACACCCTGATCGGGCTGGCCCAGTTCGGCGGGCGGGCCTTTCATTCCTTCAAGGTGGCCGGGGACGAACCCGGGGCGTTCTATGCCCGGGACATGGCGGCCAACGGGGTGGACAACCGGCCCGGCCCCCCGGGATCGGGGGTCACGGGCCGCTGCCTGGTGCTGATCACCCCCGACGCCGAGCGCACCATGTGTACCCATCTGGGGATTTCCGAGCAGTTCGCGGTGGCGGATCTGTCCCCTCCCCATCTGGCCCGGGCCGAGTATCTCTATGTGGAGGGCTATCTGGTCAGCTCCCCCGTCACCCTGGCGGCCGCCCGCGCCGCCCTGGCGCTGGCCCGGGAGCGGGGCATCAAGACCGCCCTGACCTTTTCCGATACCTCCATGATCCGCTTCTTCCGGGAGGGGATGGAGAGCCTGGTGGCCGGGGGGTTGGATCTGATCTTCTGCAACGAGGGCGAAGCCCTGGCCTTTTCCGGCGCCGACACCCTGGAGGAAGCCCAGCGCTTCCTGACCCGCAAGGCCCAAGGGGTGGCGATCACCCTGGGGGGCCGGGGGGCCTGGGTGCATGACGGTCGGGAGGGGATCACCGTGGCCGGCACGCCGGTCAAGCCGGTGGATACCAACGGCGCCGGAGACCTGTTCGCCGGGGCGTTTCTCCACGGCATCACCCATGGGCGTTCCTTTGCCGCGGCCGCCGCCCTGGGCAACCGCGCCGCGGCCCGGCTGGTGACCCAGTTCGGCGCCCGGCTGGCACCGGGCCAGGCAGCGGAGCTGCTGGCCGCCGGAGCCTGACCCCGCATCGACCCGACTTTCTTTGAAGGAAGGAGACGGCTGGCCCATGAGTACCGACCAGGAACTGATCGACCTCTTGCGGAATACCCGCACCATCGCCGTGGTGGGGCTGTCGCCCAAGCCGGACCGGGCGTCTTACCGGGTGGCGGCCTACCTGCAGGCCCAGGGCTACACCATCGTCCCGGTGCGTCCGGGCGGCGGCCAGGTGCTGGGCGAGACCTGCCATGCCTCGCTGAAGGAGATTCCCAAGGAGATCCGGGTGGATCTGGTGGATGTGTTCCGGCGGGCCGAGGACACGCCCCCCATCGCCACGGCGGCGGTGGCCATCGGCGCCAAGGGGTTCTGGCTGCAGAGCGGCATCGTCAACGACGCAGCCATGACCATCGCCCGCCAGGCCGGCCTGGCGGCGATCCAGGACCTCTGCCTCATGGTGGAACACCGGCGGCTGGCCGGGAAACTGTAGCAGCCCCGGGGGCCGGATGTTCCCATCCGGCCCCCTTCCCTGCTGGCCTTCGGCTAGCGCAGGTTGAGCAGGGTCAGCACCATGTTGGGGCTGAGATTGGCCTGGGCCAGGACGGCGGTTCCCGCCTGCTGCAGGATGGTGTTGCGGGTGAGGTTGGAAGTTTCCTCGCTGATGTCGGCGTCCATGATGTTGGACCGGGCCGCGGTCAACAGGCTTTCGGTGTTGCCCAGGGTGGCCACGATCATTTCCAGCCGGCTCTGCATCGCCCCCAGATTGGCCCGGATATCGGCCACGCTGGTCAGGGCGTTGTCCACATGGGTGATGGCGGCGGTGGCCTCCACGCCGGAGCCGCCGACGCTCACCCCGCCGGAAATGCCCAGACCGGACTGCCGGGCGCTGGCGATGGTGATGGAGATCTGATCCCCGCTCATGGTCCCGATCTGGAACGGATGATTGGTGAAGCTGCCCATCAGCAACACCTTGTCGTTGTACTCCGTGCCCAGGGCCAGCCGGTTGATCTCCGAAACCAGCTCCTGGAACTCCTCGTCCAGATTGTCCCGGTCGGCGGTGGTGTAGGTTGAGTTGGAGGCCTGTACCGCCAGCTCCCGCATGCGTTGCAGGGCATTGGCGGTCTCCGCCAGGGCTCCGTCGGCCACCTGGATCAGGGAGATGGCATCGTTGGCATTGCGTCTGGCCTGGGCACTGCCCCGGATCTGGGACGTGAGCTTGGCGGCCACCCCGATGGAACCGGGATCGTCCGCCGCGCGATTGACCCGCAGACCCGTGGCCAGCCGCTCCAGACTTCGATTCAACCCGATGGTTGATTTATCCAACTGCTTGCGGATAATCAGCGCCGTCGGGTTGGTGTTGATGGTCAACGGCATGGTTCGACTCCTCGTTCGACTGTCTCATTGCCTCGTGGCGGATGCGGGTCGGTCCATGCAGGGATCAGGGTTCCAGGTTGCGTCGCGCTTTCCTTTCCCATCCCGTCCGCCGGCGTGCGCCACCCCCGTTGTTCGTTGTCGGCTCTGACGGCCTGCGGGGTGTGGGGCAACTTCCTGGCAACTATTAAATTTCAATAATTTACACTATAATGGATCCTTTCCTGGCCGGGGTGGGACGCAATACTCCTGCTCTGCCTATCGGTCCCGGGCCGGGGTGACTTGAGAGGAAAATGCGGACCGGATGCTTTTTTTTTACAGGCCACTGCCATGTCCATTCGCCATCTCGACCGGCTGTTCCATCCCCAATCCGTGGCGGTGATCGGCGCCTCCAACCGGCCCGGATCCATCGGCGGTCTGATCACCCGCAACCTGCTGCGGGGCGGTTTTTCCGGCCCCATCATGCCGGTCAATCCAAAACAGGTCGCCGTGGCCGGGGTGTTGGCCTATGCCGGGGTGGCGCAGCTGCCGGTGGTGCCGGACATGGCAGTGATCTGCACCCCGCCCGGTTGCGTCCCGGAGGTGGTGGCCAGCCTGGTGCAGAAGGGCACCCGGGCGGCCATCGTCATCACCGATGGTCTGACCCGGGAACGGGACGCCCAGGGCGGCTCCCTCCAGGATACCGTTCTGGCCCTGGCCCGGGCCGGCGGCCTGCGGATTCTGGGTCCCAACAGCCTGGGGATTCTGGTGCCGAGGATCGGGCTCAATGCCAGTTTTTCCCATTCCCACGCCCTGCCCGGGCGCATCGCCTTCGTGTCCCAGTCCGGCGCGCTGTGTTCCGCGGTGCTGGACTGGGCGCGTTCCCAGGAGATCGGCTTTTCCCATTTCATTTCCATCGGGGATGGTGTCGATCTGGATTTCGGCGATGTGCTGGACTTTCTGGGCTCCGATCCCCACACCCGATCCATCCTGTTGTACATCGAGTCCATCCACGAGCGGCGCAATTTCATGTCCGCCGCCCGGGCCGCCGCCCGCAACAAGCCGGTGCTGGTGATCAAGTCGGGGCGGGCCGCCGACGGGGCGCGGGCCGCCGCCTTCCACACCCGGGCGTTGGCCGGGGCCGACGAAGTCTACGACGCCGCCATCAAGCGCGCCGGCATGTTGCGGGTGGGATCGGTGGACGAGCTGTTCGCCGCCGTGGAGACCCTGGCCCGGGCCAAGCCCCTGCGGGGGGAGCGGCTGTGCCTGCTGACCAACAGCGGCGGCCTGGGGGTGATGGCGGTGGATGCCCTGGTGGCCATGGGGGGCTGTCTGGCCACCCTGACCCCGGAGACCGTGGTGGCCTTGGACCGGGTGCTGCCCCCCATCTGGTCACGCTGCAATCCGGTGGACATCATTGGCGATGCCCCGGCGGAGCGTTACCGCCAGGCGGTGGCGATCCTGGCGGCGGCCAAGGAAGTGGATGCCCTGCTGGTGATGCATGCCCCCACCGCCTCCGCCGACCCCACCGCGGCGGCCCGGGCCACCATCGAGGCGGCCCGCTCCGCCACGTTCAACATCATCAGTTCCTGGCTGGGGGGCGAGGCGGTGGCGGAGGCCCGGCGTCTGTTCAACCAGGCCGGGGTGCCCACCTACATCACCCCGGAGCGGGCGGTGAAGGCCTTCATCCACCTGGTGCGCTACCGGCGCAACCAGGAGCTGTTGATGGAGACGCCCCTGTCGGTCATGACCAACTTCACCCCGGACCTGGTCGTCGCCCGGCGGCTGGTGGAGGACTCCCTGCGCACCGGGACCTCCGACCTGATGCGCGAGCCGGACGCCAAGGCGGTGCTGGCCGCCTACGGCATTCCCACCGTGGCAACCCATGTGGCCGCAACGGTGGATGACGCCGTGGCCCTGGCCCGGACCCTGCGCCCACCATTGGCTCTCAAGATCCTATCCACGGACATCAGCCACAAGACCGACGTGGGGGGGGTGAAGCTGTTCCTGGACTCGCCCGCGGCGGTGCGGGCCGCGGGGGAGAAGATCCTGCAGAACATGGCGGACAAGGCTCCCGGGGCGTGCATCCAGGGGTTTGCCCTGCAGCACATGGTCAGCCGGCCGGGCCGTCATGAACTGATCATCGGCATGGCCACCGATCCCATCTTCGGGCCGTTCCTGTTGTTCGGGCAGGGGGGCACGGCGGTGGAGGTGATCGGCGACCGGGCCGTGGCCCTGCCGCCCCTCAACCTGAGCCTGGCCCGGGAGCTGGTATCCCGCACCCGGGTGTTCCGGCTGCTCCAGGGCTACCGGGACCGGCCGCCGGTGGACATGGAAGCCCTGTGCCGGACCCTGGTGCAGGTGTCCCAGATGGTGGTGGACATTCCCGAGCTGGTGGAGCTGGACATCAACCCCCTGTTCGCCGACGAAAAGGGGGTGCTGGCGGTGGATGCCCGCATCCGGGTGACCCGCGCCCCGGTGGAGAGCCGCCGGTTGGCCATCAGTCCCTATCCCAAGGAGTTGGAAGAGCCCTGGACCATGGCCGACGGCCGCCAGGTGTTGTTGCGCCCCATCCGCCCCGAGGACGAGCCCGAGCATGTCACCTTCATCTCCCGGCTGACGCCGGAGGACATCCAGTTCCGCTTCTTCACCGCCCTGGAGTCCCTGCCCCACAGCGAGATGGCCCGGCTGACCCAGATCGACTACGACCGCGAGATGGCCTTCATCGCCTCGGCCACCGCCCCGGACGGCGGCCGGGAGACCCTGGCGGTGGTGCGCCTGATCGACGAGCCCGACGATGATGTGGCGGAATTCGCCATCGTGGTGCGCTCCGATCTCAAGGCCCAGGGGCTGGGCGGCAAGCTGATGGACAAGATCATCCGTTTCGCCCGCGCCAAGGGCAACCGGGTCCTGCTGGGCTATTGCCTGCCCCACAACCACCGCCTGATCCACTTCGTCAAGACGTTCGGCTTCACCACCCGCCTGCTGCCGGAGGACCAGATGGTGCGGGTGGAGTTGACCTTGTGAGCAGACCGGATCGTTCCGGTGCGTTTACCGTGGAAGCCGGGAAACGGCTTTCATCGGTGGAGGCTGGAGGGAGGCCTCCCCCATCCATCGAAGGTTCGAAGGCAGCACCACCCGGTTGACGTTGAAGACGGAGCCGGGTTTCCAGACGGAATATGCTATTCTCTGAACACGTCGTCCAGGGTATGGGCATCCAGCACCCGGTCACCCCATGATTCCAGGGTGGCCTGGTCGGCGGAATGGAGTCTTTCCGGCACCCAGCCAGGCAATGACCCGAAGCGTCGTTGCAGCAGGCGCTGCAACAGGGCAGCCTCGCCTTCCTGCCGACCTTCCTGCCATCCTTTCTGCAGACCTGCCCGTTGTCCAGCCTCCAGGCCTTCTGTCCAGCCCTTGGTCCAGCCTTCCGCCTGCCATTGTTTGGTCCATTCCTGCACGGTTTCGGCCAACATGGTATCCACCTCCTGCAAATCCGCGACTTCCGGCACCCGTTGTCCGGGAAGCTTCCTGGGCAGCAGCACGCGGCCGAGCCAGACGGCGAAGGCCCGACGCAAGCTGGTTTGCTCGGGGGATTTCAACCAGTCGATCAGGTCCCGCACCACGGCCCGGAGATCCTCTGGGGTTGGGCTTTTTTCCAGACGGATCAGCGCGGCCGCCAGATTGCGGTCCAGGGCGAGATCGGCCTGCCCGAGGCGTTTTGCGTCGATGAGCAGATACCGCATCCGGGGGCGGTAGCGATCCAGGCCGACTGGAGCCGGGGCAATGAGATCCGCCACCTCCAGGGCCGCGGACCACTCCGAGTTGCCATTGTACAACACCACGGGCAGCACGGGGGGCAGTTTATCGCCCTGTTTGACCTGGCCGGCCCTGATCAAGTCCTGGTAGAGCAGCATGACATAGATGTCCATGCGCACCGGCATGGACCAGTCCACCGTGGACTGGAACTCCAGGACCAGGTAGATGTACAGCCACTCGGCCCCCCAGCGGAGCCGCCAGACGACATCGTTCATGCGCTCCCGCAGATCGTCGGTGACATGGCTGCCGCCGACCTTTTCCAGGGTATCGAAATCAAGTTGGTCGATCCAGGCTTCCTTGACGAACCCCCGCAGCAGATCCCGCACCATTTCAGGATGGCTGAAGATCTGCTTGTAGCCGCTGTCGTGGTCCACCATGGGCTTTTTTTCCTGCCGATGTCGTTCCGAAATGATATGCAGTTTCCCAATCCTTCGCCAGGATACCACCGTTGCCTATTCCCCGGGGATCGCCGACGCCAGTGGCTGGGGAGGGGTCACGGCCGCCACCGGCAAACGCAGCGGCCGGCGCCAGTCTGGAAACTCCTCCGCCGGGTAGACGCAGTCGTTGTGCACCACGCCCAGCCGTTGCAGCCCTTGGGGATTGCCATCGAAGCTGCCGTCCCCGGGCAGCGCCAGCCAACCGCCATCCGCCCAGCCCCACAGGGTGGCCAGGCAGCGGCCGGTTGCGGCATTCCAGACCTTGAGGGTCTTGTCGAAGCTTGCCGAGACGATGGTTTGACCATCGGGGCTGTAGGCGGCGCTTCTGACCCCTCCTTCATGACCTTCCAGGGTGCGGATCAGCCGGCCGCTCTCAGCTTCCCACACCTTGAGGGTTCGATCGTCGCTTGCCGAGACGATGGATTTCCCATCGGGGCTGTAAGCGGCGCTCATAACCCCTTTTTCATGTCCTTCCATGGTGCGGATTAGCCGACCGTTTTTTTCGCTCCACACCTTGAGGGTTCGGTCGTCGCTTGCAGAGACTATTGATTTTCCATCGGGGCTGTAAGCGGCGCTCATAACCCCTTTTTCATGTCCTTCCATGGTGCGGATTAGCCGACCGCTCTTGGCTTCCCATACATTTAGAGTTTTATCATAACTCGCCGAAACAATTGATTCTCCGTTAGGGCTGTATGCGGCACTCCTGACTCCTACTTTATGCTTCTCCAGGATATAGATTAGCTGACCGCTTTCAGCTTTCCATACCTTGAGAGTCCTGTCATGACTTGCTGATACTATTATTTTTCCGTCAGGACTGTAGACGGCGCTCCTGACCCCACCTTCATGTCCTTTTAGGGTGCAGATCAGCCGGCCGCTTTCGACTTCCCACACTTTCAGGGTCCGATCATCACTTGCCGAAACAATTGTTCGGCCGTCAGGGCTGTAGGAGGCACTCCTGACTCCGGCACCATGGCCTTCCAATGTGCGAATTTGCTTTCCGTTCTCGGCATTGTACACCTTTAGAGTCCCGTCATCGCTTGCTGAAATAATAGTTTTTCCGTCAGGACTGTAGACGGCACTTCTTACCCATAATCCATGATCTTCCAAGGTCCGAAAGAGTCGGCCACTCCCGGCTTCCCATACTTTGAGACTCCCGTCGTCACTAGCAGATACAATAGTTTGTCCATCGGGGCTAAAGGCGACACTCAAAACACTTTTTCCATGTCCTTCCAACGTGCGGATTAGGTAACCATTTTCGACGTTCCATACCTTGAGGGTTTTGTCCTCACTTGCTGATGTTATAGTTTTTCCGTCAGGGCTGCAGGCACTACTCATGACCCATGATTTATGCCCTTCTAGAGTACGAATCAATTTTTCGCTGTTTGATTCCCATATTTTAAGGGTATTGTCATCACTTGCTGAGATAATATATTTACAATCTGGACTAAAAATAGCATTCATAATCCACGATTCATGACCTTCCAAAGTGCGGATCAGACGACCACTAACGGCATTCCACACCTTGATGGTTTTGTCATCGCTTGCAGAAATAATTATTTCATTGTTATTAGGCATGAAGGAGACGCTCCTGACGCCTCCTTCATGACCTTCCAACGTGCGGATTAGCTGGCCATTCTTAGCGTCCCATACCTTGATGGTCTTATCATCACTTGCAGAAACTATGGTACAATTGTCCGGACTATAAGAGGCACACATGACCCCTCCTCCGTGACCTTCCAACGTGCGGATTAGCTGGCCATTTTCAGCGTTCCATACCTTGACGGTCTTGTCAAAACTTGCCGAGACGATGGAATGGCCATCCGGACTGTAGGCGGCGCTCCTGACCCCTCCTCCATGACCTTCCAAGGTACGGATTAGCTGGCCGTTCCCAGCATCCCACACCTTGACGGTCTTGTCATAGCTTGCCGAGACGATGGAATGGCCATCCGGACTGTAGGCGGCACTCCTGATCCCTTCCCAATGACCCGATTGGACTGCCAGAGGCCAAATCGGTTTGGATGGAGGAAATGGAGGGGGAGGCATGGAACAGGACTTCAATACCCCCAGGACAATACCCTCCCCACCTTCCACTCCTCCCAGCCGGACCCTGACGAGGCGGGCCCGGTTGAAGGTCGCCCCTTCGAGATGTGCCCGTTGCAGCCAGCAGGCATGAATGTCAGCCTCGGTGAAATCCGCCCCGGTCAGCGACGCCCCCGCCAGATCCGCCGCTTGCAGCCGCGCCCCCCTGAAATCGCAGCCGTCCAGGCGGGCGTCCCGGGCCTGAAGGTCCGTCAAGTCCGCCTGGGCGAAACTCCCGCGAATGCGGGCCGTTGCCAACCTGACGCCCCGCAGGGAGGCCTGGCTGAAGTCCACCCCCTCCAGCGTCTCCCCGCTCAGGTCGATGCCCTCCAACCGGGCTCCCTGCAACTGCCAGGATGCCGGCCGGGGGGCGCTCTCCAGACGCTGCCGGCGCCAGGCCAGGGCCAGGAGCAGCAGGTTCTCCGAGACCTGGGGAACATACTTTCGCTCCAAAACGTCGCACAGTGCCCGGGCCGCCGCCCCCGGCTGCTGCAACAGGTCCAGAAGAAAGGCGCGGATCTCCTGGTTCAGCCGCGGCAGGTCGAACGGCGCAACCTCCCCGGCATCCAGGGCCTGCGCCAGCCGGCGGGCGGCGAAGAATTCCTGAAAGGAGGTGTGGGCGAAACCGTAATGGCCGGCGTCATCCCGGGTGATGAAGCTGGTGGTGCGCATCTCGGCATCCCAGCGCTGCCCGTCGTCCACGGTCAAGTGCCGGGGAATTCGTTGCCGCAGCTCCCGATACCCCAGGTGGCGGACCTGACCGCGCCACAGCTCCAGGGCCAGTTTCTCCATGAACGCCAGCTTGTCCTCCTTGAATGTGCGGTGTTTGCCCTCGTCCCGGGCCAGCCAGGCGGCGATGGTTTCCTGGTAGATATCCGCCGCCCCGATCCGCCTCGTCCCCTGGGACCGGGCCTCCAGGCGGGGCAGCACCGAGGCGATCAGGTGCAGCAGAAAGGGGCGCTGGGCCAGTTCCGCGAGGTTGTGAATGCCCTTGAGAAACTCCAGGATTTCACTTCCGCGCCCGGGGTGCAGTCGTTCCAGATAGGCCTGGATGCGGGTTTCGTCGAACGGCTGCAGGTAGAAGATCCGGCAGTCGGCCTCGCTCCAGCCCTCCCGGGTGCGGACCGGGCTGCCGCCGGCGAGCCGGGTCTTTTCGTCCGGCTGATCCAGGAAATAATGGGTGCGGCAGGAAATCAGCACCCGGGACCGGCTCTGCACGGGGATGGCCCGACGGATTTCCTGCAAGAGCGCCGCGGCTTCCTCACCGGTCATGTTGGCCGATTTTTCGTCGAGCCCGTCGAAGATCAGGAACACAGGCCCGCCCTGCACTGCGGCCAGCACCGTTTTGGGCTCGACCTTTCCGAAGCCGGCTTTTTCACAAAGAACTCCCACCATCTCCTCCAGGCTGGGCGTGCGCCGGTCCTGCCAGGCCGGCAGCAGCCGCATGTCCAGATAAAGGGGTGCGGGCAAGCCTTCCCCCCGCTGCCGTCGGCGAATCACCTCCCCGGCGAACATGCGGACCAGAAAGGTCTTGCCCATGCCGAACTCCCCCAGCAGGGCGGCGAGGGGGGGGCTGGCGGGATCCTCCAGCCAGTTGAACAGCATGGCGCGGCCCTCTCCGGATGCGGGGGGCTCGGTCTCCCCGGGTGCGGCGGTCGTGTCCATGACCCGCCGAAGGCAGCATTCGGCCCTTTGTCCCAGGTATCTGTCTTCCGGATAGTTTTCTCTGTGGGGACCCGTTGCCAGGGTTTGCCGCGCGTGATCCGTCCGGCTGCGCACCAGCCGCAGATAACCGGGCAGCTCCTCCTTCAGGATCTGCACCCCCGGCAGGCGGGCGTCCTGCCGCGGCACCACCAGGACCTCCCCCCGTCGCATGCGGCTGCGGAGAGTTGCCTTGGTTTGCTCCAGCTCCGGGGCTTGCAGGAGTTTCTCACCCACCACCCAAAGAACCAGGGGGCCGTCGCCCTCCCCCATCGGCACCTCCAGGCGCAACAGGGGGCCGGAGGCGTCCCGGCGAATGCTCTCCCGCTCCTTCTCGGCCAGGAATTCCAGGACAATGCGGTTGACCTCGCCCGGAAAGGCATCGGCCAGGATGAAACCGCCATCCAGGCCGTAATCCTTGAGGCTGGCCAACCAGCCCCGCCAGGGATCCCCCAGGACGAGCCCATGCCCCTGGCCATAGAGCAGTTGCCCCGCTTCCCGCCAATGATTCTGCAGAAAGCGCAAATCGTCGGCCTGCTCCACGCCCTCGATCACCAGCGGTTTGTTGGGCAGGATCCACTGCTTCAACAGCTGAATGATCCTCTCGGGCGGCGTCCCATCGCCCACCTTCTCCATCAGATCCTGGAAACCCATGGACCCTGCCATATCGGACCGCGCATCGATCTTGGTCCATTCCGCCCGCGGTTCCAGATCCAGACCCACGTCGCGATGTTTCCAGGAATTCCAGTCATCCAGCACCAATCGCAGCTGGTGGATGTCCTGCCCTCTTCGTACCGACCGGGCATTGCTGATCTTTTCGTTGAGTTCAAACAGGATGTTGTCGCGCTGGTAGCGATCCAGAAACGGACCCAACAGGGGCGAGTCCAACATGTCCTGGGTAAGATTGATGGTGAAAAGGAGGTGACGCCGGCTCTGACCAGGCACTGATACCTCAGCCTGCAGGCTTTCGGCGGTCTTGACCTGGACCACGGCCAGCAGGAAGGAAACCAGGAGATGGGCCACGTCTGGAACCGCCCTGAGTATCTGGCCGTAATTTTCCCCACAGGGGCCGATGGCCAGGCATTCGAATCCCATGACCGATGGATTCCCGGGGACGACAGGGACCACCAGGGTGATGGGATCCAGTTTGGTCCCGAGACGCACCAGAAACTGGCGCGTTTGCTCCGGCAGTTCACTCCAGATCTCTGGCGCGGCCGATTCTGCAAACCGCTTCAGTTCGCCCGGAAAGGTGACCAGCGGCAGATTCAGGGTCACCTCCGGCTCGATGAACTCCGCCGCGGGGGTATCGGGATGGTTGGCGAAGTCCTGGCCCTGCTCCAGACGCTCGGCCAGTGCCCGACTCCTGGGCGCCGCGTTCTTTTCCTCGACCTCATTGGCAGTCAACTCCCGTTCGATCCACAGGGTCTTGGCGCTGACCGGCCGGTTGTCCCCCGGGTGGGCCAGCCGGACCGGCTGGGCCAGGCGGGCCAGGTGCTGGTTGAGGCGTTGCTTGAACGCCCTGAAGGCCGCCATGGCCTGGGCGGGTGTCTTTTGCGGCCAGAGGCACCCGAACACCGCGTCCAGGGGCAGGTCCTGCCGGTCTGGGGGCTGGGCGGCGCACAGGTCCATGAGCCGCCCGAGGGTTGGGCCATCCTTGCGGCCCAGATTGGGCTGCACCTGCTGCAGGACGGCCAGGGCCTGGGCGCAGGTCAGCCGTTGGACATGAAGGTCGGACATGGCGGTCTCCCTGATAATAACGCGAACTGAACGCGCTCAGTTTTCCCGCTCCCGCTCAGAGAAAGCAAGCGAAAAATAGCGCCCCACCCCCTGACCACCGAATGATCCCTTGACCGCGGAAGTCGCGATCAGGCAGCTTCCCCCCCCCCCGCCATCGAAATCAGTCCTGCAACGCCCGGGGCAGCCCGAAGGCCAGGGATTCCCGGTTCACCGACAGCAGCTCCACCCCGGTCACCCGGTCCTGCAGGGTTTCCAGCAGCTCGTCCATCAGCACCTCCGGGGCCGAAGCCCCGGCGGTGAGACCCAGGCATGCGACCCCCTCCAGCCAGTGGGGCTGCACGTCCCGGGCCGACTCGATCAGATGCGCCTTGACTCCGGCCCGTTCCGCCACCTCCCGCAACCGATTGGAGTTGGAGCTGTTGGGCGCCCCCAGCACCAGAATCAGATCGCACTGCCCGGCCAGGGCCTTGACTGCGTTCTGGCGGTTCTGGGTGGCGTAGCAGATGTCCTCCTGCTGGGGCTCCCGGATGTCCGGAAAGCGCCGCTTCAGGGCCCCCACCACCTCCCGGGTCTCATCCACCGACAGGGTGGTCTGGGTGATGTAGGCGGTGGGCGTATCCGCCGCCATGGGCAGCTGGGCCACCTCCGCGGCATTGGCAATGAGGATCATCCGGCCCGGGGCCAGTTGGCCCATGGTCCCCTCCACCTCGGGATGACCCCGATGGCCGATGAGGATCACCTGGTGACCGGCCTGATCCAGCCGCTCCGCCTCCCGATGCACCTTGGCCACCAGGGGACAGGTGGCATCCAGCACCCGCAAACCCTGCCGAAGACCCTCCGACTGGACCGCCTTGGAAACCCCATGGGCCGAATAGATCACCGTGGCCCCCGGCGGCACCTCGTCCAGCTCCTTGACGAACACCGCCCCCTTGTTGCGCAAATGCTCCACCACCCAGCGGTTGTGGACAATCTCATGGCGTACATAAATGGGGGGATGAAACTTCTCTAGTGCTTTCAAAACGATGGCAATGGCGCGATCGACGCCGGCGCAGAAGCCCCTTGGTTCGGCCAACAGTACCCGCATGGTTTCCTCCCGTGCATGGGGGGCATGGAATGGCCCCGCTGTCCTGCCGGAGTATAAGGCAATGGACGACCCCAATGTCCACCCGTCTCTGGATCCCGTTGGAATCGGCGTCGGGGTTTGATAGAGTCCGCGCCATCAGAGACTTTCCATCCTTTCTTCTGCCCTGGCGGGGTCCCCAACCCATGTCCGCATCCCGAACCCATGCCGACTCCGTCCCCGCCCCGTGGGATCTGGAGCAGGCCCTGGATTTCTATCAGATTCCCCGCTGGGGGGACGGCTTCTTCGACGTCTCCCCCCAGGGCCACCTGACCGTGGCCCCCCGCAAGGAAAACGGCCCCGTGCTGGCCCTGCCGGCCCTGGTGGAGGAAATCGCCGAGGAAGGTATCTTCGCGCCGCTGCTGCTGCGGTTCACCGACATCCTCCACAGCCGGGTAGCCCAGCTGGCCCAGGCCTTCCAGGAAGCCATCGCCGAGTACAGTTACCAGGGAGCCTATTTTCCGGTCTACCCCATCAAGGTCAACCAGCAGCGGGGGGTGGTGGAGGAGCTGATGGCCGCCGGCCGCCGCTGGGGACTCGGCCTGGAAGCGGGTTCCAAGCCCGAGTTGCAGATCGTGCTGGCCAACGCCCGACCGGGTGAGGTCATCGTCTGCAACGGCTACAAGGACGACGAGTTCATCCATCTCGCCCTCATGGGCACCCAGTTGGGCTTCCGCCTGTTCATCGTCCTGGAAAAAAGCCAGGAGCTGCCCCGCCTGATCCGCATCAGCCGGGAGCTGGGCATCCGCCCCCGCATCGGCCTGCGCATCAAGTTGGACAACCGCGGCTCGGGCCGCTGGGTCGATTCCGGCGGCATCTTCTCCAAATTCGGCCTGAGCGCCCCGGAAATCCTCGACGCCGTCAAGCAGCTCGAAGAAGCCCAGATGCTGGACTGCATCCAGCTCCTGCACTTCCACCTGGGCAGCCAGATCACCGACCTGCGGCGCATCAAATCGGGCATGCTGGAGGCCAGCCGCTTCTACGCCGCCCTGCGCAAGCTGGGCTGTCCGGTGGACCATGTGGACGTGGGCGGCGGCCTGGGGGTGGACTACGACGGCTCCCGTTCCACCGCCGACCATTCGGCCAACTATTCCATCCAGGACTACGCCAATGACGTGGTGGGCTATCTGGATCAGGTCTGCCAGCAGGAAAACCTGCCCCATCCCAACATCGTCTCCGAATCGGGCCGGGCCCTGACCGCCCACCACGCCGTGCTGGTGGTGGACGTGCTGGAAGTGGTGGGTTCCCCCGACGGCCAGAAAACCCCCGGCAGCGACATCCAGCCCACCGCCACCCAGGAAGTGGCGGAACTGGCGGAGCTGCTGGAAGGCCTGGAGGAAGACAACGCCCTGGCGGTGTGGCTGGACGCCATGCAGCTCAAGGACGACTTCCAGAACAAATTCGCCCTGGGTGTCCTGAGCCTGGAACAGCGGGCCCTGGGGGAACGCCTGTTCTTCGCCATTGCCAGAAAAGTCCACAAACTGGCCGAAAACCTGGAACGGCTGCCCCCGGAGCTGGAAAAGGTCAGCGAGTATCTCCACGAGAAATTCTTCTGCAATTTCTCGATCTTCCAGTCTCTTCCAGACAACTGGGCCTTGAACCAGCCCTTTCCCGTGGTGCCCCTGCAACGCCTGCACGAAGCCCCCGACCATCTGGCCACCCTGCAGGACATCACCTGCGATTCCGACGGCGGCATGGACTGCTTCATCGGCGATGGCCCCACGCAAAAGGCCATGCAGCTCCACGCCATCCAGCCCGGGGAATCCTACCAACTGGGCATCTTTCTCGTGGGCGCCTACCAGGAGATCCTGGGCGACCTCCACAACCTGTTCGGCGATACCAACGTGGTGCAGGTCACCCTGGACGGCAGCGATCGCGGCTACCGGTTCCAGTCCATACAGCGGGGCGACCGGATCCGCGATGTCCTGCGCTATGTCGCCTACGACCCCGAGGAACTGGTGCATCGGGTGGACGGCATGGCCCGGGAGGCCCTGAAGAAGGGCGGACTGACCCGAGAACAGGCCCGGGCCTTCACCCGGGCTTTCCGGGCGGCGCTGGATGACTATACCTACCTGGAAGGGCGGGATGGCGAGTAGCATCAGATGGATGGGGGAAGCCTCCCTCCACCCTTCACCGACCGGCCAAGTGTTCCGAACCCGGCGCGGGAGAGAGATTCCCGTCAGCCGGCCTGGCGACGGGCCGTTTCCAGCAGTTCCGCCACCCGCTGGGCGATCAGTTCCACCCGGGACAGATGGGAATCGTTGAACTGCAGCTTGTCCTGGTGCTGCAGAGTGATCAGGGCCAGGATGTGATCCTGCCAGATGACCGGGACCGCCAGGGCCGAGCCGGTTTCCCACAGGTCGTCCGGCAGATCCACCCAGCGGTCATCGAAGTTGGTATCGCGGATCAGATCGCCGCGGCGGTTGCGGATCACCCAGCCGCCCAGTCCCTCGGTCAGCACCAGGGCCACGTTGACCCGGGCCACCTCGGGCAACTGCCCGGGACGGGCCAGCACCTTGTGGGTCACCATGCCACACTCGTTCAGCACCAGGATGCTGCCCCGATCGGCTTCGGTTTCCGCCATGGACAGCCGGACGATTTGATGGAGCAGAGTCTCCAATCCATCGTCGGGGCGCATCTGCGCGAGGACTATTCCAGCCTTGTAGGAGAGGGTGGACACGTTCGGAAACACTGCAACAGGTTGAAAGGGAAAGACACTGTAAGCTGCCATGAACCATGGCATACTTTCAAGGACTATTTCGAGAATTACATCGCTCCTGCCCCCGGAACAGACGCTTCAATCGGGCCTTGAGCCCCAGCCGGTCCAGGACCGCGACCAGGCTCCGGGACAGGCCTTCCAGGGCGACATGGGCGGCCACCAGCAGCAGGTTGGCCGGCGTGGGCCGCAATAGAAAGAGATTGCCGCAGTCCAGGGCATGGGTGGCGAAAAACCGCTTGTGGGCGCCCTCGCCTTCGGTGAAATCGAACCATCCCCCCTGCCCTTCTTCGAACAGCGCCTCCAGCACCAGGTATTGCAGCACGGTTCCCGGTGACCAGCGGCTGGCGGCGGGATCGTAACCGAGATGCTGGTACAGCCACGCCCCGGCCACCCGGGGGGTGAGCAGGTAGGCGATGGGTTGCGCGCCGTCGTACAGCAGGCAGCCCCGGACATCCCCGACCCGGGCCTGGTCTTCCAATGTGCGCAGGAACCCGTCATCCCCCGGCAGTCCGGCATCCAGCAGCCGTTCCTGGTAGGTAAGGGCCGAAAGCCCGCGGGCCTGACGATGGAACTCGGCCATCTCGTCCGGTTTGGCGCAGATGCGCCAGCGGATGTCCCCCTGGCCATGGTCCCGGAACCGCCGCACCTTGCGCCGCAGGGTGGCCCGGGATTTGGGCGAAAAACCGGCCAGATAGTCCTGGAAGTCGCCTTCCAGAATCACATAATGGCGGGGAAACCGGGCGGCCCAATACCGGATCCGCCCCCTCTCCCAGGCCAGGCGGGGCGGCGGGGTGTCCCCAACCGGCAGGGAGCGGATCAGGCAGTCGCCGTCCGGAGGAGCCGGAATGGCGTCGAGCCCGCCCGCCAACAGGGTGGCCAGGGGCGGATCCAGCACCGCCATGTCCCGCTGTGGGGCCGCCAGGATGAACTCCCCCAGTTGCAACCGCCAGCTCACCCGGCGCCGACTCCAGGTCGGCGTCACGACCGGTGGCTCCAGTCTTCGAACAGCCAGCGCAGCGCCTGTTCTCCCTGGCGCCACAGGGTGCGCCCCCGGTGGGATCGCAGGGCGGGAACCCCGGCGTCCGATCCCAGGGTGGCCGGGTCCACATCCTCGAAGCCCACCGTGATCACCCAGTCCCGATTGGTCTCCAGAAAGCGACAGAGGCGGACGAACCGATCCATGACCACCGGATCGACGCGGGTGCGGGTCCGGTTGAGCAGCTCGAAACTGTGGGACAACAGCACCAGGTGGGTCCACCCCCGTCGATGGGCCTGCCGGATCATGGCGGCGAGTTCGGCGAACGAACAGGCCGTCAGTTGCAGATGGCGCTCATGGGCCCCCCGGTCGCAGAACCGGCCCACGGGGAACTCCCAGACCCCATCCAGCCAGACCGGATGTCGGGCCGGCGGTCTAGCAGCCCGTTGATAAATGGGCTGATAGCGGGGCAGGGATGCCCCGCCGGAATCAACGGATTTCCAATCCGTTGATTCCGTGAGGGAACCGTAAGCTTTGCTTGCGGTTCCCGACGTTGAAAAAGCCATGGATGGCTTTTTCAACGCTCTGCTAGCCCCGATACGGCACTCGGTGCCGGTGCAGGCAGGATCGAAACTGGTGTCGAAGGGAATCCCGCAGCGGGCCAAGGCCTGCAGAGTGGCATCGTCGGCCCCGAAGCTGCCAGCCCGAAAGGCCGTGATGGGGCCGGCGCCACCGGCGGACAGCAGCTCCAGCCCCCGCCGGACGATGCGCTCCTGTTCCGCGCCATCGAAGCAAAACATCCGGTCGCTCCGGGGCCGGGGGGGCACCAGGGGGGTGGGATGGAAGGCCAGCCATTCGGTATGGGGATGCAGTTGAATCTCCTGCCCGGCCGTCCGGATGAGCGCGATGGTCTGTGCGAGCCAAGCCGAGCCTCCGGCAACGGCGCCGGCAAACAGGGGTTCGACGAAGAAACTCCCTTTCAGCCGATGCCGGGCCAGGATCTCCAACTGACAGGCGAGACCATGGGTCCCCCCAGGGGTGGTCCCCAGCACGCAGCGGCGGAAATCGGCCGGAAAATCCCGCCCCGGCGGCCCGCTGGAGGCGGGCCAGGTCTCCACATCGACGGTGAGCAGCAGGTGCAGCGGGGGCCGGGTTGCGGCCATCGGATCAGCCGCACTTGGAATAGCCGCATTCCAGGCAGGTTTCGCAGCCATCCAGGCGCACCACCGAGAACTGGCTGCATTTGGGACATTGGGCGGTGCCGGACAGACCTTCGGCCTTGGCGCGGTTCTGCTTCTCCTTCAGCTCCTGGGAAATCTCCGGCATGCGGATCATGCCGTTGTCCATCAGGTGCTTCTCGATGCACTCGCCGATTTCCGCCACCAGGCTGGGCATGTACTTGCCACCGGGCTTGAAATAACCGCCCCGGGGGTCGAACACCGAGCGCAGCTCCTCCACCAGGAAGGTGACGCTGCCACCGTGCCGGAACACCGCCGAGATCACCCGGGTCAGGGCGACGATCCAGGCGAAATTCTCCATGTTCTTCGAGTTGATGAAGATCTCGAAGGGGCGACGGTATTCGTTCTCGGTGCCCTCGTTGACGATGATGTCGTTGATGGTGATGTAGAGGGCATGTTCCGACATGGGCGTGGTGACCTTGTAGGTCACCCCCTCCAGCTCGTCGGGCCGTCTCAGCAACGGCTGCATCTGGATCACCTTGTCGGATCCGGAAGCGGAGGCGGTCTCGACGACCGGTTCGGGGGGACAGGATTCCTCCCCGGCGATTTCGAAGGCGATGATTTTCTTTTCGATCTGGATGGCCATGCCTGACTCCTTCTGCAACTGCCCGACTCCGACGTTCCCCTTCCTGGGCAGGGGAATGCCCGCACCTGTGACGCCGGGGCCGCGGCGCCGGTTCCCCTGCCCGCCGGCGGCAGGGATTGTCATGCCCGGTCACAACTTGCCGTAATATCCCTCCTTGAGAGCATCGAACAGATTGGCCGCCGTATGGGTCTCCCCATCGTATTCAACCTCCTCGTTGCCCTTCAACTCGATCCGCCGGCCGTCCTCCAGGGTGAAGCGATAGGTGGTGTTGGCCAGGTCTTCGTTCTTGACCAGAACCCCCTGGAAGGCCTCGGGATTGAAGCGGAACGTGGTGCAGCCCTTGAGGCCCTGGGCATAGGCGTTGAGGTAGATTTCCTTGAACTCGTCGTAGGGGAAATCCGTGGGCACGTTGATGGTCTTGGAAATGGAGCTGTCGATCCACTTCTGGGCGGCGGCCTGGATGTCCAGGTGGGCCTGGGGGTGAATGGTGCCGGTATCCATGAACACCTCTGGCAGGCGGTCCTTCTCCTCCTCCGCGTAGGGGTCGGCATCGGGATTGACCAGAGCGCGGTAGGCGAGCAGCTCGAAGGACAGAACGTCCACCCGTTCCTTGGTCTTGCGCCCTTCACGGATGATGTTGCGGCTGTACTTGTGGGCGAAGCTGGGTTCGATGCCGTTGGAAACATTGTTGCCCAGGGACAGGGAGATGGTGCCGGTGGGGGCGATGGAGGTGTGGTGGGTGAAACGGCACCCCTCCCGGGCGATCCGTTCCCGCAGCTCCTCCGGGAACTGGGCCAGGTAGCGGCTGAAACGGCCCAGCAACACCTTGCCAGGCACCCGCTGACCAACCTCGATGCCATGGTCGGCCATTTCCGGGCGTTTGGCCATCAGGGTGTCGTCGATGAGGAATTCCTCGTCCATGATGGGCGCAGGCCCCTTCTCCCGGGCCAATTCCACGCCGACCTCCCATCCCACCACCGCCATTTCCCGGGTCACCTGTTCGGTGAAGGCCACCGAGGCCGGATCACCGTATTTCATGTTCAGCAAGGTCAGGGTCGAGCCCAGTCCCAGGAACCCCATGCCATGGCGGCGTTTGCGCCGAATCTCCTCCACCTGTCCCGGCAGGGGCAGGCCGTTGACCTCCACCACGTTGTCCATCATGCGGGTGAAAATCCGCACCACCTCCCGAAACCGCTCCCAGTCGAACACCGCCTTGAGAGTGAACGGATTCTTGACGAACCGGGCCAGATTGACCGACCCCAGCAGGCAGGCTCCGTGAGGCGGCAGGGGCTGCTCGCCGCAGGGATTGGTGGCGCGGATGGTTTCATCGAACCAGTTGTTGTTCATCTCATTGACCCGGTCGATGAGGATGAACCCCGGTTCGGCGAAATCGTAGGTGGAAGCCATGATCAGATCCCACAGCCGCCGGGCCGGCACCCGCTTCCAGACCCGGCAGGCCACCTCGCCCCGGCTGTTGGTACGGTAACCGTCGGTGACCGGCCAACCGCGGTAGACGATCTCGGTGGTGGGATCCTCCAGCTCGTATCGGTTGGCCGGGAAGGAGAGTTCCCAGTCCAGGTCCGACTTGACCGCCTCCATGAACGGCTCGGTGATCAGGCAGGACAGGTTGAACTGGCGGAAACGGCCATCCTCCCGCTTGGCCTTGATGAAGTCCGGCACGTCGGGATGGGAGATGTCGAAGGTGGCCATCTGCGCCCCCCGCCGACCGCCGGCGGAACTGATGGTGCGGCACATGGCGTCGAAGATGTCCATGAAGGACAGCGGCCCGGACGTGCTGGCCCCGGCCCCGGCCACGAAGGCCCCCCGGGGCCGCAACGTGGAGAACTCGTAGCCGATGCCACAGCCGGCCTTGAGGGTCATCCCCCCCTGGTGGACAGCCGTGAGAATCTGCTCCATGGAGTCCCGGATGGTGCCCGAGACGGTGCAGTTGATGGTGCTGGTGGCCGGCTTGTGATCCTGGGCCCCGGCATTGGAAACGATGCGTCCGGCGGGCACGGCCCCGTTGAGCAGGGCCCACAGGAACTTCTCTTCCCATTGGAGGCGTTGTTCCGGCGCCTCCACCTCTGCCAGGGCCCGGGCCACCCGGCGCAGAGTGCCTTCCAGATCCCGGTCCACGGGCTGGCCATCCTTGGTCTTGAGACGATATTTCTTGTCCCAGATGTCCCAGGAGGCGGGCTGCAGACGGATCTCTTCCAGGTTGACGGGCAGGGAGTCTGGGACACTGCTGGGCATTGATTTCGTCCTTGGGAAAAGCCGGGTTCCTTCCGCTCCCTCCTGCTGCCGGACAAACGCCGTCCATGGCTCCCAGTGGAGTGGCCCTGATTGATGGATTCCGACCCGAAAGGCCCCGGTGAACCTCCCATGGATCGAATCGCAAAAGCCGAGCCAAAGGATGGTCCGGCGTCCTCTCATATATCGTGGAATGGGAGGGATCCCCTCCCTGGCGAGAGATCCTAGCGCAATCGCCGCGGCGCTCCAACAACAGAATCATCCGCAGGGAAAAAATTTTTACAACATTATGAATATATTATCCTTTATTCAACGCCCCCCGGCGCCGGCCGCCGGGATGGCCGGCAGCGCTTTTCACCGGTGGTCCTCTGGCCTAGAATGAGGGGTTCGATGGAACGCACCAGCCGGCAAGGAGTGGCACCCGATGGCCGAACCCCACACCACCACCCATTTTGGATTCAAGGAGATCCCCATCGGCGAGAAGGTGCGCCAGGTGGGGCGGATCTTCGACTCGGTAGCCGAGAATTACGACCTGATGAACGACCTGATGTCGCTGGGCATTCATCGACTGTGGAAGCGCCATGCCATCGGCCGGCTGCGGGTCAGGCCGGGCAGCCACACCCTGGACGTGGCCGGCGGCACGGGCGATCTGGCCCGGCTGACCCTGGAGCGGATGGGCGGCCGGGGCCGGGTGACCCTCTGCGATATCAACGCCGCCATGCTGGAAGCCGGCCGGGTCAAACTGGCCGACCAGGGCCTGGTGGCCGGCATCGACTGGGTGCAGGGGAATGCGGAACATCTCCCCTTCCCGGACAATACGTTCCATGCCGCCACCATCGGGTTCGGCATCCGCAACGTCACCCGGATCGAGACCGCCTTCCGGGAAATGGTGCGGGTGCTGCGCCCCGGAGGACAGCTGCTTTGCCTGGAATTTTCCCACCTGTCCCTGACGGCCCTGCAACCTCTCTACGACACCTACTCGTTCAAGGTCCTGCCGGAACTGGGCCACTGGGTGGCCAAGGACCGGGATGCCTATCAGTACCTGGCCGAATCGATCCGCCGCTTTCCCGACCAGAAAACCCTCTGCGCCCTGCTGGACGGGCTGGGGCTTCACCGGGTGGGATACCATAACCTCTCCGCCGGCATCGCCGCGGTGCATACCGGTTTCAAGGTGTGACTCATGACCATCTCCTGGTTGCCTTCTCCCCTGAGCCTGCTGCCCCAGCCGGCCACCGCCGTGGGCCTGGGGGTGGTTCTCAACCTCTTCTTCACGCGCCATCCCGATCTCAAGGTCCGCCTCCGGGAACTGGCCGGCAAGGTCTTCCGGTTCGAGGTGGAGGATCTGGGCCAGGAGTTCTTCATGACCGTGGATGACGACGGCTCGGTGCGCATCCACACCTATTGCGACGAGGTCCACCACGTCACCCTCTCCGGCGCATCCAAGGCGTTCCTGGCCCTGATGTTCAACCGCTCCGATCCGGACTCCCTGTTCTTTTCCCGGGAGCTGAAGATGGCGGGCGAAACCGATACCGGGCTGCATTTCAAGAACATTCTCAACAACGTGGACATGGACTGGGAACAGGAGCTGGCCGGATTCGTCGGTCGTCCCATGGCCCGCCTGGTGGAAAACATGACCCGCCGGGCCTGGGAGGCGGGACAGCGGGGACGGGAGAGGTTGGAAGAGGAGACGGAACGTTGGATGGACGAATCCGGCATCCCGCGCCGGGCCGACCTGAACGCCTTGCGCGATCAGGTGGCCCAGCTGGAAGGCCGCCTGGACCGGTTGAACCGCGCCTGCACCCGGCTGCACAACAAGCTGGCGGTGGCCGGTGCCGCCCCGGAGCCGGGAACGGATGGCTGATCCGCCATGCTAGGCACCTTCCGCACCCTGCGGCGGCTGGCTTCCATCGTGGGCATCCTGATCCGCTACGACATCGAACCGGTCTCCGAACGCTTCTTCCCCTATCGCCTGCTCACTTGGCTGGCCGGGCTGCGCCCCGCGGTGCGGCGGCTGCGCCACAATCACAGTCCCGCGGCCCGCCTGCGGTTGGCCCTGGAAGCGCTGGGCCCCACCTTCGTCAAGTTCGGCCAGGCCCTCTCCACCCGGGTGGATGCCCTGCCTGAAGACGTGGGCCGGGAAATGAAGAAGCTCCAGGACGCGGTGGCTCCGTTTCCCTTCGAGGAGGTCCGGCGGATCGTGGAGCGGGGCCTGGGAAGAACCCTGGAGCAGGCCTTTTCCAGTTTCGATCCCAAACCGGTGGCCTCGGCCTCCATCGCCCAGGTGCATCACGCCCTGACCCGGGAGGGCCGGGAAGTGGCCGTGAAGGTAAAACGGCCCGATATCGATGCCGTGGTCCTCTCCGACATCCGCACCTTGACCTTTCTGGCCGATCTGATCGAGGAGTATCTGCCGGATTGGCGCCGGTTCAAGGCCCACAAGGTGGTGGAGGAATTCGCCGGCACCATCCGCAACGAGATGAACTTCCAACTGGAAGGCTCCCGGGCCCAGGAATTCCGGGCCAACTTCCGCAACGATCCCGAGCTGCATGTGCCCGAGGTCATTTGGCCCCTGTCCAGCCAGAACGTCCTCACCCTGGAGTGGGTCACGGGGATCCCCATCGACGAGCTGGCCCGCCACCCGGAACTGCTGCCGGCGGCCACCTCGGTCTCCCGCAACATGGTCGCCGTGTTCTTCAAGCAGGTGTTCCGGGATGGCTATTTCCACGCCGACCAACATCCCGGCAACCTGTTGGTGCGGAAGGACGGCACCCTGGTCACCATCGATTTCGGCATCATCGGCCGGGTGAACATGCAGACCCGCCTGTGGCTGGCGGACATGCTGCGGGGCTTCCTGGACCGGGATTACGAACGGGTGGCCCAGGTCCACCTGGACGCCGGTTACATCCCCCCACACACCGACCTGGCCGAGTTCCAAGAAGCCTGCCGGCAGATCGGCGAGCCGATCTTCGGCCAGCCCCTCAAGGAAATCTCCATCGCCAAGCTGCTGTCCCAACTGTTCAAGACCACCGAGCGGTTCGACATGGAGGTGCAGCCTCAACTCCTGCTGCTGCAAAAGACCATCCTGACCCTGGAAGGCGTGGGGCGGGAAATCAATCCCAATCTCAACGTCTGGATGCTGGCCGAACCGTTGATCCGGGAATGGATGGTGGAGCATCTGGGTCCCAAGGGCAAACTGCGGGCCGCCGGTCGCGGGGTGGGGGATGTGGCCCATGCCACGGGGCTGGTGCCCGACCTGCTGCGCCGGGGGGTGGTGCGTCTCACCCGGGACGACTTTCGGCCCCGGTTGCATCCCGAATCCCTGGTGCCCCTGGAACGGCGCCTCCAGGCCGGGTTCCGTTCCCAGGCGGCGGCCTTTACCGGCGGGTCGCTGATGATTTCCGCCGCCATTCTGGCCAGCAGCGGGTTTTCCCTGTGGCTGGTGGGACCCCTGGTGGGGTTGGCCGGGTTGCAGTTCTTCAAGGGGGCTCGGGAGGAGCGTCGTCGATCCTGATCCGCTCCCCCTCCAGGTCATCCTCCATGGCGGCGGTGGCCCGACGCACGCCCAGGTAGAGCATGTCGCTTTCGGTCATGCCGGGTCGAAAAGCCACCACGCCGAAGAAGGCCCACAGCGCCAGGTTGCCCTCCACCAGTCTGAAACGGGTGTGGTCCAGCAGGTAGCGGATTTTCTCCACCTTGCGCACCGCGGCGTGGAGATCGCTGTTGGGAAAGAGCAGGACGAAGCGGTCGTCCCCGATGCGGGCGAAGAGGTCGCCCTTGTGCAGCTCTCCCCGAATCTGGGTGTTGAGAGACCGCAGCAGTCGGGCTTCCCGCTTGGGCCCAAGCTTCAGCAGAATGCGGGGCAGCTCCGCCAATATCAGCACCGCCAGGGAAAAGGGGCTCTCCATGTTGGCGGCCCGTTCCAGCTGGCGACGGAAATGGCCCGAAAAAGCATAGCGGTTGGGCAGGCCGGTATCCGTGTCCATCAACTGCTGGTCACGGGTTTCCGTCAGAATCCGGTCCATCCGCTTCATGTGTTCCTGGGAGTTGGCCACCGCCGCCCGGCTGATCTCCAGCTTCTTCTGCAGCTCCCGAGTGTGGGTCCGAAAGTCCTCCACCCGGGTCAACAGTACTTCCTTCAGGGTGCGGATATGGTCGAGGTTGTCGGTGTTCCGTAGCTGTTGGGCCAATGTTTCCAGCTGGTTGTCCACCTGGCCGATGTCGCCCAGGGTGGCCCCGAATCCGCCGGCCACTTCCACCATGACTTCCTTGAGGAGTTCGCGTTCCCGACGCCACATGGATCGGGTGAGCTGACCGTGGGAAACGATCTTGGCCAGAAAATGTTGAATCTCGGGCCAAGGGGGCTGGCCTTCGCACTTCTGCCGCACCTCCAGATCATCGGCGGTTTCCTGGATCCAGGGTTCGTCCTCCCCCAGCAACCGCAGGACCGCCATCAGCAGGCCAGGCAGGGCGATGGGCGGCTTCGACCGTGGATCCTCGGCCGGTTCCTCGTCCCGTTGCAGGGGTGTCTGCGGCTCTTCGCTCATGGGATAGGACCTTCCGGGGGGAGGATCACGTTTCCCGGTCCGGTGATTCGGCCAAGTGGAAAGCCAGGCCTTCAACCAGGGTAGCGGCCTGAATCAGGGATTGATGGGCCAGACCCAGCAGGGTCCGTTCGCTGAGCCCGGGCCGGGACATGACACCCCCGAACCGGCCCCGCAGGCTGACCAGTTGGCCGCCCAGACGAAAACGCAGGCTCTCCAGCAGCCGGTGAATGCGTCCGGCGATCTCCTCCAGACCGGCGGTGGTGACGGCGGGCAGCAGGATGGGAAACAGATCCGGGCCCAGCCGGGCCAGGTAGGCCTGGGGCGGCAGATGTTTGCGGATCCGTTTGCCGAGCAGGGCCGCCACCCGCTGGGCCTCGGCCATGTCCAAAGCCTCCAGCAGGGGAGTCAGTCCTTCGAGGCGGCAGAACAACAGGCCGAAGGGTTCTCCCAGGTGCGCGGTCCGCTCCCAGTTCCGGGTCAAATGGGCGGAGAAGGAAAACCGGTTGGGCAGCCCGGTGGCCGGATCCAGCAGATGCTCGTCCCGGGCGTTGCGCAGGGCGTCATCCAACTCCTTGAGCCGCTGCCGGGCCTGCAGCAACAGCTGGTGGCTGTCGTTCATCTGGGCGGTGACGGAGCGGGCATGGACCTGAAAGGCCTGGGACTCCCGCAACAGCAACTGCTGCAACTGCCGCAGGTCGGTCAACCGGTCGCTTTGCCGCAGTTGTTCCACGACCCGATCCATCTCGCCATCGACCCGACCCAGCGCCTGCAGGCTGGCGGACAGGCCACTGGCCAGGATGAGGAGCGTTTCCTTGAGTTCGGTCCGCTCCAGCTTCCAGACCGACCGGGCGATCTCCCCCTGGGTGACGATGCGCCCCAGCAACCCATGGCAGCCCTCCCAGGGGGGGGGCGAGCCACTGCCTTCCAACCGGGCCAACGCCTCCACCAGCCAGGTTTCCCCCTCCCCCAGCAAGGCCAGAGCCGCCAACAGCCGCTGGCGAAAGGTCTCGGGCGGTGGCGGCTCGGCCGGGGTGATGGACTGGGCGGCGGGGGGCAGGATCCAGCCGCCGATCTCCTCCACCGCGTCGGCGATGGCTTCGATGGTCAAGGGTTTCGGGTCCCGCAGCAGGTGACGCCGCAGGCGATCCACCCGCTCCAGTCGGTCCGGGTCATGCTCCAGCACCGGTTTGACCAGCTTGTCCACCAGATGGGCCGCGGTCCCGCGGGCGGCGGCCAGTTCCGGCGCGCAGGGCTTCTTGACCATCAATTCCTTGATCAGTTTCAGGGCCTCGGCCACGTCCGGGGGCTCCTGACGCAGCAGATCGAAAATCCGCTCCAGGGTGGCGGCGGTGTCGAACATGGCTCAGCGGGCGGCCCGGGCCACCACCGGCAGTCGGTCGGGATAGCGGGCCCGAGCCTCCACCGGACCCAAAAGACGGGAGGCGCGCACGATGCGGATGTTGCGGGCTTCAGCCTGGGGAATCCAACTCTGCAGGGCTTTCAGGGTGGCCGGATAGGGGTGGCCGATGCCGATGGCGCCGCCCTGCTTGTGGGCCACTTTTTCCAGTTGGGCCAGTTGGTGCAGAATGGCCGATACCTGGGGGTCGTTGTCGATGAACACGTCCCGCCGCGCCCTGGGTACTCCTTGGCGAATGGCCTCGTGATAGGCCACCGTGCGGGTCGCGGTGCGGCTGTCCACGAAATAGAGCCCCCTGGCCGCCAGGACTTTCATCACCGCGGCCATGGTCGGCTGGTGTACGGTCAGTCGGGATCCCATGTGGTTGTTGATGCCCACCACCTCCGGGAACGCCGCCAGATTCTTCGTTAGAACCCGCCCGACCTCGCTGGTCTCCATGCCCATCAGCAGGGCGCCGGGACCCGGATTGATGCGGGGAAAACCCGTGGGTTCCATGGGCTGATGGAGCATCAGCTCCTTGTGGGTGGCGAGCCCCAGTGCCACCACCTGACGGGAACTCTGTCCTCCGGGCAAAATTGCCAGGGTGATGTCCGCCGGCAGCCGGGCGATGGCGGTGGAGACCGAGCCGTTGAACCCGAGGTCGTCGATGATCACCGCCACCGGCGCCTGACCGGACGAAGCTGCCGGCTGTGGACCGGTTTGCCGGGCGGCAAGGGCCAAGGGCTGTGTGGTCCCGATCTGAGGGGCCTGGGGGAGTGCCTCCGGTCCCGACGTATTCCCGACGGCGACCTCGTCGGAGAAATGCTCCTCATAGAGGATTTCCTTGTCGGCGCTGGGAGCATGGCCTGTTTCAGGCTCGACGCCAACGGATCCGACGGCGGCCAGGGACGCACCGTCTGTCGTCGTTTGTTCCGGGGCCGATGGCGTCTTTTCATTCTGGGGGGCAACCGGAACCGCCGGCAGAGGGGTATCCATTTCCTGGGAAACACCGGTCGGTCCATCCTGAAGACTGTCCGAAGCGACCGATTGGGTCAGCGGTTCCACGGTGACGGGCAGGATCTGAGCCGCTGGGGGGGCGAGGGACGAGATCTCCGGCTGGAAAGCCGGCCCCCCGACGCTGGCCAGCGGGGTGGAGGCAGTGAAAACCGGTCGGGCCTGGGCGGTCCGGCCCATATGCCAGGCTTTCGGCCACAGATAGAAGGCGATGCCCACCCAGGCCAGCAGCAGGACGGCCAGGGTGACATACCCCCGAAGGCCCGGCTGTTTTGCGCCATCCTGGGCGGCTCCAGTGGATTCCTGGCCGCGTTCCTCGGCGTCAGACGATTTGTCCAATGCAATCCCCGGATTGTTTCCGTGAAATGGGTTTCGGGGGGGGACATAGCTCCCGCCCCTCTTGGCGCAGCGGGAACGGAAAAAAACCGGGGGTGGGCGGCAGCAGGGGATGGACCGAACCGTGGGGAACCGCGTTGCCGGCGGTTCCCCACGGGACGTTCCTCAGTTGGGAGACTTGGCAGCAGGCGCCGGGGCCTGCAGCCGGTGGGAGAAGACCTGATAGCCGCGCAGGAGATCCAGGGCCCGCTGCAACTGGTAGTCCTCCTTGCTGTGACCGGTGATCTGGTCCGGCTTCTTGTCTGACTCCTCCCCGTCCTCTTCCCCATCCTCGACCGGTTCCTTCTCCTCTTGCTTCTCCTGCTCCTCGGGCTCCTGGACCTCGGGCTCCTCGGATTCCACGCCGATTTCAGGGCTTTCCTCATCCACCTCCCCTGCCCCATCCTCTTCCAGATGTCCCTTGAGATCGCGCTCCTTGGGACGCTGGGCCGGTGTGGGGGGGGCATTGAAGGCCAGATCCTCCACCACCAGATCGGGCTCGATGCCCTTGGCCTGGATGGACCGCCCGCCGGGCGTGAAATATTTGGCGGTGGTCAGGCGCAGCCCAGACCCGTCGGGCAAGGGAAAGATGGTCTGCACCGACCCTTTTCCGAAGGAGGGAGTGCCCATGATGATCGCCCGATGGTGATCCTGGAGCGCCCCCGCGACGATTTCCGAGGCGGAAGCGGATCCACCGTTGATCAACACCACCATGGGCAGGCCTTCCACCAGGTCGCCCGGGCCGGCATCGAAGGACATGTCCTTGCCCGGAATGCGCCCCTTGGTATAGACGATGCGCCCCTGTTCCATGAAGGCGTCCGCCACCTGGACCGCCTGATCCAGCAACCCGCCCGGATCGTTACGCAAATCCAGTACCAAGCCCTTCAGTCCATCCTTGCCCACCTCTTTCTTCAATGTTTCAACGGCTTCACCGAGCAGGGGCGAGGTCTGCTGGGTGAACTGGGTGATGCGGACATAGGCGATATTGCCGGGTTCCAGACGCCATTTGACGTTGCGGACCTTGATCACCGCCCGCACGATGCTGAACTGGAGGGGCTTGAGTTCACCCTTGCGGATGACGGTGAGATTGACCTTGGTGCCGGCCTTGCCCCGCATCTTCTTGACCGCCTCCATGAGGTCCATGTCCTGGGTACTCTCGTCCTCGATCTTGATGATCAGGTCACCGGCCTTCATGCCGGCCCGGAAGGCTGGAGTATCCTCGATGGGCGAGACGACCTTGATGGCCCGGTTGCCACGGGTGATTTCGATCCCCAGCCCGCCGAATTCCCCCCGGGTTTCATCGGTCATCTCCTTGAAGCTCTCGGGAGGCAGGAAGGAGGAGTGGGGGTCCAGGGTTTTCAGCATGCCGTGGATGGCCCCGTAGAGGACTTTCTTGTGGTCGATTTCCTCCACATAGTTCTGCTTGATCTGGTCATAGACCTCGGAAAAGACCTTGAGCTTTTCGTAGGTCACCTGGTCCACGGCCAGGGCGTTGAAGGCGGCCACTTGCAGCACCACCAGAATTGCCAATCCCAGGAAGCCGACCAGATAGCGGCGTCCCCCTCTTGCGAAACCTTTCATGATCTCTCCCTGCCCCGTCAGCATTGTGGAATGGCCCGTCCGGGACCGCCTCCAGGGCCGGTGGCGTAGGATCCTGCCCGGCCCGCATTGGGTTATGACGCAAAATAAACCGTATTTCAACCAGGTGGATGGACAAACGCGCGAATTTCTGCTCCAGGAGCCTCGATCGGGTTTCTTTCACAGGTCGCGCGCTGGAACCGGGGGGCAAAGGCCGGAAAGGCTGGGCCGGAATCCACCCATCGTGGTGGATTCCGGCCATCGGGTTTCCGAAGGGTGATGCCCTGCGCTAGGCCGCCCGGGCCCGCAGCGTCACCAGGGAGCGGCCGCTCATGGCAGCGGGCTGGTCCAACCCCATGAGGGTCAGCAGGGTGGGGGCGATGTCGCACAGGGCCCCGTTGGCCAGCACCAGGTTCCGTCGGCCCACATAGAGCAGGGGAGCGGGATTGTTGGTGTGGGCGG
The DNA here is from genome assembly GCA_002753665.1 of Magnetococcales bacterium DC0425bin3. GTDB lineage: Bacteria > Pseudomonadota > Magnetococcia > Magnetococcales > DC0425bin3 > DC0425bin3. The sequence goes on from PEAP01000001.1 coordinate 56,147, forward strand.
TGTGGGCCTCGCCGGTGATCTCGTCCACCATCTGGTCGGCATTGCCATGATCGGCGGTGATGAGCATTTCCCCACCGGCGGCCTGAACGGCGTCGGCCAGGCGACCCAGACAGCGGTCCACCGTTTCGATGGCCTTCACCGCCGCGTCGAATATGCCGGTGTGACCCACCATGTCCGGGTTGGCGTAATTGCAGACGATCAGATCGTATTTGCCGCTCTGCACCCGTTCGATCAGGGCGTCCGTCAGTTCCGGGGCGCTCATTTCGGGTTGCAGGTCGTAGGTGTCCACCTTGGGGGAGGGGATCAGCAGCCGGTCCTCGTTCTGGAACGGGGTTTCCTCGCCGCCGTTGAAGAAATAGGTGACGTGGGCATACTTCTCGGTTTCGGCGGCCCGGAGCTGGGTCAGGCCGAGGCGAGCGACGATCTGCCCCAGGATATCCTGGAGGGTTTCGGGCGGAAAGGCGACGCCCACGTTGGTCAGGGATTCGGCATAGAGAGTCAGGCAGACGTACCCGGACAGCCTGGGGCGGGCCTTGCGCTCGAAGCCGGTGAAGGCGTCATCGGTGAGGGCCTGGGTGATTTCCCGCACCCGGTCGGCACGGAAATTGAGGGAAAGGATGGCATCGCCGTCCCTGACCACCCCGATGGCCTGGCCGTTGCCATCGACCACCACGGTGGGTTTGACAAACTCGTCGTTTTCATCCCGGCCATAGCCGGCCTGGATGGCCGAGCGGGCATCCGGGGCGGTGAAGCCCTTGCCCTCGGTGAGCATTTCGTAGCCCTTGCTGACCCGTTCCCAGCGCTTGTCCCGGTCCATGATCCAATACCGTCCGCAGACGCTGGCCACCCGGCCGGCCCCGATGCGGGCCAGGCCGGCCTGGAAGTCGGCATCGAACTCCAGGGCGGAGCGGGGCGGGGTATCCCGACCGTCCAGGAAGGCATGGACGAAGATTTTTTCCACGCCGTTCTGTTTGGCCATCTCCACTGCCGCCAGCATATGGTCGGTGTGGGAATGGACGCCGCCGGGGGAATAAAGTCCCATGATATGGACCGCCCCGCCGGCTTTCCTGGCCTTGGAGATGGCGTCAAGCATGGCGGGGTTCTTGTGGAAGCTGCCCTCTTTCACGGCCTTGTTGATGCGCGTGAAATCCTGGTAGACGATGCGTCCCGCCCCCAGGTTCATGTGCCCCACCTCGGAGTTGCCCATCTGGCCGTCGGGCAGACCTACATGACCGGCGGAGGTTTCCACCAGGGAGTGGGGCTGTTCCCGCCACCAGCGGTCGAAATTGGGGGTGGATGCGGTGTGGATCGCGTTGTGACGGGTTTCCTGCCGGAAGCCCCAGCCGTCCAGCACCACCAGTACCATCGGTTTCGGTCTCATGGTCAGATTCTCTGCGGCAACGAAGTTGGGTGAATGAAGGGAAGCGAATGGTAGCATATCCCCGTTCCCACACCAACCATCCCCTTCCCGGACGGGTCACCATCCGTTGCCGCTGGGGAACGGAGCCTATATAGTCATGGTCCAATGGAAATCCCGGAAGTGGATCGTCGGAATCCCGGAGGAGTGCCAGAGCGGTTGAATGGGACGGTCTCGAAAATCGTTGTGGGGGCGACTCCACCCAGGGTTCGAATCCCTGCTCCTCCGCCATTTCATGCATCACCCGTGTCCAGGCAAGACCCGAATCTCTTCAATTCAGCTAATGGCTCCCGTCCCGAAATGCCCTGAAATGTCCTGATGTGTCGAGACACAAGGAGGAACGGCCATGGCCGGTGGCATCATTCGGATGGAGATCATGGTTCCCATGGAGGTGAAGCGGGACGAAAGCTGGTTCGTGGCCAGTTGCACGCCCCTCGATGTGCATGCCCAGGGCGATAGCGAAGAGTCCGCCATAGCCGAGTTGAAGGACGCCCTGCAACTCTTCTTTGAGACCTGCCTGGAGCTGGGCGCCCTGGAACAGGTGTTGAAGGATAGCGGCTTCAGCGTTTCTCCCGTGCGCGCTTCCGTCCAGGAGGAGGACGGCGCATTGATGGTTCCCATTCCGCTGCTGTTCTCCACTCCCTCTCATGCCGCGCATCGCCCCGCTTGACTGGCAGACCTTGGCCCGGATTTTCGAGGCCGATGGGTTTATCTTCCATCGGCAACACGGCTCCCATCGAGCCTACATCAAGCCTGGCGTGGCCCGACCGGTGATGATTCCTACCTATCCATCGGTGGGAAGCGACATCATCCACTCCAACATGAGGACTGCGAGAATGAGCCGGGAACGGTTCCTGGAGTTGCTGGCCATGGTGAGGGGGCATTGATGCCATTCGCGAAGGGATTCCCGTCCCACTTCGTCCAACGCCGTCTCTGGACGATGGCCGCCTTGCGTCGGAACACGCAGGGCGACAGGGCCACGGGTCTCAGGGAGACGTTCCACCGGGAGAACCAGCCTTCCCCCCCGTGGACAGACCTCCCGGGCCGGCCGGAGCCTGGAGGGGCGTGGCCTGGGCCGGAGGCGCCTGCCAGTAGACCGCGGTCGGGGGCGGCAGCAGGCGGTTGATGGCCGCCACACCCCCGATGATGATGATGCCGGTGGCCACCACCCATTTGATGGTCTCCACCTTGGCGGCTTCGATGTCCCTCCGCAGTTCGGCCTTGATTGCCTCGATGTCCTTCCGCAGTTCGGCTTTGGTTGCCTCGATGTCCTTCCGCAGTTCGGCTTTGGCCAGCTCCACCTTGCCGTCCATCTCTTTGATGTCGCGCTTCAGGTCGGCCATGTCGCGATGCAAGGCGGCTTCCATGGCGGCCATGTCGCGCTTCAGGTTGGCTTCGGTCTCCCGGATGTTCTGCTGCGTGGCGGCGAAGTCGCGCTTCAAGGCAGCTTCGATTTCCCGGAGGTCGCGCTGCAGATTGCTGTCGATGATGGCCAGATCCCGTTTCAGGTCCGCCAGGTCCTTCTTGGTGGCCAGACGGTCCTCCACCAGGGACATCAGGGCCTCGGCCTGGATGGCGGCCTGACGCTCCTCCACCCCGGCGTCCCGGAGTCGCTTCACGTAGGCGTAGGTATCGAAGGCAATGGCGTGGTCCATGAGCGCTCCCTTCGGCAGGCTGCCAAGACTCTATCCGGAAAGGCCACTTCCGCACCCAGAAAATCAGTGTCTCGCTTACATTGGCACAGAAGGATCCGATCACGCAGGGATTCCCGGCGGCCTTCGCCCCTGGGGGGCAGTCGGACGCCGGGAACCGGCGCTGCTTCGACCGGGACGAAAACTCCCGGTGCGGGAGACTGGACTTGGACGGGAAAAGGACGCTTCGCGCCACCGTGATGACGCGAACTCCGCCGGTTTCCCGTGCTGGCGAGGCGGAACCCAAGATTGTCGTTGCGTTTGCCAGGGTCGTCGTTGTCGCGATTGGCGCAACGCAGGTTCCTGGCGTCGTTGTTCCAGGAACCGCCACGGTTCACGCGGTTGGAGCCACTTTCGGGTCCGGTTCCACGAAAGTCATTCTACGGGTTGCGGATCGAAAGTGGCAACAGCCTTTTCTGGCTGTGCAGTGGGGATACGCGACCTCGGGCGAAAGTGGCGCATATGGCCCACGAGGCTGTCCAGGCTGTGGCTCAGACGGTCATCGGAGAGCAGGCCGCATCGCCATTCGTCATGCCGTTCCTTCAGGCGTCGCAGCCCTCGTTGGCGGCTTGCCCGAATCTGGCGGATGTAGCCTGGAAAGATGCGCACCCCCAGGAAACCCAAGCCGTGTTGCGCCCGGTTCAGGCGCGTTCCATCCGGCTTTGGCCGCAATCCGAGATGATCGGCCAGAAATTGCTCGATGGCCGGGATCAGTGGACGCAAATTTTCCGGTTCGTCACCGAAAATGACCCAGTCGTCCATGTAGCGGACGTAACCGGGCACTCCCCAGCGGTCCTTGATCAGGTGGTCGAAGGGGTCCAGGTAGACATTGGCCAGAAATTGGCTGGTGAGGTTGCCGATGGGCAAACCGATCCCTGGCAGGGATGAATTGCGGATGATCCGTTCCAGCAGACTCAGCAGTGCGGGATCGTCGAGCTTGCGCGCCAGCAGGTTCAGCAACGTATCGTGGTTGACGCTGTCGAAGAATTTTTCCACATCCATCTTCAGGTAACAGGGCCAGCGACGCAGGAAGCGCTGGGCGCGTTCGATGGCGGCGTGGGTGCCCTTGCCCTTGCGAGTGGCGTAGGAATCGTGGATGAACATGCGTTCATAAACCGGCTCCAGCACCGCCACCACCGCGTGATGCACCACCCGGTCCCGGAAAGGGGCCACGGCGATGGTACGCCGTTTGGGGTCGCGCACCTCGAAAAAACGGTAGGCCCCCGGCTGATAGGTTCCCTGCGTCAATTGCTCACGCAGCTCCAGCAGCTCCGGTTCAAGATGGAAAAAGAAGCGCGACGTTTCGACTCCCCACCCGCATCCCTGCCGCGCCCGCTTGGCGGCGGACAGCAGGTTGCCGAAATCGACGATGAAGTCGAACAGGTTGCCGACCCGTTTCATGACGGTTGCTTCCCGGCTTTTTTCCACCCGCCCGCCATGCGTCCGGCCTCGTCCAGCAGGGTGGAGACATGCTCGTACTGCTTGATGGAAATGAGTCGCCGATCGTGGGCGATGCGAAAAAGCACCCGCTGTTTTTCCAGTTCAAGGTTGATGCGGTCGATGATGGGAGCGCGCTGGCGGGTATAGATGGCCTCCACGATGCGTTCGACGATGTCGATGGCTCCGTCGGCGATGCGCGAGGCCAGGGTGAAACGGGTGTTGCGGGGAAAGCGTTCCACCGTATCCAGAATCCAGTCCAGGCTGTTGTACCAGTGGACGAAGAGGGGATAGTCCTCTTTCATGGCTAGAACGGCACATCGGCGGGGGGGGGCGGGGCAGGAGCTTCGGGTATGGGCTCCTCCTGGAGAGGCAGGTTGGCTTCTCCCGAGGCGGGCGTGGGGTCCGGGTGAAAGGCACGAATCAATTCGATGATCTCCTTGCCGTGCCGTTCGACCTTGCTCTTGCCGAATCCGTTGATCTGGCGCAGGGACTCCAGGCTCTTGGGAAGGCGCAGGGTTAGCTGTTCCAGTTGTTTATTGGTTGCGATGACGAAGGCGGGGACACCGTCCCGGTCAGCCTTCTCCCGCCGCCACTGTCGCAGTCGCCCCAACAGGGAGGTCTGCTCCGTGGTCAACAGATGCCCGGCGGGGCGCTTTTCGTCCACCGCCAGCAGAGGTTCGTACTCCACCAGCACCGTCCAGTAAGGCTTTCCATCGTGCTGAAAAAAGGCCGGTTTCAGGCTTTTAAGTTGTTTGTTCAGCAAAAAATTCGTCAGGATCTCGTCATCGAACAGACCGTGTATGGAATCGAACGGCAGTGTGATGACTCGAACCGGCATGGATTGCCTCGGAAAATTAATTCGTTGGAGGGGCTCCGCCCCTCCAAACCTCCCCGCGGCGGGGAGGCGGGCCAAGGGGCTGCGCTTTGGCTGCTGCGCGCCAGCTTCGCCCCTTGCCCCGCCTCCCCGCCGCTTCTCCAACAACAATACCCAAGCGCGCTACGCGCTGCAAAAGGTAAAAAGGCTAAAATCCAAAAGTTAACGAGTCCTGGCGAGGCGGAACCCAAGATAGCCGCGGCGAGGGCCAGGGACGTCGTAGCCGCGAACGGCGCAACGCAGGAACCTGGCGACGTAGTACCAGGAACCGCCACGGTACACGCGGTAGGAGCCACTCGAAGGGCCACCAGGATTGTCCCGCGGCGATGAGGCATAGTAGCCGTCATCAAACCAATCACTCACCCACTCCCACACATTCCCGCTCATGTCGTACAACCCCAACCCATTGGGCGCCTTTTGCCCCACAGGATGTGTCTTCCCTTCGCTGTTACCGTACCAACCCACTGCATCCACATCCAAGCCCCCGGCGTAGGTTTCCTCCTTCCCCCCGCTCCGGCACGCATACTCCCACTCCGCCTCCGTCGGCAATCGATACTTCCACTCCCCTTGTCCGTTCAATTTCTCAATGAACTCCTGGACATCCTCCCACGTTACACCCTCAACGGGACAATCGTCACACCCCTTGAACTTCAGCTCAGGCGGATCGCTCCCCATCACCGCCCGCCACTGCTTCTGCGTCACCTCCGTCTTCCCAAGCCAATAGTCCCCCAGCTTCACCTCATGCGCCGGTTTCTCATCATCGAAACATTCCCCCTCCCCGCTTCCCCAACACCCCATCTTGAACGTGCCTCCCGTGACCCGAACGAATTCCATGCCAATGGAGTTCGCCACCGCACTGTCCACCAACCGGATTTCCGGTCCCGGCTGTATTTCCATACCGGCATACCCCCATTGCAGGGGAAAACGGGTACCGGGCGCCCGATTGGCAAAGGCTTCTTCAGACCAGGGAAGGGTCCAGACCCGGAAATTCAGTTGTTCGGGTGTGGCGGTCAGGGAGGTCTCCAAACCGCCCAGGCGGATATTGACCACAGGTTGCAACTGATGGCGGTCGCAAAATCGCAAGGGGGCATCGGGTGAAAGACGCGGAGAGCCCAATACCTGAAACAAAGGCTGGGAGGGAGAGGCGAGTTGCCGAATCCAGCGTCCCTCCATGGCCACGCCCGCAGCCACCAGACCAAGCAACAGGGATACGGCAACGGCCAGGCGCTGGCCCGGTCCGGCTGGGGTCAAGGGCGTCGTCACGGCAACCGGCCAGGTTTCCTGACCGTCAGCCGCTTCCCCGGCCGTCAGCCAGCGACCCAGCCCTTCCTTGGCCAACGTGGTCATGGCCTGACGGGCTTCTTGCCGCCGCCGGGGATCCAAAGCCAGCAGCCTGGCCCGTGCCACCCGCGCCTCCGCCCGCGCCAAGCTGATGGCCGGCAGTCGCTGAATCTCCGTGCTCACCCACCCGACGCACCAGTCCACGCAGCGGGAAAGCAACGTCGCATCCCGCCTAGTCAGATCTCGCAGTAACGCATCTCCCAGTTCCTGGTCCAATACCAGCGAACCATCACTGAGCCGTTGCACATCGGGCAGCGCCAGCACCTTTTCCATGGACTCGCCATCCACCCGCATGAAGTCCAAACCCGCCATACCCCGCCATGTGATCACATGCAACAGCCCCACCCGGTGGAGCACCGCGGCCGCTGCCAGCCAGCGCCACGCCGCCTCCCCCAGCACGGCCCGCAACAAAGAAAGGCGCAGCCGACCATCGCCGCCATCCCCCAAAGGCGGCTGCCAGACGGGGGGCAGCGGCCGACCGCCGGCGCTTTCCCCAAGTCGCGCCAAGTCACTGGCCACCAGCGAGACGAGTCGCAGCCGGGAAGCAAGGTGCCGGACAGGCCTGCTCCATAGAGCCGGGGGGGCGGGATGCAGCCACAGCGCCTGTTCCAGGGAAGCCAGCCAGTGCCAGGAAGTGCCGCGGCCAGGCCATTCCAGGCCGGAGCCATTCCCATGGAGAATGAGGGTACAGGCCGGCAGCGTGGCCAAGGCCTGCTCCAGCGGCAGGGCGTGCCGCGGATCCGGCTGGGGAGAAATGGATGCCGGACTGCCATGCATGTACCAGTGATGCACCACCGATCCCTGCCGTTGCAAAGCGATGGCGATGGCCGCGCCCAGACCGGGCCAGGCGGCCATGGCCGGTGCGATATCCTCGATGAAACAGATCGGCCGCTGCTGTCTCTCCTGCTGGAAGACCAAGGAGGGCAGGCCTGCCTGGCGCAGGGTTGCCTCCACGCTGCGCGGGACATCCATCTCGTTCCCGGGGCGTTCCGCCACGGGGGAATTCATGAAAAAGGCCGCTTCCCGCAGATTGGTCGCCGGGATCCAGGGGTGCAGGACCGTTGGCGGCGGCATGGCCCGCCAACAGCGGGACTCCTCGGAATTTTCCAGCAGTCTCAAATGTTTTTCTTGCTGTTGTACCCGCCGGCCGCGCCAAGCCAGCCACAGACCAGGCAGCCATGACAGGCCGGCCAGCGCTGCCAGGGCTTGGAGCGGCCAGTCGGGCGGGGGAATCACCGGGCAAGGGTCGCCTGCGGTTGGCAACGCCACGGATGCGCTTTGCGGTGGCTGTAAAGGTTGCTCCGCGGGGATATCCGTGGATGGGGATGGAGGGGAAACCGTATCCCTGGAATACTGCCAATACCCTCCTGCCGCTGTCAGCATGATCAGGAACAACAGGATGGCCCGCCAGAGCCAAAACGGTTTGCGTTCTCTTGTTTCGCCGGGGCTGTGGACGCTCTCCCGTTGCCGGGGCTGCTGGGGCCGTGCGGTGTCAGGGGATGACGGAAGTACCTTTTCGGTGTCCGTTGCCTCGGTGGAATTCAGGAACAGGTGGGGCGCCAGTTGGCTGAGGAGTTGTCTTTCCGCCACGGTGCGTCCCAGCAGCGCCAGCAGCGCCTGCACGCGGCGCCCGCGGGACCAGCCGGCGCTGTGGCGGAACACCAGGGCCACCCGCTTGGCATCGTCCGGGCCAATGGCCATGCCCCGATGATGGAGGGCATGCAGCAGGTCTGCCAGCCGCGGGTCAGGAGGTGGCGCCGAGGCAGGCGAAGTCATCGCGATCCTTGAGCAAGGCCGGCAGCAGGGGCAGCTCAGCCGGACGGCAGTCCTGCAATTGGCGGGAAGTCACTCCCCGTCCGTGCAAAGCCACCAGCCAGGAGAGCAGTTCACCGGTGGCGGGTTTTTTCGACAAACGGTCGATTTTGCGCACCTGCTGGAAGCGGTCGATGGCGGCTTCCACCAGGGAACCGTTCAGGTTCATGGGGCCCAGCCGCTCGTGGATGATCTGCGCCAGTCTCTGCCGATCCGGAAAGGGAATATGATAAAACACGCAACGCCGCAGAAAAGGCAGGGGCAACTGCCGCTCGGTGTTGCTGGTGATGATGACCACCGGCCGGGTGATGGCCTGCAGGGTGCGCTGGGATTCGGGCAATTCGGGCACGGTGAACGCCATGCGGTCCAATTCGTTGAGCAGATCGTTGGGAAAGTCCCGCGGCGCCTTGTCCACCTCGTCGATGAGCACCAGCCGCCGGGTTGGCGAGAGAATGGCCTGGCCCAGGGGGCCGAACGTCACATAGTGGCTGGCCTCGGTGGCGCGGGGGTCCTTGATCTGCACGTCGTAGAAACGGCGCACCGCATCGTAGGAATAGAGCAGCTCCCGCGCCTGGGACTGGGAGCGGGTGAAATAGCTCAGCGGCTCCCCCAGCTCCAGTTCATGGGCCACGCTCCAGGCCAGGCGCGTCTTGCCGCAGCCCGGTTCGCCGGTGAGCAGCAGGGGTTGGCCGGTGGCGAGGCTGATGTTGACCGCATCCCGCAACCCGCTGTCCGCCAGATAGCGCCCTTCCTCCCGAAACAGCACCGGCTGGGCAGGAAGCTGGGCCATCTGCGAGCCATGGCGCTGGCCATCGCCCTGATAGATGTCGAAGGGAGGCAGAGGGGTCATGGCATTGCCCTTTCGTTCATCAGCCGTTCCACGCCTTCCAGGATTATTTTGTTGTCGAAGGTTCCCACCAGGATGCCGGCATGCCGCTCCGCTTCCTGCGGATCCATTTCCAGGATGTCTTCCAGGTACCCGGCCACATAATTTTCGTCGATGGGCGGCAGTTCGGGAAGGGTTTCCACCCGAATGCCATGGTCCAGGCGCACGGTCTTTCTAAGCCAAGCAATGGCCTCCATGCCGATTTGCCTGTGGTTCATCATCAACGTCTTCTTGGGATTGTTTTCCGCGGGTTCCGGAGGCCAGCCCACGGAGATCAGCAGATAGACCGGCAGGTCGGCGCCGCTTTGCGCCGCCTGCCCCACAACCTCCACCCAGACCTGATGGATGAGCAGCAGCAGGGCCTGGCTCCAGGCCGCATCCACCAATTCCAGCACCTCCTCCATATCCACCACCAGCACCACGTCATTGGTGCAGGCGCTTGCCATGGCCTGGGCAATGGTGCGGACGACCTGCTCTTCCGGACCCCGGTCATCCAGCTCGAAGGCTTTGGCCAGGGCGCCCAGCAACAGGCCTCTGGCCAGCCGAGGCTCGCCCCCCTTGCGCGACAAGCCCAGGTTCCTCACTACCAGATAACGGGTTTTACCGGGGTAGTGCGCCAGTTCATACTGAAAGCGTCGCAGTAAATGGCGGTGACCGGCGTGGCGCTCGCCGTTGACGATCACCACCATGGGCGTGCGGCGGTCGAGAAAACGTTCCAGCCGCTGCCACTGTCCCGGAAAGCCGAAACGCAAAAACGCCGCTGAGGGTTCCCGTCCGCCGCTGCCCTGGCTCTCTATCCAGATGGGCTCTGGCGGTCCGGCGGCGGTGAGGCAAAGAAATGGCCAGGCAAAGCTTTGGTCCAAATTCAGAAAGACGTGACGCCGGGTGGTTTGCAGGGCGGCATCCAGGGGTTGGCCACTGGCCACCTGGCCATAAAATATCCCTGCCAGATCGCGCGCTTCCAGGTCTGCCACCGGCGCCAGCAGTGCAGCAACCATGGGGATGCCGCTGGCGATCAACTGTCGGCCCACACCGCCGAAGGGTTGCACCCGTGCCTTTCCGTTGGCCGCGCCATGACAGGCGTTGAGAAAGACGCATCGCACCCGCTGGCCGTGGAATCCGGGACTGGAGAGCAGCGCGGCCAAGCGTGCTGCCTCGATCTCCCGCGGCCCGCCATCCTCGCCCTGAAACACCAGGCCAGAGCCGTTTTCCATCCCGTGGCCGGCGAAGTGCAGGATGGCAGGAAGAGAACCATTGGCGTACAATTTGTCCAGATGCTGCCAATGGCCTTCGGGATCCAGCAACACCTGGAGGCGATTGGACCAGCCCGCTTCCGTGATAACCTCGTGGATGCGTTTCGCCTCCAGGTCGGTTTGCAGTGCGGACCACTTATTGGTAGCCTTATGCTTCACCGCAATCACTTCCAAGGCCACCGGGCCAGGCAGAGGCTGAGGCAAGGGACGGAGCACCTCGGTGCAACGTACCAGGGTGAAGGCCTGGTGGATGGCCAGGAAGCCCAAACCCTCCACGGCGGTCACTTCCCAGGCCACATCCGCCAGATGGGCCGGCACCTTCAGGAACACCCGCGCCAGGTTCATTCCCGGCCGCCAACCCTCGGCATGACTCTTCAACAAGCCGATGGCTCGGGAGTCCAGCAACCATGCGCCAAGAGCAGCGCCGACCTGGGGGAGAATGTCCCGACGTTCATTCCAATTGTCATAAATATTCTGCCAGAGGACGGCAGCATGAGCCTCTTTTTCCGGCAGGCGCTCGACCAAGATCTTGGACCACTGTTGGCCACCCGCTTTATAGTTCAAGGTGTTGCCGCGCGCTTCCGGCAGGGTGATGGTCAGGAGTGTATCAACTTGGTTTACCATGGGAAATGTTCCGTAAAATGGTGGAAATCAACCCGGATTCCTGCCCTTGCCCTGGCATCCTGCAGGGCCTGCAACCACTCGGAGAAGGGGACCCTTCCCTCCCCCCGAGAGCATACTCGCGATGCTGTTTCAACGCCGGGAAAAGGCCGCCCGCAGCTCCCCCATTTCCCGACAACCCAGCAGACGGGCAGTCACGAAAAAGACCCCGCAGCCCACGGCGATGACGGCCAACAGTCGCAGGGCGCGCGCCCAGGTGCCCAGGTCTCCGGTGAGGTAGAGTTCCCCGCCGTAATGGAGCGTGGCCCCCATGGCCAGGCAGGCCGCCAGGGTCTTGAGAGCGGTGACCCACAGCTCGCGGCCCGGGCGAAAACCGACCTTCCGTTGCAGATGGACAAGGAGCAGAAAAGCATTGACGTAGGCGGCGATGGTGGTGGCCAGGGCCAGACCCACATGCTGCAGGGGAAACATGAGGATCACGTTGCAGGCCATGTTGACCGCCACCGAGATCAGGCCGAAACGCACCGGCGTGCGGGTGTCCTGCATGGAATAATAGGCCGGCGCCAACACTTTGATGCCGGAAAAGGCCAGCAACCCCAGACCATAGGCGAACAAGGCCCGGGAGGTCAGGTCGGTGGCGGCGGCGTCGAACGCCCCCCGCTGGAACAGCAGGGCCAGGATCGGCTCCCGCAGCACCAGCAGACCCACGGTGGCGGGCAGATTGATGAACAACACCATGCGCAGGGCAAAGGACAGGTCGGTGCCCATCCCCTTCAGATCCCCCACGGCGGCCTTGGCCGACAGCGCCGGCAGAATGGCGGTGCCCATGGCGATGCCGATGAGACCCAGGGGAAATTCCACCAGGCGGTCCGCATAGTAAAGATACGAAATGGACCCCTCGGGCAGCCAGGACGCCAAAAAGATGTCGAACAGCAGATTGATCTGCACCGCCGACACGCCGAGAATCGAAGGTCCCATCAGTTTCAGGATCCGCCGCAAAGCCGGATGCCGCGGATCCCAGCGCAGCCGAAAGGACATGCCGATACGGGAAAGCGCCGGCAACTGCAGGGCCAGCTGGGCCACCCCCCCCGCCAAAACCCCCCAGGCCAGACCCATGACCGGTTCCTCCAGCAGCGGACTGAGCAGCAACGCCCCCAGGATGAGAAACACGTTGAGCAGAACCGGCGTGGCGGCGGGGATGGCGAAACGCTTGTGGCTGTTGAGGATTCCCCCTGCCAGAGACACCAGGGAAATCAACAGGATATAGGGAAAGGTGATGCGCGTGAGGTCAATGGCCAGTTGCATCTTCTCCGGCTGGTCACTGAAACCCGGCGCCGTCACCAGAATCAGCCAGGGCATGCCCAGCTCCGCCAGGACCACCAGGATCATCAAGGCCGCCGTCAAGGCGGTGAACACGGTATGAACCACCTCCCGGGTCTCCTCCACATTCCCCCGGGCCAGAGAGTCGCTGAACACCGGCACAAAGGCCGTGGACATGGCCCCCTCGGCAAACAACCGCCGCAAAAAATTGGGCAGCTTGAAAGCCACGAAGAACGCATCGGCGCCCATCCCGGAGCCAAACCCGCGGGCGATCACCACGTCCCGCACAAAGCCGAATATGCGCGAGACCAACGTGAAGAAACTGATGGTCCCCACCGCCCTCAGCAAAGGATGCGCAGCGGAGCCGGATCGCGGAGAAAGAGGCACGTGAAAAAACCTTTGACGAAGTGGGAGAAGAACGACTAGACTGTTGGATTCTGTAATAATGTATCCAGCCGGTGGCGGTTGCCAGAACACCGGACATTTTCCAGCAATAGGAGTTCGCGTCAAGTGGCCAACATTCAGTCCGCCATGAAACGGGCCCGTCAAGCCATCAAGCACAACGCCCGCAACCGGGACGCCATTTCCCGCATGCGCACCTACTGCAAAAAGGTGCTGCAGGCGGTCGAGACCGGCAATGCAGAGCAGGCCAGGGAAGCCTTTCGCCAGGCGTCCTCGGTGATCGCGGTGACCGCCCGCAAAGGCATGATTCACCGCAATCAAGCCGCCCGTCGCATCAGCCGGCTCAATGCCAAGGTCAAGACCCTGGTCACCGCCGCCTCCTGACGGCGGCCGGGTCGCCCTGCAATACTGGTCGGCCCGATCCGGCAGACCGTCTGGGCCCGATCTGGCAGACTGTCTGGGTCAGAGCCATGGTGGCCAGCCGGTCGCCTGCGTCCCGTCCTCCGATACGGGCCGCCCCGGGGACTCGATGACATCGAGTCCCCGTCGGCCTTCAACCCCTATCCGGCTGAACGGCACCGACATGGAGTTTAGTGAATTACCCATTCCCGAACCGGTCATGGCCGGCGTTCGGGATTGCGGATTCAAAACCTGCACCCCCATCCAGGCCCTGACCCTGCCCCCGACCCTCGCCGGCAAGGATGTGGCAGGGCAGGCGCAGACCGGCACCGGCAAGACCGCCGCCTTCCTGATCGCCGCCTATTCCCGTCTGCTGGGCTCCGGAAACGTCACGCCCCCCGACGCGGGATGCAGCCAGCCCCGGGTCCTGATCATTGCCCCCACCCGGGAACTGGTGGTCCAGGTGGAACAAGACGCCATCGCCCTGGGCAGTCATACCGGATTCCGCATCGCAGCGGTCTACGGTGGGGTGGATTACGACAAACAGCGCGAAACCCTGCAGCAGGATCGGATCGATGTGCTGATCGGCACTCCGGGGCGCCTGATCGACTATTTCAAGCAGAAGGCCTACGTCATCTCCGCGGTGGAGGTGCTGGTGATCGACGAGGCGGACCGCATGTTCGACATGGGGTTCATCGCCGATCTGCGCTACCTGCTGCGTCGCCTGCCTTCCTACGAGAAGCGCCTCTCCATGCTCTTCTCCGCCACCCTCTCCTACCGGGCCCAGGAACTCTCCTACGAGTACATGGCCATGCCCGAGGTGCTGGCGGTGCAGAGTTCGGTCCGCACGGCCGATCAGGTGCGGCAGATTCTCTACCATGTGGAATCCACAACCAAGATCAGCCTGCTGGTGGGCGTGCTGCGCAAGGAACTGGAGGAGGTCTCCGAGGGCGTCTCCGGCGGCCGGGTGATGATCTTCGTCAACACCAAGCGCATGGGAGAACGCCTGCAAGAGTGGCTGATGATCAACGAAATCCGCGCCGGCTACCTCTCCGGTGACGTGCCCCAGATCAAGCGGCTGAAGGTCCTGAAGAAATTCCAGCAGGGGGAATTGCCGGTGTTGATCGCCACCGACGTGGCGGGCCGGGGCCTGCATATCGAAGGGATCACCCATGTGATCAACTTCGACCTGCCCGAGAATGCCGAGGATTACGTCCATCGCATCGGCCGCACCGCCCGGGCCGGCGCCGAAGGGGATGCCATCTCTCTGGTGGACGAGGAAGGCGCCTACCGGCTCGAGGCCATCGAGGCTTTCGTCGGCATGCAGATCCCGGTGGGGTGGGCCGAGGAGGACCTGTTCGCCGATCTGGTCATGCCCCCCAGACGCAAGAGAACCGGGCCGGAGACGGCACCGGACCGCCGCCGGGAAAAACGCGGCGACGGCCCGCGCCGCCCCTCTCCCCGCAAGCGAGAGGACGCCCCACGGCGCAAACCCGCCGCAGCGCCGCAGGCCGAAACAGCCGTTGCCCCCGCCCCGCCCCGGGAAGGGGAACAGCCCCCGCGCCGCAAGCGCCGCCGCAAACGCGCTCCCCAGACCGCCGACCGTCAGGGTTCCGGACCCGCCGCCGGTCCTGCCCCAGCGCAAGCGGACGGAGCGACGGGAACCGGTGGCGCGGATCAGGGCGACCAGTGATCTCCATCGGCTTGGAGTCTTCCCCTCCCCCCGCACCTCCCGCAACCTGCTGACGCGGCTGTTCCGGTCCTGGACCCTGGAGAGCCGCCAGCGCTTCTCCACTTCGGAATGGAAGGAACGCAAGATGGCCAAGGAACCCCAGCTTCCCACCCCGCCGCCTCCGGCACCCCCGGGCGGCTCCGGCAATGCCGCCGATCAGCCCCTCTTCCATGTGGAGAAGGTCTATCTGAAGGACTTCTCCTTCGAGAATCCCAACACTCCCGAGGTGTTCCAGGTCACCAAGGAGCCCAAGGTGGAGTTCAACCTCGAGACCGGGTCCACCCGCAAGGGCGAACATCACTACGAGGTCACCCTGCATGTCACCACCGAGGTGAAGCTCGAAGAGCGCACCATGTTTCTGGTGGACGTGACCTATGCCGGCCTCTTCCTGGTGCGCAACGTCCCGGAGCAGCATGTGCCGCTCTTGCTGGGCGTCGATTGCCCCGGCATCCTGTTTCCCTACCTGCGGCAGGTGGTCTCCTCCACCATCACCGAAGGGGGATTCAAGCCACTGGTGCTGGACCCCATCAACTTTGCCGCCCTCTACCAGCAGCAGGCCCGGACCAGGCAGCCCCAACAGGACCAGGGGGCGACCAGAGGCCCATCGGGGGAACCGGTGCAATAGCAGAGCCCGCCGCTGGCGGTGGAAGGTAGAGGGAGTCCGCCCCACCACATCACGGTCAGGCCGGTCAACGGCTGCCGGCAGGGTCCCGCAAGGGGTATTACCGTGGCAGCCGGAAACCGGCTTTCATCGGTGGAGGGTGGAGGGAAGCCTCCCCCATCCATCTAAAGTGGGACGGTCCGGATGGCAGGCCGTGACGGTGGTGGTGATGCCGCCACGCACGTTGAACACCCCAGTCAGCGTCATTTCCCGGGGGGCCGTGGCGGCCACCAGATCATCCAGAATCCGGTTGATCACCGCCTCGTGGAAGGCACCCTGGTCCCGGTAGCTCCAGAGGTAGAGCTTGAGGGATTTCAGTTCCACACAGACCTGGTCCGGCACATAGTCGATGCGAAGGGTGGCGAAATCCGGTTGACCGGTCTTGGGACAGACGCAGGTGAATTCGGGACAGTCCATCCCGATCCGGTAATGCCGTTCCGGGTTGGGATTGTCGAATGTTTCGAGCATTGCACGGCTGGGTTCCATGTACTCCTCTCTCCTCCACGGGCAGGCGGCGACCCCTCTCTCCCCCTGCCACCCTACCATAAAAATCCCCCACAGAGATCCATCCAATCGGGTTCAATCTGTCAACCGATTGGAAATACATCGGGTTCTTGTCCAGATCGTGCCCTGATCCGGGGCTCCTCGCTGCCGCGGTGATTTTTTTTCTTATGTTACCTTTTCCTACAGAATTGTGGCAGAATGGCGGGATACCCGAGGAAAGAATCCCATTGCAGACGATTCGACGCTGTTTGGATGGGATCCGCCTTCCTCCACCCATGTGCCAGGCACGCCGACGACACGGCTGTCATGGCAGGCCTGCCCGTCAGTTCGGGGACCGTTGGGCAGACGCAGCCGTTGGGGGTTGCGTTTCGACCGCCAACGTCATGGGACAGCAAGGCATCCACCTTTGGGGCAGTATGAATGACGGGCCTGGCAAGGAAACGGACGACCGGCCATATCCCGACTCAGAAACGACAAAAAACGATCATCCGACCTGGGGAGAACGCCATGAGCGCCACGGAAGACATACGCAACGAACTTGCCTTGACCCTGGACCGACAGGACACGGGCAGCTGGGATGTGGATGCCCTGCTCAAGAATATCCTGCACTTCATGGTCCATGTGGTGGGCAAGGATCCGGAGCGGGCCAATCAGAGGGATTGGTTCAAGGCTCTCGTCTTCCTGATCCGGGCCATTCTCTATCAGCGCAAGGTGGGGATGGAGCGTAAGATCCATGCCGGCAAGGAACGGCGGATCTACTATCTCTCCATGGAGTTTCTCATTGGCCGCAATCTGCACCGCACCCTCCTGGACATGGATCTCCTGGAGCCGGTCACCCAGGCCCTGAAAAAATACGACCCGAAACTCTCCCTGGGAGAGATCATGGAGGAAGAACTGGACGCCGGACTGGGGAACGGTGGTCTGGGCCGACTGGCGGCCTGCATCCTCGACTCCATGGCCAGCCAGGGTTATCCCGGAATCGGTTACGGCATCCGCTACGAATTTGGCATGTTCACCCAGAAGATCGAACGGGGTGAACAGGTGGAACTGCCGGAGCATTGGCTGGAACTCGGCAACCCCTGGGAGACCGAGCGGCACAGCGTTCGCTTTCCCGTGCGGTTCGGCGGGCGGGTCATCACCTTCCGGGACGATATGGGGCGCGAATGCTCCCAGTGGGTGGATACCGATCATGTAACGGCGGTGGCCTACGATGTCCCCCTCACCGGCTATCGTACCCGCAACATGTCCCATCTGCGCCTCTGGTCCGCCAAGGCGAGCAACGACTTCGATTTCCGGTTCTTCAACGAAGGCAACTACATCAATGCCGTTCGCAACAAGATCGAATCGGAAAACCTGTCCAAGGTGCTGTATCCCAACGACAACACCTTGATGGGGCAGGAACTGCGCCTGAAGCAGGAATATTTCTTCGTCAGCGCCTCCCTCCAGGACATCCTGCGCAAATTCTATCTGGTCAATGACCGGAACGACCCCAACTCCATCCGGGAGCTGCCCAATCAGGTGGCCATCCACCTCAACGACACCCACCCGTCCCTGGCGGTGGTCGAGCTGGCGCGGATCCTGATCGATCAGTTCCATTTGAGCCTGGAGGACGCCTGGGAGATCACCCAGAGAACCTGCTCCTACACCAACCATACCCTGATGTCGGAGGCCCTGGAGACTTGGCCCATCGACCTGGTGGGCCGCATCCTGCCCCGCCACCTGGGCCTGCTCTACCAGATCAACCACATCTTCCTGCAGACCGTTCAGCACCGTTTCCCGGGTGATCCCGGCATGCTAGGCCGGGTGTCATTGTTCGAAGATCATACCCGGCGGGTGCGCATGGCCAACCTGTCGGTCATCGGCAGCCACAAGGTCAACGGTGTGGCGGAACTGCATACCCAGTTGATGCAGTCCTCTTTCTTCGCCGATTTCAGCCGTATTTCGCCGGAGAAATTCGAAAACGTCACCAACGGCATCACCCAGTATCGCTGGCTGCTGCAATCCAACCCCGGTCTCTCCGCCCTGCTCAAGGAACGGATTGGTGAGGGCTGGATCACCAACCTGCCGCGTCTCAAGGAGGTCATCCCTCATGTGGATGACCCGGCCTTCCGGCAGGCCTTTGGCCGTATCAAGACCGCCAACAAGGATCGGCTGGCCAAGCTGGTGAAAAAACGGGTGGGCGTGGATCTCGATTCCCAGACCATGCTCTTCGACGTTCAGGTCAAGCGGATCCATGAGTACAAGCGGCAACTGCTCAACCTGCTCCACGTCATCACCCGCTATGTCCGCATCCGGGAAGGCAAGGTCGCCAATCCGACGCCGCGGGCGGTGATCATCGGCGGCAAGGCCGCGCCGGGCTATCACATGGCCAAAATGATCATCCGGCTGATCGTCGATGTCAGCAATGTGATCAACAACGACCCGGCGGTCAGGGGCCAGCTCAAGCTGGTGTTCTTCCCCAACTACAACGTCTCCAACGCCGAGGTGATCATCCCCGGCAGTGACCTCTCCGAACAGATTTCCACCCCCGGCACCGAGGCCTCCGGCACCGGCAACATGAAGTTTGCCCTCAACGGTGCCCTGACCATCGGCACCCTGGACGGGGCCAACATCGAGATTCTGCGGGAGGTGGGCAAGGACAACATCTTCATCTTCGGCATGACCGCCAACGACGTGCAGAAGCTGCGCAACCACGGCTACAACCCCGCCCAGCATTACGAGGAAAACAGCGAGTTGCACCAGGTGTTGGACATGATCCGCGACGGCTTCTTCTGCCCAGACGATCCCCACCGCTACTCGGCCATCTTCGACGCCCTGGTGCGGGGTGGGGATCATTTCATGCTCTTGGCCGATTACGCCGCCTACATCGCCTGCCAGGAGGCTGTGGATCGCGTCTACCTGAACCAGGACATCTGGATGCGCATGGCGGCCCTCAATACGGCCAACATGGGCTTCTTCTCCATCGACCGTACCGTGCAGACCTACGCCAGAAAGATCTGGAAGGCTCAGACCATCAAGGCATAGGTTGGAAGTTGATAGAAGCCTGTCTGGATTCGCTCCAGACAGGCTTCTATTTTTTCCGGTGGTTGGACACCGTCCGCATTCTGCGGCAGGCTCCCAACACGGCAATTGCTGCCTGCATTAAATCTTGAAACCGATTGCATTGTTTTTATTGACGTATTTCGATCACTTTTCCCTTCCCCCTCCGCCTGGATTTATTCCCCCCCGTGGCGCGAAACAGATAGGTCAGCAGATAGCTGGCCAGGACAGTGTAGAACAGCCAGGTGAAGAACTGCCCCAGCATCTTGACCCATGAGATTTCTATGCGGCTCAGCACCTGCCAGGATATGGTGATCAGGATGGCGATCTCCATGTCTACATGGCGTATCAGTCGGGAAATGAGGCTCAAAGACAAGCCGACCAGGATTCCAAAGAGGAAAATGGGAAGTCCCAACAGCGGCACTCCATAATCCACATAGGACTCCAGGATATATCCAAAGGCGATGTTCGTGGCGTTGTCGTACCCACCAGCAACCATGACCCCGCTGTACTTGCGTACCTTGAAACTCTCCGACGGAAGGGCCGATTTATCCGGAAACAAGAATCGGGGCATCAGGATATGTCGGATTGCATCCCCTATGAGCTCGCCATCGCTGTGGGGAATCACCTTGGGGACCCTCTCAATGGTCAGGGAGGAATAATAAATATCCCAGATCCGGTCCACGAGGTCCGTATGGCTCTGCTCCCGCACGCTCTCATCCTTGTTCCATGCTTCGATCAACTCCGTCAGCTTGGTCGCTTTTCCAACATATCCGGAATCAGCGATATACTCATTCTCCAGATAGTAGCGCCAATCCCCTTTCAGACCGGACCACAAAATACCAATCATGAACGCGAAAACAGTCACCGAGAGGATCTGGAATCCCAAGCGCAATTTGTTGCGGGAATACTCCGTTGACAGGAACATTTCCAAGGCCACAAGAAAATACAGAATAATCGGAATGCGCCAGTCGGCAAAATATCCCATGAACCCCACGAGAACCTCTGCCGCCAGAATGACCAGGATATATCCGTTTTTCTCTCTTCTGGACAGTTCCCGAAGCAGGAGATACAAGAAACCTGTTTTAATATTGTATATTGCAATAATGGCCTGGGAAAAGAGAGGAATGTTCCAGGCAAGGGTCAAGATCTGATCCTTGAATATGAGCAAGAAGAGATTAATGAAAAATAAAAAATTCATTGAGAACAATAACGGTCTGGCATGTTCAGCAACAAATGGGGGGGCCGGAAACAGCCTTTTACCCATAAAAATACCGAGACTGAGAATCGGAAGGCTTACAATTCCTAGATATATCATTGGATGGTAGTCGACTTGCATGGCCATCGGCTCAATTCCAGTAAAGGCATAATAGAACACTCCGAAAGTCAATTGCAACCACTGAAATGAGATCGCCAGTGGAATCACGGGGGGTCCGTAGGATTGCCTCTCCAGCAATAACCGCCAGACGATCCATAAGGTCCAAACGCAGGGCAGTGCCACCCACAATTCCGACAGTATGGCGGTAACGATTCCAAAGGCCGTCAGGATGATCAGCAGATTACGTGATGTGGTTGGGTTCATGACCGTTCACCCTGCACGAGTCTGTTGCTGAATGCGTGCAGACTCCACGGAACAAGCACACACCAGCATGTCAACCGGCAACAGGGACATCTGTCGCTGGTCGGTCCCCGCAAAAAATCCGGCCATCTCTCCCTCCAGAAGCCCCGCAAGGTCACAATGGCGGACATCATACCATAAAAACGCCCCATTCTGCGACAGGCTCCCTGCCCATATGTGAAACGGCAAAGAGCCATCAACGACGGGTACAATAGACGGCTGAATGCCATCTATCCATCAAATAAAAAATTTCCTTTCCGAACAAGCTGAAAACTTTATAACGATGTTTTAATAACATTTGAGCGACCGCATTCTTTTCTGTTTCATTATGGAATTCGATATAAATAGCAGGCGCGGCGGTTGACAAGAGCCTTTCCGCTCCCGACAGTACAGATCCTGCACCCCCTTCAACATCTATTTTAATGAAATGAGGAACCGGATGAGATTGGGTAAACAAATCGAGCGTTGTCGAATATACTGTGAATTGCTCAAGCTTATTTGTCACTAGATGATTATGCGTGGCGTGTTGCAGAGATCCCTCTGTATCTTTTCCATTTGGAATAATGAACTGTTTTTCTCCTTCCGTATCAGTCAACGCTTGATCAATAATATTAACATTGCCAATAGAATTGTTCAATATCAAATTTTCATGAAAAATATTTCTTGGCCTTGCGGAAGGCTCGAAGGAGTATACACATCCATCTTTTCCTGTTATTTTAGAAAATAACATGGCAACATGTCCGGTGTTTCCACCCACATCATATATAACACTCCCCAATGAAATTTTTTGTTGCAAAAATTGTATCCAATGAGAATACATGAACCACGCATAGGTCACGCCATTCCCCCGTGTGACGATAAATTTTAATCCTCTTCCCGGCCCACGCACCACTGTGCGAACATTGCCAATGGGATAAAGCGATCTGGCAAGCGATTTTATCAATATATTATTGATATTCATCCTATTCTCGTAACCGTCTACCGTGGTTCAGCAGACTGGTTCCCCCGAATGTGGAAAGCACACATCTACTTCATCTTAAACCTTCCACTGGCCGTTTGGAAGGCTCATGCTCTACCAGGAATGGCAATCGCATCTGGAATTGGCATGCCTGAAAAAATCAGGTAGTTACAAATCAACATTTATGGCTGTGGATTCTCAACATATTGAATTTATGCTACTCTCTGTTTCAGGATTGCACCAAGGATTACACCAACACCACCTTCATTGCCACGGAACCACCTCATCGGTGATCAACTCGATTTCTCCCTGCCCACATGAAACAGCGCGGAGCCCACTCCGCAATCACCCAGAATCAAGGTCCAGGGCGACGGGCAATGACGATGAAGAACCCTCCCTCGTCCGCCCCGGTCAGGGCCTGGCCGGCCTCGACCAGGAACCGTTCGATGGCCGAACCGGGTTCCTCGTCCGCAAACAGGTTCTCGTTCTCCAGAAACGGCTGGAAGGGAACGGTCTTGGGGATGCTCTTGACGAAGCTGAACCCCAGTGCTTCCACCCAGCCCAGCACCTGACCGATGGTATGTTTGGACTCGTGGGGATTCTTGTACTGGTCCATGAACCAGGCGCGCCGTTTGGCTTGGCTCAGGCGCGGGTTCACGTTGTGCCGGTCGAGGAACTTGAAGCGGTCGCCGGTAAGATGAAACAGTCGCCGCCGCAAATCGGTGTAGATTCGCCCATATTTGTGGTAGAGGCCGACGATCAGATGGCCTCCGGGTTTCACCAGGCCGGCGATGGTGCGGTAGGCCAGAAACGGGTCCGCGGTATGATGCAGCACACCGTTGGATATCACCAGATCGAAGCTGGCCGGACGCAAGCAGGGCCGAAACAGATTCATCTGGCAGAAAAAGGCGCCGTCCAGGCCGTGGCGGCGCCGGAAGTCGTTGGCCAGGGTGAGGGAGTTGAGGCAGATATCGGTCCCCAGCACGGTGCGGTTGGCCACGGACAGGAAATTGGTCAGCTGGCCGGTGCCGCAGCCACACTCCAGAATCAATGCCCCCACCGGCACCTGGTCGTCCAACAGCTTGGCGAAAAATCCACGCCGGGCCTTTTCGATCAGGGAGCTGACATCGTCGAAACCGTCATAGTCGGGAAACGGAGTTGCCTCGTAGAAGGCCTTGATCCGGTCCGTGACATCCAGCCGGTCACCCTCCCATTCATTGGGCCAGAACAGCCGGGGCATGCCATCTTCCGGCACCGGGTATTCCTGCCGACAGCCGGAACAATGCAATGGGCCACCGGTACGGGCCAATCCACCCCCGCACCTGGGGCAGCGGAACAACGCCAAGTGACCGTCCAACAGGCTCATGGTGTTCCTCCCCCGCTGACGGCGGCCGGGTTTTTCCGCAGGCCATCGGCCACCAGGGGGGCGAGCTGGGTCAGGACGATATCCGCCACCCGTCGGGTGCCCGCGGTGTTGAAATGGTAATTGTCGTAGAAATACTCACTGCTGTGGGGCAGCTCCCGGGCCAGGTCGATCACTGGAACCCGCTGGCGGGATCCGAATTCCCGCACCGCGTCGTTGTAGGCGTCCAGCACCCGCCATTTGAGGCAGCCGTTGATGCCGCCCTGGGCCATGGACCCCAGATCCACACCAGTCAGCGGATCCTTCCCGCAACCGAACAGGGCCGGCTGGGTCATGAAAACCGGCTGGATGCCCTGCCGGCGGGTCAAGGTCAGCAGGTGGGCCAGCCGTTCCCGAAGGGGGGCTAGGTACTCTTCATGGCGGGCGATGTAGCGACGCTGCTGTTCTGGGCCGATTTCCGGTCCCCGGGGCGCCCGGGTGACATCCACCGGCTGATGGGCCAGCCCCATGTGCCGGTCCCGGTAACCCCGGAAGAGATTGATGCCCAGGCTCACCAGATCGCTGTGATCGGCTACCTTGAACAGCAAGGACTTCAGCAGGATAGCCCAGTCGATGTCCTCTCCGGTCTGGAAACGGGGATCGATCATCAGGCGGGCCCGCAGATCCCTGCGACCCACCTCGTTGGCGCCGATGAAGAACAGGATCAGGTTGGGAACCGTGTGCTGGAGTTCGGGTTGGATGTCCCGCAGGACGTAGTCCCGCAACAGGATCAGGTGACCGAACGTGGAGTGACCGTCCAGGCCTGCATTGTTGAGCCAGATGCGGTCGGCAAATTTTTGATTCAACCCCGCGGCCACCAGGTCCGGCCAGGTCTTGCCATCGGAGATGTAATAGGACTCGGTGGTGCTGCCCCCCACGGTGAGGATGCGATACCTGTCCGGCAGGTCGGCCGGCGGATCGGGTCCCCGGAAGCCCAGACTGTTCTTGCGATGCACGATCACCGGATCCAGGCCAGGGATGCCCTGGCGATTATGGATTTCCTGCACCAGATTGGTGCGCAGGCGGATGGTATCGCCCATCACGCGGATGTCGTTGGAATAGAACAGGGAGACGAACAACTCGGCCAGGGCCAGGCTGACCAGGATGCCCGTCAGGGCAGCCAGGACATTCTTTTGCCGTTCGGTCATGGCCGGGACCGCACCGGATCAGAGCCAGGCGGGAATGGGGAACGGCCCCCGGTTGCGCTGGAGCAGATCCCGGGCCCTTTGCAGGATATTGTCCACCGTGAAACCGAAATGGACCAGGGCCTTGTCGCAGGGTGCGGAGATGCCGAACTGTTCGATGCAGATCATGTCCCCATAGGGCCCGACCCAGCGCCGCCAGCCGAAACTGGCCCCGGCCTCGATGGCCAGACGGTTGACGATGGTGGGGGGCAGCACCTGGTTGCGGTAGTCATCCGGCTGTTCGGCGAACAGCTCCCAGGAAGGCATGGAAATCACCCGGGCGGCGATGCCCTGTTTCAAGAGTTCCTTCTGGGCCTTGAGGGCCAGATAAACCTCGCCGCCGGTGGAAATGAGGAGGATTTCCGGCGTGCCGTCGCAGTCGGCCAGCACATAGGCGCCCCGATGGATCAGGTCCGGCTGGGTCTCCTCCAGCACCGGCAGGCCCTGCCGGGAGAGAATCAACGCGACGGGCCGCTTGTTCTTGATGATCACCCGCCAGGCGCCGACGGTCTCCCGGGCATCGGCGGGACGCAGGACGGTCAGCTTGGGAATCAGCCGCAGGGAGGCAATATGTTCGACGGGTTGATGGGTGGGCCCGTCCTCCCCCACGGCCACGCTGTCATGGCTGAAGACATAGATGACATGCAAGCGCATGAGGGCCGACATGCGCACGGCCGGGCGCATGTAGTCGGAGAAGACCAGAAAGGTGCCGCAATAGGGAATCCAGCCGCCATGCAGGGCCATGCCGTTGACGATGGCCCCCATGGCATGTTCCCGCACCCCGAAGTGGATGTTGCGCCCCTTCTCTCCCTTGACCAGGGTATTGACCGAGGCCCCCAGATCCGCCGAGCCGCCATGGAAGCAGGGCAACAGGGGGGCCAGGGTGTTGATGCAGTCCCCGGAAGCCTTGCGGGTGGCCACCTGGCCCTTGAAGGTCAGTTCCTGGAGCTTCTTCTCCCACACGTCCGGCAATATCCCGCCGATCTGGCGTTCGAAGCGTTTGATTTCCTCCGGGTACCGGGAACGGTAGGCCTCCACCAGCGCCTCCCACTCCTCCTGGGCCTCCTGACCAATCTGGAGCAGACGGGCGAAATGGTTGCGAACCTGTTCTGGAACATGGAACGGCTCGGCGGGCCAGTCGTAGTGCTGTCTGGTCTTGGCCAGGGCATCGGCTCCCAGGGGGGCGCCATGCACGTCAGGGCTGCCGGCCAGGGGGGTGCCATGGCCGATGACGGTGCTGACGATGATCAGGGAGGGCCGTTCGGCATCGCCCTGGGCCAGCCGGATCGCCGCTTCGATGGCGTCCAGGTCCTCGCCGTCATCCACCTTCAACACCTGCCATTCGCAGGCCTCGAAATGGGCCACCACGTCCTCGGTGAAGGTCTGGCCGGTGGGACCGTCGATGGAGACGCCATTGGAGTCGTACAGGTAGATCAGCTTGCCCAGGCAGAGGTGCCCGGCCAGGGAGGAAGCCTCGGAGCTGATGCCTTCCATCAGGTCGCCGTCGGAGCAGATCACATAGGTGTAATGATCCACCAGTGGCAAGAATTCCCCGTGGTTGAAGCTCTCCGCCAGGCTGCGTTCGGCCAGGGCCATGCCCACCCCGTTGGCGAACCCCTGACCCAGCAGGCCGGTGGTGGTCTCCACCCCCGGGGTCATGCCGAATTCGGGATGTCCGGGCGTGCGGCTGCCCAGTTGGCGAAAATTCTTCAGTTCCTCCAGGGTCAGCCCGTAGCCGGAGAGATGCAGCAGGGCATAGAGCATGGAAGAGGCATGGCCAGAAGACAGGATGAACCGATCCCGGTTGAACCAGGTCGGGTCGGCCGGGTTGTGTCGCATGATCCGGGTCCACAGGACATAGGCCATGGGGGAGGCCCCCATCGGCATGCCGGGATGGCCCGACTTGGCCCGCTCCACCATGTCCGCGGCCAGCATGCGGACGGTGTTGACGCTCAGTCGGTCCAACGTGTCGTTTTTCATGGTGCTTCTCTGCGGGTCCACGGAAAAAGCCTGACTCTGCCGGAAAGTCGCCGAAACTCTCCCGCAGAATCGCGAGGGAAACTTAATTAGCACAAAATTCCGTCTTGGGCACGGCCCCTTCAATAACCTTCACAGGCCTGTGCAATCCATGCATCACAGGGTCTGGCAGCCCCTCAGCCGAACAGGGACAGGAACCGCACCAGTCTCTGGGTCCGAGGCGCGAACAGGGTCGGAGTGTACCAGGCGCCGGCGACGGCCTTGCCGATCTCGCCCCGGGTAGGATAGGGCGCGATGACGGTGGCCATGGCGCCGATGCCCAGACCCTGCTGCATGGCCAGAATCCAGGGCTGCAACAACTCCCCCGCCTGGGATCCCACGATGGAGGCTCCCAGGATGCGGCCGCGCTGACCCACCACCACCTTGATCAGACCTTCGGTGGCCCCTTCGGCCCGAGCGCGATCGTTTTCGGCAAAGGATTTTCTCAGGACCGTCACCTTCTCGCCCGCCGCCCGGGCGGCGGCCTCGGCAAGCCCCACATGGGCCAGTTCCGGATCGGTGTAGGTGGTCCAGGGCAGTGCCCGATAATCGACCTTGGTGGGAATCCGGAACAGGGCATTGCGCAGGACGATGCCGGCCTGATACCCGGCGGCGTGGGTAAAGAGATAGGGACCGGCCACATCTCCGATGGCGAAGATGCGGCGGTTGCGGGTTCGCAGCCGGGCGTCCACGGTGATGCCCCGGGAGGTGAAATCCACCTCGGCGGCTTCCAGGTTCAAGGTTTCCAGGTTGGGTCGACGCCCGGCGGCCACCAGCAGGTGGGATCCCCGCAGGGGTTCCGACTCGCCCCGGCCATTGCCCACCACGACCGCGATCCCCGCGCCGTCCCGTTCCGCCCGCGTCACGGTGACACCCTGGCGCAGGGTGACACCCTCGGCGGTCAGCCGGTCGGCCACCACGGCGGTCAGTTCCGGATCGTCCCGGGGCAGGATGCGGCCCTGGTCCACCACCGTCACCGCCGCACCGAGGCGCCGGTGGGCCTGGGCCATCTCCAGGCCGATGGGGCCGCCGCCGATGATCAGCAGATGGGGCAGCGCTGCCCGATTGTCGAACAGGGTTTCGTTGGTGAAGAACGGCACCTGGTCCAGGCCCGGCACCCGGGGAATCAGGGGCCGGCTGCCGGTGGCGATGACGAAACGGCGGGCGCGGATGGTCACATCCCCGGCGGTCAGCTCCCGGGGACCGACGAACCGTCCCTCGCCCCGGATGACCCGCACCCCCAGTCCCTCGAACCGCTCCACCGAGTCGTGGGGGGCGATGGCGGCGATCACCCCATGGACATGGTCATGGACCGCCGCCATGTCCACCTGTGGCTCCCCAACGCTGATGCCGAACTTTTCCGCCTCCCGCACCGTGCGGGCCGCATGGGCCGCCGCCAGCAAGGCCTTGGAGGGGACGCAGCCGGTGTTGAGGCAGTCGCCGCCCATTCGGTGGCGTTCCACCAGGACGGTTCTGGCCCCCATCTGGCTGGCACCGGCAGCCACCGAGAGGCCTCCGGAACCGGCCCCGATCACGCACAGGTCGACCTTGATCCGTTCGCTCATCGGTTGTCCCTTTCAGGTCCGGTCGTCATGCCAGCGCCCCGGAGCAGGAGGAGCCGCGGCCGGCGGTACAGCCCAGACAGTGCTTTCCGGTGACGATGGGCCGCCCCACCAGCCGTCCCGGATCGCAGGCCTGAATGTGGGCCGGGGGGGCCAGAGTCAACCCCAGGGCCAGGTTGAAGTCACAATCGAACAGAGTTCCGTCCCAGGCCACGCTGATCTGCTCCCGGCACATCAACCCCTCCAGGGTGCCGGGATTGAAGGACTGCTCCAGCATGCGCCAATAATCGGCTTCGAGCCCCCGATTGCGCAGGTCGGCCCGAAAGCGTCCGATGGGCATGTTGACGATGGTCAACAGCCGGGTGAAAATCAGACCGAAGCGGGTCTGCAGCTCACGCCGATAATCCTGCTCCAGCCGTTCCTGGTCCGGGGGCAGGCTGGCGCCGCCGGGATTGTAGACCAGATTGAGGGGCAGATCGTCCCGCAGACCGTAGCCCAACTGGTTGAGCCGGCGCAGGGCGGCGATGGCTTGCCGGTAGGAGCCAGCCCCCCGCTGGGCATCCACGTTCTGTTCCAGATAACAGGGCAGGGAACCCACCAGTTGGACCCGGTGGTCCCGGAAGAATTCCCCCAGACCCGCCGCCTCCGGCTCCCCATGCACCGCCAGATTGGTGCGCACCTGGACAGTCGCCCCCTGCCCGGTCAGGGCGGTGATGAATTCCCGCAGATGGGGATTCAGCTCCGGGGCGCCACCGGTCAGATCCACCCGCCGGCAGCCGCTGCGGGTCACCAGCGCCAGCACCTGCTCCATGGTAGCCCAGGACATGCTCTCCCGCCGCCTGGGAGAAGCGCCAACATGGCAATGGTGGCATTCCAGATTGCAGCGCAGGCCCAGGTTGACCTGGATGGTCACCACCGAGTGACTGACCAGGTCCGGGGAGCCGGTCCACTGGGCCACATGGCTGCTGAACTCGTTGCAAGCTTCCATGGTCTCTTCCCTTCCAATCCATGGCTCTTAAAAAACATTAAAAAAACAATATATTAATATGAATTCTGCTTTTGTGCGCTGCAATCATACGGCGGCGGATCCGGGAAAGGAATGCTTCCCGGCTATTATTTTTTTGCATGGTTCTTGCGAGAGGTCTGACATGGGCTTATGCAATGGCTCTTACCGTGGAAGTCGCGTTGCGACTTCCATCCCCATCCATCTAAAGTTACACGGTTGTCACCATCCAGAGGGACTCTTCAGGCCATGGATTGCATGGTTGACGAATCGCAGGGACCGCCCTCCGCCCCCGCATCCGGTTGGATTATCTCCAAGATGAACGTGGAGGTGGTCCGGGGTTGCCAGTTGGCCTGTGTGGGCTGTCCCAACGCGGTCCTCAAGCCCAAGGTGCGGTGCATGGAAGTGGCGGATTTCGTCCGCTATATGGCCAACGTGGACGTGGTGCGGGTGGCCAATTTGCGCCTGTATGCCTTCGGCGATCCCCTGCTGCACCCCCATCTGTCGGACATTCTGGCCCGCATCCCCATCCTGGGCTTTCAAGTGGAGACCGTGGAGGTGTCCACCAATGCCCAGCATACCCATTGGGACGATCTGACCCGGGCCATGGCCACCGGGGTGCTGACCCAGCTGGTGGTCAGTTGCGACGGGGATGGCAGCCCGGAAGACTTCGAACGGCTGCGTCCCCCGGCCCGCTGGGACAAGTTGCTGCGGTTCCTCCACCAAGCCAGGGAGTTGCGGGACCGGCTCCAACCGGGACTGCGGCTGATGACCCGCACCATCGCCACCGAGCCGGCCCACTGGGAGCGGTGGCGAACCCTTCTGCGTCCCCTGGGGTGGGAGCCGGAGTTCAGGACCTGGATACCGCTGCCCCAATCGTCCCTCGCCCCCAAGGAGCCATCGGCCGGGGGACCCCGGGGCCTTTGCGCCTTCCAGCGCACCGATGATCGTCTCCATGTGGACTGGGACGGCACGGTCCTGCCCTGCTGTGCCCATCCCCGGGCCGGCAACCTGGGCAACCTGGGCGAGGAACGCTTCACCAGCATCTACCGGGGCGATCGCCGGGCCGGGTTCCTCATGAAAATGCTGCAGAGCCGGGCCACCATGCCCATCTGCAACGTCTGCGAAGCCTATTGATCCCGTGCGGCCCTCCCCCATGGCACTGGCCAAATGGCCGCTATCCGGTACACCGATCGTGGAGGACTCCATTCCCCGACGGCTGCGGCGGCTGGCGGCCATGGCAGGAGCGGATCCCTTGCTCACCCTGCTGTTTCCGGACCAGCCACCCCGGAGCTTCACCTTCGGGGAGTTGCTGACTCTGGCCGATGGCTGGGCCGGGCGGTTCCAGACCGCCGGCCTGCAGCCCGGAGACGGGGTGGTGGTGATCCTGCAACATGGACCGGATCTGTATGCCGCCTACCTGGGGGCCCTGCTGGGAGGCTGGGTGCCGGCCCAGTTCGCCCCGCCGTCGGCCAAATTTGCCCATGGAGACTATTGTTCCGCCATCGTCACCCTGCTCACCAACGCCCGGGCAGCAGCCCTGGTGACCTCTCCGGCCCTGGCCGGGCGTCTGGCGGGGATCGGGGAGCGGGTGCCCACCCTGCGACAGGTCTGCACCGCGCCGGAGTCCGCTGCCCCTTCCACTCCCCTGGCGGTGCCGAAAGATCCCCGGCGTCCGGTGCTGATGCAATTCACCTCGGGCACCACCGGTCTCAAGAAGGGCATGGTCCTGTCCGAGGCCGCGGTCCTCTGGCAGGTGGACCGTTATGCCCGGGCCATCGGCCTGGGACCCCACGACCGCATCGTCAGTTGGCTGCCCCTGTATCACGACATGGGCCTGCTGGCCTGTTTCTTCCTGCCCCTGCTGACCGGCACCCCCCTGGTGGCCCTCTCCCCGTTCGACTGGGTGGCGGATCCGGCCCGGCTGCTGCAGGCGGTCAGCCACTACCGAGGCACCCTCACCTGGATGCCCAACTTCGCCTTCGCCCTGCTGGCCGACCGGGTCACGGACGACCGTCTGACTGGGATCGACCTGTCCTGCTGGCGGGGGGTCATCAATTGTTCGGAACCGGTGCGTCCCGGGAACATGGCGGATTTCCAGAAACGTTTCAGCCCGTTCGGGTTGCAGGACACCGCCCTGGGGGTCAGCTACGCCATGGCGGAGAACACCTTTGCCGTCACCTCGGGCGGGGTGGGACGATCCCTGGTATTGCACACCCTCGACCAGGATTGCCTCGCCCGGGAGGGGCGGGCCGTACCCCATCCCCAGGGACGCCGGGTGGCCAGCTCGGGACGGCCCCTGCCGGACACCCGGATCAGCATTCTGGATGACCGGGGCAATCCTCTGCCCGACGGCCATCTGGGCGAGATCGGCATCCACAGCCCCGGCCTGTTCGACGGCTACCTCGGCACGGCCGGGACCACCGACGCATTCCTGCCCAACGGTCTGTTCCGCACCGGCGATCTGGGCTACCTGGAGCAGGGGGAACTATTCGTCCTGGGGCGCAGGCAGGACACCCTCATCATCGGCGGCGCCAATCTTTTTCCCCAGGACATCGAGGCCCTGGCGGATGGGGTACCCGGGGTGGTGCCAGGACGGACGGCGGCCTTCGGCATCGACGATGACGCACTGGGCACCCAGGCCCTGGTGGTGCTGGCCGAAACCCGGGAACAGGATCCCAAGCGCCGGCGGTCGATCCGCCAGGCCCTGTTCGAACGGATCACGGCCGGGTCGGAGGCCACCCCCCGGGACGTGCGGGTGCTGGACCATATGATCCTGCGCAAGTCCACCTCGGGCAAGATTTCCAGAAATCTCAACCGCCAGCGCTATCTGGACGGCGGATTCGGTCCCCTGGTGCCGACGGCCGGGCCGATGGCCGCAGCCGGCGCGACGGCATCCGCCACCACCCTGGAGGGGGTCATGGCCTGTGTGCGGGAGATCCTCGCCATGGCCCGGCCCGACCTGGTCCGGGAGCTGCAAGCCGACACCCCGCTGTTCTCCAGCGGCCTCATCGACTCCTTCGCCCGGGTGACCCTGATCACCGGCCTGGAACAGGCCTTCGGGCGCTCCAGGACCCCCGGACTGCTCGCGGCCCTGGAGCGACTGGACACCATTCGCGCCCTGGCGGACCATCTGGATGGCGCAGCGCAGGATGCCCAGGCGCCGGCCAACGACGCAGCCGCTCTGCCGCCCGCATTGGCCAGGAAATACCGTCTCGTCCCCCAGATGGCGGATGCGGAGCGGCAGCCCTACGAATGGACCGCCTATCTCATGCGCCGGGGAGCCGCCCATTATCGTTCGCCCTCCCTGACCAGCGACGCCTGGGGGTTTCGCACCGTGCTGGGACGGCACGGGCCGGTGACCCTGGAGGCGTTCCACGCCCATCGGGGTCCCCGGGGCCTCGTGCTGGGCAACAGCACCGCCTACGGGGTGGGCACCAGCGGCGACCAGGCCGTGCTGGCCAGCCGTTTGAACCGGATGACCGATGCCTTGTGGTTCAATTTCTCCCAGAGAGCCTCCTCCATGACCCAGGAGCGGCTGGCGGTGGAACTCCATGCCCCCCTGGAGGTGGATCATCTGGTATGGGTGTCGGGGATCAACAACCTGATCGCCGTGCTGCTGGACGAGGGGGAGCCGACCAACCCGGCCCCGTTCGTGGGGGAACGGTATTTTCTCAAGGTTATGAACCCGGACCGGAATGCCGCTGGAGAACATCCCGATCTGCAGCAGCGTCTCCAGGGGATGGTGCGCACCCTGGACCGGGAGCTGGGGCTGCTGGCCGCCGCCTTCCGGCCCCACGGCACCCGGCTGCTCTACTGTCTGCAACCGGCCCTGAGCTGGATCGACAAGCCGCTCACGGCAGAAGAGGTGGAACTGGTTGGCCTGTTCGACGGCATGGCTTCCCCCGTGCAGCGGGCCCATCATCCCGAGCATCTGGCGCCCTGGCGGGCGTTCTATTCCCGGACCCTGGCCACGCTCTGTCGCCGGCATGGCCTGAAGTTCATCGATTGCAATCAGGATCCGGCGTTGGCCGGGAATGCCTGGCTGTTCGTGGACCGCACCCATCTGACCGACCAGGGCCATGGGCTCCTGGCGGAGCGGATCGGCCGCTGGGTGGCCCATGGCCGGGACAGGATGGAGGAAACCCTATGACCCCACAACCCGACCGGGACACTGCCCGGGAATTCGTCAAGCAGTTCCACGAGAGCAATGTCTGGAAGACCATCCGTTACCGGGGGATCCGCACCCTGAAGTATCCCATGGATCTGTGGAACTACCAGGAGATCATCCATGAGCGGGGGATCGACTGGGTGATCGAGACCGGCACCCGTCACGGCGGGTCGGCGCTCTTCTTCGCCGACCAGTTGCGCCTGCGGGGCAGCCGGGGCAACGTCATCACCATCGATCCGTTCCCCGAGCTGGAATACGATCTGGCCGCCCATCCCAACATCGGCCAGGTGCGGGGCGACAGCGGCTCGGCCCAGCTGGCGGAGGCGATTCATTCCCGCCTGCCACCGGGTCGGGGGCCTTTGTTCCTGATACTGGACGCCGACCATTCCCGCAACCATGTGTTGCGGGAGCTGAACGCCCATGTGCCCCATCTGCGCCCCGGGGACTACCTGGTGGTGGAGGACACCATCGTCAACGGCCATCCCGTGCGTCCCGACCACGGCCCCGGTCCCCGGGAGGCCCTGGGGGAATTCCTGGCCGCCCACCCCGATCTGCTCACCGCCGATGAACCGCGCAACCGGCGCTTCGGCTTTTCGATGGCCGACGAGGGCTATTTCATACGCAACTAATTTTGATGGATGGGGGAGGCCTCCCTCCACCCTCCACCGATGAAAGCCGCTCCGCGACTTTCACGGTAACCAACTTTGATGGATGGGGGAGGCCTCCCTCCACCCTCCACCGATGAAAGCCGCTCCGACTTTCACGGTAACGCACTCAATCATGTCTGTGACCCGGTCCCCGATGGTGGGGGGGATACTTGATGCGGTTTTTCTCCATCTTGGCGAAGGCCGCCCTCAGGGGATCCAGGCCGAAGCGGTCCGCCAACATGGTCAGGTAAAGCATCACATCGCCGATCTCATCGGCCAAGTCCTGGCGCCGGGGATCGTCGAGAGTGGCGCTCTGCTCCGGGGTGAGCCACTGGAACAGCTCCAGCAGCTCCGCCGCCTCAATGCAAACCGATCCGGCCAGATTCTTCGGCGTGTGGAACGGCCCCCACTCCCGTTCCCGGGCAAACTCCCGCAGGGCCAGGATCAGGCGTTGCATCTCGGCGTTCATGGGCGCACCTTCGGGCGGGATCTCAGACATGCACCGCCTCCTCCATTGGCTCCGGCGCGGTCACCAGCTCCCGGGGGGAGGCCTGACTCAGGGGACGTTCGAACAGCTCTTCCATGAACAGGCGGTCCAGATGGGCCTGGATCTCCCGCTCCAGAAACCGAAAGGCCATGGCCGTGCCGCCCCGGTCCGGGGTGACTGGATCCGCCTCCTGGACACTGTCAGTGGGCCGGACCGGCGCGACTGCTCCTGTGCGGGGGCGCTCGATGGGGGACAATGGACTGACCTGGGGACCGATTTCCATGGCGGATGCTCCAGCCTTCACTTCCTCCCGCTGCAAGGCGCGTCGCGACTTTCACGGTCAGGCGGTGAATCGCGCTTGTCGGCCTCGGCGGTGGCGTTTAATATTGACTGCCTGCTTTCTTATCGACGATCCCCGGGGACACCTGAAGCGATCCATGCTCAATTTTATCAACCGGCTGGGTATCAACGAACACATCACCCTGTCGGGCATCGCGGTCATCACCGGGGTCATGGTGGGCTATGGAGCCATCCTGTTCCGGAGGCTCATTGAGTTCTTCCAGTATCATTTCCTGGGCAGCGGCGGGGAAAACGTGGTGGAGATCGTCGCCGGCCTGCCCTGGTGGCAGATCCTGCTGGCGCCAGCCCTGGGCGGGCTGCTCCTGGGCCCCCTGGTCCATTTCGTCTTCCCCACCTCCCGGGGCGACGGGGTGCCCGAGGTCATGGCGGCGGTGGCGCTGCGGGGCGGCAAGCTGAGCCTGCGGGACGGGTTGGGCAAGGTGCTGTCCTGCGCCATCTCCATCGGCTGCGGCAGCTCGGTGGGCCGGGAAGGACCGGTGGTCCACCTGGGGGCCACCATGGCTTCCTGGTTCGGCTCCAAGTGGAACATGTCCACCCAGCACATGCGCACCATGGTGGGCTGCGGGGCGGCGGCCGGCATCGCCGCCTCCTTCAATGCCCCCATCGCCGGGGTGATGTTCGCCCTGGAGGTGATCCTGGGCGATTACGGGCTGGCCACCTTCTCCCCCATCGTCCTCTCTTCAGTGATCGCCACGGTGGTGGCCCGGCTGCACCTGGGAGATTTCCCGGCCTTCATCGTGCCCCACTACACCCTGGTCTCGGCCTGGGAGATTCCCGCCTATGTTGGGTTGGGACTGGTCTGCGGTCTCACTGGCATCCTGTTCATGAAAACCCTGTTCAAATCCGAGGACATCTGGGCCCGGATCCCCATGCCCCGCTACCTCAAACCGACGCTGGGCGGGTTCCTGCTGGGCCTGATCGCCCTGGCCGCTCCCCAGGTGATGGGGGTGGGCTACGACACCATGAACATGGCCCTGTTGGAACAAATGGGCGGCGTGTTGATGCTGCTGTTGATCTTCGCCAAGATCATCGCCACCTCCATCACCCTGGGCAGCGGTTTCTCCGGGGGCGTCTTCACCCCCGCCCTCTTTCTGGGAGCCATGGTGGGAGGGGCCTACGGCACCTGGGCCCATTCCCTCTTTCCCGCAATCAGCGCCGGACCTGGGGCCTATACCCTGGTGGGCATGGCCGCCATGTCCGCCTCGGTCCTGGGGGCGCCCATCGCCTCCATCCTGATCCTGTTCGAACTGACCGGCGACTACCGGATCATGCTGGCCCTGATGGTGGCCTCCATCGTCGCCACCCTGCTCATCAACCAGGTCTACGGCAATTCGGTCTTCACCCGGGCGTTGCAACGCAAGAACATCAATCTGGACTCCCGCCGGGAAGCGGCCCTGATGCGGGATATCCGGGTCAGTTCCATCATGCGGAAGGACTTCGACCTCATTCCGGATACCCTCACCATCCGCAAACTGAAGGAACGGTTCCACACCACCCGGGAGGAGAATTTTCTGGTGGTCGACCAGACCGGCCGCCTCAAGGGGGTGCTGGCTTTCCAGGATATTCGCGAGGTGGCCTTCGACTCCGGCCTGGAGGATCTGGTCCTGGTGCGGGATCTCACCCTCCGGGAGCTGGTCACCGCCACCGCGGACGAAAACCTCTTCGAGGTCTTTCGCCGCATGGGCAGCGCCAACGTGGAACAGATCCCGGTGGTGGCGTCCCACGATCCCACCCAGGTCCTGGGGATCATCACCAACCATGACGTGATTCAGGCCTACAACCGGGCCCTGCAGGGCCGGGAAACCAATCGGGGCGGATCATGAGCGGCGCTGCCGACGATCGACTGCCCCCCACCCTGGCCGGCCTCAACCCGCCCCAGAGGGAGGCCGTGACAGCGGGAACGGGGCCCCTGATGGTGCTGGCCGGGGCCGGATCGGGCAAGACCCGGGTGCTGACCCACCGCCTGGCCCATCTGATCGTCACCAACGCCTGCCATCCGGGGGAGCTGCTGGCGGTCACCTTCACCAACAAGGCGGCCCGGGAAATGCGGGAACGGCTGGTGAGCCTGTTGGCCGGCATGGACCGGCCAGCTGGCGGCGGGCTGTGGATCGGCACCTTTCACGCCATGGCCGCCCGGATGCTGCGCAGCCATGCCGAACGGTTGGGTTTTGCTGACAATTTCACCATCCTCGACACCGGCGACCAGGAACGGCTGATCCGGCAGGTGGCCCAGGCCGGCAATTTCAAGCACAGCTACTGGACACCCAAACGGCTGGTCCAGCTCTTCTCCCGCTGGAAGGACAGCGGGGTGGGACCCGATCAGGTGGGAGAGGAGCAGCTTCCCAACCCCCGGGATCGGGACCTGGTCATTGCCTTTTACCGTCACTATCAGGAGGCCCTGCGGCGGGCCAACTGCATGGACTTCGGCGACCTGCTGCTCAACTGCCTGCTGCTGTGGCAGCGGGAGCCGACGGTGCTGGAACTCTACGCCAACCGCTTCCGCCACATCCTCGTGGATGAATACCAGGATACCAACCTGGTGCAATACCGCTGGCTGCAGCATCTGTCCGGCGTCCACGGCAACCTCTGCGTGGTGGGGGACGACGACCAGTCCATCTATAGCTGGCGGGGCGCCCGCCTGGACAATATCCTGCGTTTCGCCGACGACTTTCCCGGCACCCGGGTGGTGCGTCTGGAGCAGAATTACCGCTCCACCGGCCACATCCTCGACGTGGCCGGCAGCCTGATCCGCAACAATACCGGACGCATGGCCAAGACCCTCTGGACCGCCGGCGCCGCCGGGGACAAGGTTGTCCTCTACACCGCCGAGGATGGCGAGGACGAGGCCCGCTTCATCGCCGACGAAATTCATGAAGGAACCCCCGACGGCGGCTACGGACGCTTCGCCATCCTGGTTCGCACCGCCCGCCAGACCCGATCCCTGGAGGAGGCCCTGTTGCGCCGGGGAATTCCCTATCAGATGGTGGGGGGCTTGCGCTTCATGGAGCGGGCCGAAATCAAGGACGCCCTGGCCTATCTGCGTCTGGCCCAGTCCGACCGGGACGACCCCGCCTTCGAGCGGATCGTCAACACCCCCGCCCGGGGCGTGGGGGAGACCAGCCTGAACCGGATCCGCCAGGCCGCCGCCCGGGACGGGATTCCCCTGATGACGGCCGTCCGGGAGATGATGGCGGACGGCGGTCTGAAGGGCAAGGCGGGTGGTGGCTGCCGGGCGCTGCTGGATCTGGTGGACAAGGGCCGGGGACGGCTCACCACCCACGCCCCGGCGGATGTGCTGGAATTCCTGCTGCAGGAGTCCGGCTACCTGAGCTGGCTGGCACAGGATGAGCGGGGACCGGACAGGCTGGACAATCTCCAGGAGCTGAAGAACGAATTGAGCCGGCGCGGCAGCCTGATCCTGTTCCTGGAAGAGGCCGCCCTGGTCACCGACCTGATGGAGCGGACCGGGGCCGCAGGGGCCTCCAGCGGTGACTGGGTGCTGATCTCCACCCTGCATGCCGCCAAGGGACTGGAATTTCCCGTGGTCTTTCTGGCCGGCCTGGAGGAGGAACTGCTGCCCCACAAGCTGGCCCTGGAAGAAAGCGCCAACGGGCTGGAGGAGGAGCGACGCCTGGCCTATGTGGGCATGACCCGTGCCCGGGAACGGCTGTTCTTGACCTGTGCCCGACGCCGCTGGGTCTACAACCGGCTGGAGGTGCCCCTGCCCTCCCGGTTTCTCCGCGAGATCCCCGGGGATCTGCTGGAGAAACGCCGCCAGCGCCTGGCCGTGGGCCGGGGGGTGGGACGAGTACGGCGCCAGCCAGGGGGCTCCTGGTGACGGCCCTGCCGGAGGTGTGGGTCATCGGGGCCGGGCTGGCCGGCTGCGAGGCGGCCTGGCAGTTGGCGCAACGAGGGGTGCCAGTCCGGCTGTGGGAAATGCGCCCCCGGCGAAGCTCCCCCGCCCACCGGACGGACCAGCTGGCCGAACTGGTCTGCTCCAATTCCCTGCGTTCCGACGATTATCAGAACAATGCCGTCGGCCTGCTGCACCAGGAAATGCGCCTGCTGGGCAGCCTGATCCTGGCCGCGGCGGATGCCAATCGGGTGCCCGCAGGCGGGGCTTTGGCCGTGGATCGGGAGGGGTTCTCCCAATGGATCACCGGGCGGATCGCGCACCATCCGGGCATCACCCTGGTTCGGGAAGAGGTGACCGATCTCCCGCCCGAAGGGTGGGTGGTGGTGGCCACCGGCCCTTTGACCTCGGCGGGGCTGTTCGACAATTTGACAACGCTGTTGGGCTCCCGACAGCTGGCCTTCTTCGATGCCATCGCCCCCATCGTCCATGTTGAATCAATCGATTTTTCAAAGGTATGGCGCCAGTCCCGCTATGACAAAGGTCCGGGGAACGACTACATCAACTGCCCCCTGGATCGGGGTCAGTATGCAGCCTTCGTCGCCGGTCTGGTGGCGGGAGAGAAGGTAGCCTTTCGGGATTTCGAACGGGTTCCCTACTTCGAAGGCTGTCTGCCCATCGAGGTGATGGCCGAACGGGGGCTGGAGACCCTGCGTTACGGACCCATGAAACCGGTGGGCCTCAACAATCCCCATCAGGAGGGCCGGCAACCCCACGCAGTGGTGCAACTGCGCCAGGACAATCGTTTGGGCACCTTGTGGAACATGGTGGGGTTTCAGACCAAGCTCACCTGGCCGGAGCAGCGGCGTCTCTTCACCACCATTCCCGGTCTGGAACAGGCGGAATTCATGCGCCTGGGGGCGTTGCATCGCAACACGTTCATCAACAGCCCCAAGCTGCTGAACGCCCACCTCGGGCTGCGCACCCGGCCGAACTGGATGTTTGCGGGCCAGATCACCGGGGTGGAAGGCTATGTGGAGTCCGCCGCCATGGGACTGTTGGCCGGAATTTTTTTGGGTGTGCGCCTGCAGGGGTTCCGCCCCCTGGCTCCCCCCCCCACCACCGCCCTGGGGGGACTGCTGTCCCATGTTGTGAATGGCATGCAGGGAGTTGAATTCCAACCCATGAATGTCAACTACGGTCTGCTGCCGCCCCTGGCCGGCAACTCCCCGAAACGCCACCGTAAATCGGCCATGAGTCAGCGCGCGCTGACCGACCTCCAGGGCTGGGTGGCGGCCAAAATGGTTGAAAATCCTTGACAGTTGGTCTGCCAAGCCTGTATTGATCTGAGCTTTTTCAAGACATTCTTCAATTGGAGGCTCTCTTTTCGGCTTGTGGAGGCACTCTTTTTCGGCTGCACGGACGCAGGGGACAGGAAAGGAAGACAAAGTGGCCCAGAATTTGCGGACCAGGAAAGCGTCATCATCAATTGAGACCCGGATTGTCAATTTCCTGACTTAGGAACGGAACTCAGCATGCTTTCCAGGCAGCAAAAACCAAAAAGAAGATCCGTCAACCGGCCTGTACGCCGAACCAAGGGCCGGACGGGGCGTCCCTACCTGCTGATGGTGGGAGTCCTGGCTCTGACCCTGACGGCCGCCCACAGCGCCCTTGATGCCAGCACCAACGGCACCATGGAGGTCACCGCCCTGGGGATTCCTCAGCCCCAGCCCCGGCCTCTGCCCAGTGCGCAGGTACCGGAACCGCCACCCACCAGACGGGCCGCTCCCCAGGTCCTGGCCAGCCTGTCCACGGATCACCTGTATACCGAAAATCCGTTTCCGGAACCTCAGCCCCGGGCTCTGCCTGCGCAAGGATTGCTCAAGTCCGTCGATCTGGCGCTGCAGGGATCCCGGAATACGGCCGAGTCCGCCCGGCAAACCCTGGCGATGCTGCCGCCCGTCGATATTCTGATCTCCAGCATGTCCCCGCAGGAAACATCGGCGGCCGCCATCCCCACCCCTGCTCCGCGCCTGAAGGAAGCGCGCCTGCCGGTTGCAGAACGGCTGATGGAAGTTCCAGTGCCGACGCCGCTGTCCAGAACGGAACAGGGGCAGCCCGCTGCCGACTTTCCCGCTCCCCGGATGATCACGGTGGCCGACAAGACCCCCGAGGGCTTCCGGCAGGTGGCCGCCCGCATCAATCCCGGCGATACCCTGGCCAGATTGCTGGGCCGCAACCACATTCCGATCAAGACCGCCATGGCCGTCCTCAAGGCCAGCAGGTCGCTGCTCGGCAAGGTGAAAAGCCTGAAGCCCGGCACCATCATCAGGCTGACCTACGATGCGGCCGACCAGCTGGTGGCTCTGGATTATCAGGTCGATGACGGTCAGATCCTGCAACTGTCCCGGGAAGGTGACGACGACGCTTTCACGGCCCGCCTGGGTCCCCAGGACGGCGCAATCGCCACCCAGGATGCCGGACAGGCCAGTGGACCGGGCGAGACCGGTCATGCCGGTTTCGACCAGATGTTCGATACGGCCCACCGGACCGAGGAAGAATCGGTCCGCAACGGCGACAACTTGGCCGGCCTGCTGGCCCGGCAGGATGTCTCCTATCACACCACCATGGCCCTGGCCTCCGCCTCCAAGCAGACGTTCGATCTCGCCCGGAAAATGCAGCCGGGACGCACCTTCCACTTGGCCTTCTCCAAGGACAATCGGCTGCTGGGAGTGTCCTACTCCATCGCCAGCGATCGCACCCTCTGGCTGAAGCGCACCGGACCCCATCAGTTTCAATCCAAGATCATCGAGCGCCAGTTGGAGACGCGCCTCAAGACCGTATCCAACATCGTCAACGGCTCGCTGTTCGTCGCGGGGCGCAAGGTGGGCTTGACCCACCAGCTGGCGGTCAAGCTGGCCAGCCTGTTCGAATGGGATGTGGACTTTGCCCGGGACATCCGCACCGGCGACCGCTTCACGGTGGTCATGGAAGAGCTGATGGACAGCGGTCGCGTGGTGGGCACCGGCGACATCATCGCCGCCGAATTCGTCAACCGCGGCAAGAGCTACCGTGCCCTGCGCTATACCGATCCGGATGGCAACAGCGGCTATTACGACCCCGATGGGAACAATCTCCAGAAGATGTTCATCCGGGCCCCGGTGGATTTCACCCGCATTTCCTCCCTGTTTTCCATGAACCGCAAGCACCCGGTGTTCGGCTTCACCCGGGCCCACAAGGGGGTGGACTATGCCGCTCCCAAGGGAACCCCGGTCCGTGCCGCCGGCAACGGTCGCGTGGTCTTCTGGGGACGGAAAGGCGGCTTCGGCAATCTGGTGTTGGTGCGGCACAACGGCAAGTACACCACGGCCTACGCCCACCTGGATTCCTTTTCCAGGGGGCTGACCCTGGGCACCCGTGTGGAGCAGGGTGAAATCATCGGCCGGGTCGGCATGACCGGCGCGGCCACCGGCCCCCATCTCCATTACGAGGTACGGGTGGAGGGACGGCAGGTCAATCCCCTCTCCATTCAAGCGCCCTCGTCGTCCATTTCGCCGCGGTTGCTGGCCCACTTCCAGAAGCAAAGCAAACCATTGCTGGCCATGCTGGATTCCTCCGAGACCATGGTGGCCAAGCTGAACACGCCGCAATGACTTTGATGGAAGGGAGAGGCCTCCCTCCCCCTTCCACCGATGCAAGCCGCTTCCCGGCTTGCACGGAAGCTTCGATGGATGGGGGAGACGCCTCCCTCCACCCTCCGCCATGAAACCTGACAGTCCGCCCCGCAGTCCCCATTCCAGGGGACTGCGGGGCCATCGGCATCCCTGCCAGTGTTGTGACATGAGGGTCATGAATCGGAGGCCCTGCCTGAAAGGGAAAATCCATGGCTGAGGAGCGGACCTGGACGGTGCGGGACCTGCTTGCCTGGGCCGGTCCCTGGCTGACGAAACATGGCCTTGACGACAATCCCCGCCTGGATGGCGAGCTGCTGTTGGCCAAGGCCCTGGGCTTGCGCCGTCTGGATCTGTTTCTGGATCCCGACCGGCCCCTGATCCCTGCCGAGCTGGCGACCTTCAAGGGTCTGATCAAGCGGCGGGCGGCCCGGGAACCGGTGGCTTATATCACTGGACAGAGAGAGTTCTGGAAAAGTTCCTTTGCCGTGACCCCGGCGGTGCTGATTCCGCGGCCGGATACCGAAAAGCTTGTGGAACTGGTGCTGTCACGTTATCCGCTTCGGGATCACCCTCTGGAAATCCTGGAACTAGGGGTGGGCAGCGGTGTGGTCCTGGCCAGTCTGCTGCTCGAATATCCCGGGGGTCGGGGGGTGGGGGTGGACTGCTCGGAGGCCGCGCTGGCGGTGGCCCGGCGCAATTTCGCCACCCTCGGCCTGGACTCCCGGGCGCTGCTGCGCCAGGGGAACTGGTTCGGAGTGCTGGATCCCGGAGAGCGATTCGACGTCATCGTGGCCAATCCGCCCTATGTGGCCGACGGCGAGTGGCAGGAGCTGCAACCGGAAATCCGCTTGTGGGAACCGAAGGAGGCCCTGCTGGCGGGACCGGACGGCCTGAATGCCTACCGGACGTTGTTGCCCGGCTCCGGCCCGTGGTTGAAACCGGACGGGATGCTGGCCGTGGAGATCGGCACCACCCAGGGAGAGGCAGTGTCCGACCTCATGCGCCAGGCCCGCTATCAGGAAGTTGCCGTCCATCGGGACTACAGCGGGCATCCCCGGGTCGTGACCGGGCGGGGTGGCGGCTGACCGCCGGTCTGGTGCTGTGCCCATGCGTGACATCATCCTCAATGCCGACGACTGCGGGTACGATGCCCGGGTGAACCAGGCCATATTTGAACTGCTGGGCCTGGGGCTCATTTCGTCAACCACCCTCCTGGCCAACGGTTTGGCCATCGAGGAAGCCCTGGCGCGGGTGGGGGATTTTCCCGGTGCGTCCTTTGGGGTGCATCTCAACATCACCCAGTTCACCCCGCTGAGCGGTCATCCCGGTCTGGCACCACTGCTGAACGAGGGAGGTGCGTTTGCCCAGGATCCACGCCGGATCACAATGGATGCCGGACTGCGGGCGGCGATTCTGGCCGAATGGTCCGCGCAGATCGAACGGGTCCGGCAGGCGGGAGTGGCCATCAGCCATCTGGATTCCCACCATCACCTGCATACCGTTCCAGCCCTGTTCGGGGTCCTCAAGACCTTGCAGGACCGGTTCGGGATCCTGCGGGTGCGCAACACCCGCAACCTGTATGCGGCTCCCCAGGTCCTGCCCGACTGGCGGCTGCGGCTGAAAAAAGGGCTTTGGAGCCAAGCTCTGCGCCGCTGGCCGCCGCTGACCCTCACCACGGATTTTTTCACCGATCTGACCACGTTCGTGATCCTGGACCGGGCCGGATGTCTGACCCCGCGCGGTTCCTTTGAGCTGATGGTCCATCCCGGCAGCGTCAACAGCACCTACGAAACCCGGCTGTTGCAGGACAGTCATCCCCTGGATCGGGAGGGTGGGATCCCCCACCGGCTTATTTCCTATCATCAGCTTGGCCGGTGACAGCGTCGGCGGTGTGCGGCGGTTCCTCCCCTTCCTTCGGCATGACCCCATGTCGCACAAAATGGCCTATGCCCCAGGCCAGCCGGCGGGCGGCGCGGTCCATGGACCAATCGGCGCTGTGACGGCGGGCCTGATTCCCCAGGGCCAGGGCCTGGGTCCGCTGGCCGATCCATGGCCGCAGGACCCGGCGCAGGTCACCGGCATCCCCCTGGTGGAATACCGCTCCGGTCTGCCCCGGGATGACCAGGTCCGGCTGGCAACCCACCTGATCGCTCACCACCGCTGCGCGGCCGCAAGCCATGGCCTCGTTGACGGCCAAGCCCCAGGTTTCGTGCCAGGACGGCAGGACCAGCAGATCGCCGCTCCGGTAGATCCGGGGCATGGCGGTCTGGTTCTGAAACGCCAGAAAGTGGATGCCCCGCCGCCCGCCGGCCCGCTGTTCCAGAGCAGAACGCCGTTCACCATCGCCGACGAACAGCAGAGCCAGATCGTCGGGATGATCCTCCAGCAGTTCCAGGGTCACCTCCAGCAGCAGGTCGGGGTCTTTCCAGGGAACCAGTTTGCCGGCGAACAACAGGACGGTGGCCTGGTCGCCGATGCCCAGGCTGTGCCGCAGGTCGGCGGCCTGGGCGGTGAGGGTGGTGTCCTGGTCGGCAAAGCGGCGGTCGTCGATGGAATGGGGCACCCAATAGAGCTGTTCCGGTTGCAGGCCATGGGTTTGATAATAGGCGCGGTTGAGGACGCC
The DNA here is from genome assembly GCA_002753665.1 of Magnetococcales bacterium DC0425bin3. Taxonomy (GTDB): domain Bacteria; phylum Pseudomonadota; class Magnetococcia; order Magnetococcales; family DC0425bin3; genus DC0425bin3. Next base: position 101,097 of record PEAP01000001.1, read on the forward strand.
TACGGGAAATGCGCCGTCCACATGGCTCAGGATCCAACGCAGGGCAAGGCGCCGCAGCAGGCCGCCGCCCGGCATGCGGCGGCGGTGGTGGCTGTGGAAGCCGCCTCCCTGGTGCAGGTTGGAGTCGCCGCGAAACAGCACCGGCCGCCGGCCATGGAACCGGCGCAGCACCTTGAGCAGGGTGCGATGGGCCCAGCCGTAGACCAGCAGGACATCGGCCCCCCAGTCCTGGATGGCAGCGACCATACCGGGGTTGTCCAGCCCGCCAAAGTGGTGGGTGCCCGGATCGGCGGCCTGGTTCGGCACCAGGACGTGATCATATCCTTCCAGCAGCGGCAGGTCCCAGGCCACTGGCCGGCCGAATTGGGGATCCATGCTGCCCGCCGGTCCCTGCCAGCAGTAGAACACTCGAACCGCCAGGCCCGGCTGCCGGGCGACCTCCCGGAACAGGGGCGCGTTGTATTGAATGGGGTGGGAGGTGACGATGGCCAGCCGGATCATCCCGAAGCATCCTCCACGACTCGTTCTGATGATTGATGCCGGGAGAACATACCCCAGATCCGGGCGTTAGGATACCTTTGACATATGCTGGGTATTT
>PEAP01000043.1 GCA_002753665.1 Magnetococcales bacterium DC0425bin3
AAGCAAAGGCAGGGGCCGCAAGAAAGTGCTTCCAACCAACCCCAGAGGAGAGACAAAAATGGTGCTTCCCAACCGGCCAGAATAATTGACGCCGACCGGCCAGAATAATTGACGCGGGACACCGGTTCCCTCTCCAGATGGGCTGACCACGGCCACGGTCTTCGATGGCGCAACAGGGCCCACGGCATCCAACCCAATCAATTGCGGGAGCAGTTGCTGGGGCGGCGTCTTAAAAGGACTTTCAGGGTGACGTCGTATTTCATGGGTGGGGGAATCCGGCGGCCGGCCGGAGACGCTGGGCGATCCGGCGCAGGTGGTGTTCATAGGTGCATTCCAGGGCGCGGGCGCGGCGGCGGGCCATGCGTGCGGGGCTGTTGTGATGGTCCAGCGCCTCCAGCACCGCCCCCAGCCGCTCCGGCAACGCGGCCTCGCCGCCCTCGGGCAGCATCTCCAGCAGGTCGGGCGCGTCCCGATAGGTATCGATGGGCACCGACAGGATCACCTTGCCGGTGGCCAGGTATTCCAGGATCTTGTGGGCGTTGGAGCGGTCATACTCCGGGTGATCGGCGCGGTACAGCAGCAGGAACAGGTCCATGGCCGCCACTTCCGTCACCAGGTGGCCCTTGGGCGCCGTGCCATGGCAGGCCACGTTGGGCCGGGCGGCCAGGCGCCGGGCGAACGGGCCGGCCGGATCGAACGCCCCCCAGAAATGGAACGCCACCCCCGGATGGGCCGTGACGGCCCGCTCCCACAGCTCCAGATCCAGCATCGGCCGGTCCAGGTTGCCGAAATAACCCACCCGGGGCGGGCCGGGGGGGCGGGCGGGGTCGATGTCCTGCCGGGCCAGGGCGGCGAACTCCCGGCACAGGCCGTGGTTGACCCACAGGGTGCGACCCTGGAATTCGGATCCGGAAAAATGGGCCAGGATGGTGCGGGAGACGCTGAGGATCAGGTCCGCGCTGCGGCCGATGGCCACCTGGGACGGAAGGGACAGCGGATCCACCGGATGATAGAGGGTGGTGGGGGCGCCGAAGGCGCGCAGGTCCGGAAACAGGTTGAAATCGAAACACCAGACCAGATCCGGCGCCTCCGGCAGCGCACGGACGATGCGCCGCGCCTGGCGGGCGATGAGCCGGCGATACAGCCACGGCCAGTGGAAGCGCAACTGGCGCGGGAAGAACAACCGGTGGCGCACCCGCCAGAGATTGGGCTCCCCGGGCACCGCGCTGACCCGGACCCCCCCGGGCGGCCCCTCCGCCTCTGGCGGATCCAGAAACCAGACCCGGTTGTCCCGGGCCAATTCCTGGGCGTAATGATGCTTGGAGATGAACAAGTGATCCCAGGGCTGGGGCGAGATGAGCAGGATCCGCCGCCCGACCAGACCCCCGTCCACCGCCCGGGTCCTCACCCCTGGCCGAAGAATTCGGCGATGGCCGCCGCCACCGTCACCACGTCCCCCTCGGTGAGATGGGGATGCATGGGCAGGGACAGGATCTCCCGGGCATGGCCGCCGGCCACCGGAAAGGACTCCGGCCCATGGCCCAGATAGGCGTAGGCCGGATAATGGGGCAGCGCCCGGGGATAGTTGATGGCCGTGGGAATGCCCCGCCGGGCCAGGAACTTCTGCAATTCATCCCGCCGCGGCACCCGGATGACATAGAGGTGATACACATGCCGGGCGCCAGGCCGCACCGCCGGCACGGTGACCTCCGGCACGGTGGCCAGCTCGGCGTCGTAGAGGGCGGCCATGCGCATGCGGGTCTTGTTCCAGCCGGCCAGACAGGGCAGCTTGACGTTGAGGATGGCGGCCTGCAGGCCGTCCAGGCGGCTGTTGATGCCCTCCATGACATGATCGTTCTTGCCGCCATGGCGGGCGAACAGGGCGGCAAAGCCGGCCAGATCGTCGCGGTTGGTCACCAGACAACCGGCATCGCCCATGGCGCCCAGGTTCTTGCCGGGATAGAAACTGAACGCCGCCACGTCCCCCAGGGTGCCCACCAGCCGTCCGTCCAGGCTGGCCAGATGGGCCTGGGCGCAATCCTCGATCACCCACAACCCGCGCCGCCGGGCCAGCTCCAGGATGGGACCCATGGCCGCCGGTTGGCCGTAGAGATGCACCGCCACGATCCCCCGGGTGCGTTCGGTGATCCGGTCCTCGATGGTGACGGGATCGATGCAGAAATAATCCGGTTCGGTATCGTTGAACACCACCCGGGCCCCGGTCTGGGTGATGGTCTCGCTGGTGGCGATCCAGCTATGGGCGGTGGTGATGACCTCGTCCCCGGGACCCACCCCCAGGGCGCGCAGGGCGATGTAGAGGGCATCGGTGCCGTTGGCGCAGGACACGCAGTGCCGCACCCCCAGCGCCCGGGCGAAGTTGGCCTCGAAGGCGTCCACATGGGGACCCCGCACGAAGGCGGAGTCCCGGATCACCGCCGCCATGGCCGCCTGCAGCTCCTCGGCCAGGTCCTCGTGCTGGGCGTTGAGATCGACGAATTGCATGGGTTATTCCCCGGCGTACATTTTAAAGTTTTATGGACCCGGCCGATATGGCATTATCCTGACATGATTCAGAGCTTCCGCGACAAACGCACCGCCCGCTTTGCCGCCGGCATACGGGTACCGGCTTTCCAGTGGTTCGAACGTCAAGCCCAGCGGCGCCTGCGGATACTGAACGATGCCACCCGGCTGGAAGATCTGATGGGACTGCCTTCGAACCGGTTCGAAGCCCTGGGCGGCAACCCTCGGGGCCAGTACAGCATACGCATCAACGCCCAGTGGCGCATCTGTTTCACCTTTTTCGAGGGAGATGCCTTCAATGTCGAAATTACCGACTACCACTGAAGCCGTCCCCGGACCGCTCAACCTGCCGCCGATCCCGCCTGGCGAAATCCTCGCCGGAGAGATGGCCGAACTGGGCCTGTCGGCCAGTGCCCTGGCCCGGCACCTGGATCTGACCATGCAGTGCATTGCCGCCATCTGTCACGGCCGGCGAGGAATCGATGCCGACACCGCCCTGCGCCTGGGACGCTTTTTTGGCACCTCGCCCCGCTTCTGGCTCAACCTCCAGGCCAGCCACGACCTGGCCGTGGCGGAGCGGGACAAGGGCGCGGAAATCGCCCGCAAGGTCAGCCCCCGGGCGGCCTGAATCCTCAGCTTCTTTCCGCCTCCACCCCCCGCAAGCGTCGGGCCGGGTTGCCGGCGTAGAAACCCGGCTCGGTGATGTCCCGGGTCACCACCGCCCCGGCGCCGATCACCACGTCGGCGCAGATGGTCACCGGCAGGAGGGTGGCGTTGGTGCCGATGGCCACCCGATCCCCCACCCGGGTCGCTCCCCAGCGGGAGCGGTCGCCCCGGGCCGGGCCGCCGCCGCGGAAGGTATCGTTGACGAACTTGGCGCCGTGGCTGATGAAACAGTCGCGGCCGATGGTCACCAGCTCACAGATGAAGGCATGGGACTGGATGCGACAGCCCGGACCGATGACCACCCCCTTCTGGATCTCCACGAACGGCCCGATGAAACAGCCGGCGCCGATGGTGCATTCGTAGAGGTTCACCGGAGTCATCACGGTCACCCCGGGCCCGAAGGTCACCTCCCGGATGCCGGTGGGCCGGATGGTGGGCTCGGTCACGGATGCAGCCCCCGGCGGGCGGCCCGGTAGATCCTGTCGATGATCTCCACGGTCTTCATCCCTTCGTAGCCCGAGGTGCTGATCACCCCCTGGCCGGAGAGGACCGCCACCAGGTTCTGGTAGACCTGGTCGTGGTTGGACATGGATCCCACATAATGGCCGTACTGGTTGGGCGGCTTACCCTCGGGCAGGCCCTCGATGACCGCGCCGTCGATGGTCTGGTATTCCAGTTCGTTGAGATACTGGCCGCCGATCTTGACCGTGCCCTTCTCGCAGAACAGGGTCAGGGAGCCCTCCATGTTGCGCTGGGTGCTGTTGATGGTGAAATTCACCGACCCCAGGGCGCCGTTGTGGAACTCCAGGGCCACCACCCCGGCGTCCTCGAACTCCACCGTATCTTGATGGCAGAAGTTGCGGGTCATGGCGGCGGCACGCCGCACATCGCCCACCATCCAGTAGAGCAGGTCGATGAAGTGGCTGAACTGGGTGTAGAGGCAGCCGCCGTCCAGCTCCAGGGTGCCCTTCCAGTTGTCCTGGTAATACTGGGCGTTGCGGTTCCAGAAGCAGTTGAGATGGGCGCTGTAGACCCGGCCCAGGGTGCCGTCGTCCAGGCGCTGCTTCACCGCCGCCACCGGCGGGTTGTAGCGGTTCTGCTTGACCACGAACAGGCGCCGGTTGGCCCGCTCCCCGGCCTTGATCATCTCGCCACAGTCGGCCACCGAGATGGCCATGGGCTTTTCGCACAACACATGACAGCCGGCCCGGAAGGCATCGATGGCCGGCTGGGCATGGCGGCCGTTGGGGGTGCAGACCGCCACCACGTCGATGCCGCCGGCCATGGCCTGCAGCATCTCGCCGTGGCTGGCGAAGGCGCGACCGCCATGCCTGGCGGCCATCATCTCGGCCCGGGACTGTTCGATGTCGCAACAGGCCACCAAGGCGCCGACGGTGACGATCTGCTGGGCATGCCGGGCGGCGATGCGCCCGCAGCCGATGATGGCGAAATTCAAACCCTTGTCCTGGCTCATGGGGCCCCCCTTCAAGTCAAGTCGCAAGCCAGGGGGAGAAGATCTCCCCCACCCGTTCCACGAAGCGATCGAAACAGAAATGCTCCAGCCCGGCCGGGATGCCCCGCGGCCGTTCCAGCCCCTCCCGGACCGCCGCCAGCAGGGCCGGGGCGTCGTCCGGATCCACCAGCGGCCCCAACAGGCCGTCCCGCAAAGCCTCCCGGGTGCCGTCCACCCGGCTGCCCAGCACCGGAATGCCGCAGGCCATGGCCTCCAGCAGCACGAACCCGAACCCCTCGCCCCGGCTGGGCATGGCGTAGAGATCGGCCAGCAGGTAGTGATCGGCCTTTTCCGCCTCGGCCAGGCGGCCGGTGAACACCACCCGTCCCGCCAGCCCCAGCTCCCGGACCCGGGTCTCCAGCCGCGGCCGGTCGGGACCGTCCCCGGCGATGAGATAAACCACCTCCGGCAGCCGGGGCAGGATTTCCAGAATCTCGTCGAAGCCCTTGGCCCGCTTCCGGGACACCAGCCGTCCGAAGGTCATGACGACCTTGTTCTGGTCGCTCAGGCCATAGCGTTGCAGGAGATGGTCCGGTTTGTCCCCCAGCCGATAGTCTTCGGGATGCAGGGCGTTGGGCAGCAGCCGGGCCATGTGGTCCGGCAAGCCGCTCCAGGCCTGCAGGCGCCGGACGGTCACCTGGCTGATGGCGACGAAGGCCGCCAGACCCGTCAGCGCCCGGCGGGCCAGCCAGTCGGCCGGCTGCCAGACCTCGATGCCGTAGCAGAGCAGCACCACCGGCGCGCCGGTCAGGGCGCCCAGCAGCCGGGCCGGCGGCACCAGGTTGACATGGCCGCACAGGATCAAGGTCGGCCGGGCCGCCAGCCCGGCCCGCAGGGCCGCGGCCAGAAAGGCCCCCTTGCCCAGCCCCCGCGGTCCGGCCGGCCAGCGGATGTTGGCCGGCAGAGGTCCCGGCGGCTCTTCCACCTTGCGCAGCAACAGGTCGATGGTCACCCCGGGAAAGGCGCTCACCAGGGCGTCCAGCAGATCCCGATTGTACTGGGCAATGCCGCCCAGGGCGCCGTAGGCGTCGGTCAGCAGGGCGAGAATCCTCATGCTCGGGCTCCCCGGAGCGAACGACGGAAAGGCGATGACCTTATGCCAAGCCGGGGCTTCTGGCAAGTGCCACTGGGGAATCCGATCCTGGTGGGCAGAAGCAGGAGGTGAAAGTCGCTCCGCGACTTTCACGATAAACAAATCTGTTTCAAGAAAGTACCATATAAGGTACAATTCGACAATGAACACGCCACCTATTCTCGACGTGGTCTTCTTCTGCACCGATTCCGGCAACGAACCGGTACGGGACTGGTTGCGCAAGCTGACTGTCGAGAACCGGAAAGCCATTGGCGAGGATATCAAACTGACCCAGTTCCGATGGCCACTGGGAATGCCTTTGGTGCGCAAGTTGGAACCGGGACTCTGGGAAGTTCGCAGTCATCTGCGCAACGGCGGCATTGCTCGGGTGCTTTTTACCGTGCAGGGACATGACATGGTTTTGTTGCATGGCTTCGAGAAGAAATCCCAGAAGACCCCAAAGGAAGATCTGACGTTGGCCCGCAGCCGCAAACGGCTATACGAGGAGACGGACAATGAACCGACATAGAGGCAGTTCCCTGGATGGCTTGCTGGACGAGGAAGGCCTGCTGGATGAGGTCTCCGCCAAGGCCAGAAAACGACTCCTGGCGCTGCAACTGGCGGATATCATGCAACAGGAACACCTGACCAAGGCCCATCTGGCCCGGGAACTCAACACCAGCCGTTCCCAGTTGGACCGCCTGCTCGATCCCGAAAACACGGCCATCACCCTGGAATCCCTGGAGCGACTGGCCCATGCCGTCGGCAGACGATTGCGGATCGAGTTTGCCTGATGATGTCGATGAAAGGGGGATGACAGCCGCGACGGGATGTTCCGGTCAACCGTCGGACATTCTGTTACAACCAATTGAAGTTCGATGAATTTTGTCTAAATTAATCATCCAGGAATCGGGAAAAAATGATGGCAGGGGGTGCCTTCGACGGATAAAATGGGGTCACCAGCCGGTATCGTCCGGCCACCAGAATCCTGCCGCTGAGATCCTCCCATGACGCTGCCGTGGACCATCCTGCCGATGCTCGGCCTGCTGATCGGCCTGACGGCCTCCAGCGCCGGGGCGGCGGACTTCGACCCCTCCCAGGTCTTTACCCAGATCCAGCGGATCGAATGGGAGGTGCTGCTGCTCTACGCCCACGGGAACCGCAAGCCGGAGATGATCGCCCCGGTTCCGGTCAAGGCGGAGCTGCGTCCCCGCCATGTGTGGCAGAAGACCTACCTGATTCTGATCAAACTCAACATTCTGCGGGCGAAGCACGGTCTGCCCCGCATCCTGCCCAACGGTCTGGAACCGGTCCTGAAGCTGGACCCGGCTCTGGTCCTCGAACAGACCCAGCGCATCCTGACCGAACTGACCATCCTCAAGGGTCGACTGGGGATCACCCGGTCGATCGAGGAGCCCCCGGCGGCCCGGGGCAAGCGGCCCATCGACAACTACAACCAGCTCCACGCCATCTCCCTGCACCTGGATGCCCTCATCGGCGAGGACATCGATCCGTCCCATGTGTTCGGCGAGTCCATGCGGCTGTTCGAGGACGCCAGCACGCTCCTGGATCGGCTGCATCTGCCCGATACGGCCTTTCCCCCGGCCCGACTGGCCGACGCCACCTCCCATGACGCCCAGGCGGCGGCCATGGCCGTGCTGGGGGAAATTCAGCGCATCCAGGCGGACCTGGGTCTCCAGCGGACCGATTTTTCCCCCTTCCTGGCCATTCCCAACCCCCGGCCGGCCGATATCTTCAACCTGGTGGGGCTGGCCCTGGCCGATCTGCAGACCGTGAAGGCCGCCCTGGGGGTCGAGCAGATAACCCCGCCCCACCGCATGACCCGGGGCAAAACCCAGGCCCATGTCCAGCAACTGCTGGGTTGGGTGGCCCGCAAGCTGTCCCTGATCCAAACCCTGCGTCAGGGAGGCGCCCCATGAATCCGACCGCCCCGGCCCGCCGTTTCCGCCTGCCGGCCCACTGGGGGGTGCGCACCCGCATCGCCCTGGTGTTCCATGGCGTGGTGCTGCTGTCCCTGTCGCTGGTGGGCTATTACGGCTATGTCAACGCCGGCGCGGCCTACCGGGGCAAGGCCCTGGAAAGCATCGCCGGCCAGACCGCCGAAATCGCCCAGGCCATCACCTTCTTCCTGCGGGAAGTCCCCCGGGACCTGCGCTCGATGTCCCAGTTCCACGCCCTGGAACAGCTCCTCTACTGGGAAGAGCTGGGCATGGAGGAGAAGACCATGGACTGGAAGATCACGGTCATCGACGCCTTCCGCTCCCTGGTGGCCGCCCGGGAGGAAATCCATGAACTCTGTTTCCTGGATCGGGAGGGACGGGAACGGATCCGGGTGCTGCGCGACCCGACCACCGGCCAAGTGCAGACCGCCACCGGCGCCGGCCTGCGGAACCGGCGGCCCAACATCGATTTCCAGGTCGCCCTGGCCCTGGACCGCAATCGGACCCAGGTCTCGCCCCTGACCCTGGCCATGGAGCAGGGCGTCCCACGGCAACCGCTGCTGCCGGTGATCCGCTTCGCCCAGCCGGTGATCGGGGCCAACGAGGTCCGCTACGGGGTGGTCATGGTGGAAATCCTGGCCCAGTCCTTCCTCGACATGGTGCGCCGGGCCGACGCCGGCGGCGACCACCGCTATTACCTGATTTCCGCCACAGGAGACTATTTCCACCACCGGGATCCGGAGCGGACCTGGGGACATCTGCGGGGCCTGCCCGGCACCTTCCGCACCGACCTTCCCGCGGCCTTCGCCGCACTCCAGCGGTCGGAACAGGGCGCGGCGGAGGTCGGCGCCCTGGTGGTCAGCCACCACCGGATCCAGCCCGACCCGGCCGTCCCGGAGCAGCACTGGTTCGTGGTGGGCCTGGTGGATCAGGCCCGGGTGCTGACCCAGTTGAACAGCTTCGGCCTGGTGTTCTTCACCATTCTGGCCGCGGCCATGGGGCTGGTGCTGCTGGCCACCCGCCTGGCCCTGAACGGCGTGCTGAACCCTCTGGCCGCCATGACCCGTCAACTGGAGAAACTGGGTCGGGGCGAGGTGACCCCGGAACCCGTCGCCTATCCCTACCGGGATGAAATCGGCCGGGTGCTGGCCTCCACCAATCACCTGATGGACACCCTGGGCAACCTGACCCGCCAGGCCGATACCATCGCCGCCGGGGACTACTCCAAGCGGGTCCGGGTCCTCTCGGCCGACGACCTGCTGGGCAATGCCATCAACAACATGACCGCGGTGCTGGACAAGAACCGCCAGGCCCACGCCCGTCGGACCTGGCTGGCCGAAGGCCTCGGCGGTCTGGGCCGGGAGCTGGCCGGAGACCCGAGCCTGGAAGAGCTGGCCAGCCGGGCCAGCGCCTTCCTGTGCCGGCGTCTGGAAGCCGGCCACGGGGCGTTCTTCGTCTTCGATCGGGACGACGCCACCGGCAAACCCCTGGTGCTGATGGGCAGTTACATGTTCACCGAACGGGATACGGTCGCCACCCGCTACGCCCTGGGCGAGGGCGCGGTGGGCCAGGTGGCCCGGGAGAAGCAGCCGATCCTGCTGCGCAACGTCACCCGGGCGGAGGGCCTGGTCACCACTGGCACGCTGTCGGTCCCGCCCCTCGTCATCATCGCCGTGCCGCTGCTCTACCAGGAGATCCTCCAGGGCGTCCTGGAGCTGGCCGCCTTCACCCCCCTGGACGAGGTCCAGCGGGAATTCCTGGACCAGGCCGCCGGGATGGTCGCCGCCGCCCTGTTCGCCACCCTGCAGCGGGACCGCATCGCCACCCTGCTGGCCAAATCCGAATCGGCCACCCGCATGACCGAGGACCGGAACCGGCAGTTGCAGGAGGTCAACGCCGCAATGGAGGAACAGCGGCAGCAACTGCAACAACAGACCGAGGAACTCCAGCAGGCCAATGCCCAGATGGAGGAACAGCAGCAGCAACTGCAACAGCAGACCGAGGAACTCCAGCAGACCAACGCCCAGATGGAGGAACAGCAGCAACTGCTGGAGGGCCAGGCCCATGACCTCACGGCCAACAACGCCGCCCTGCGCGACAGCCAGGCGGAACTCAGCGCCCGGGCCCGGCAACTGGAAGAGGCCGACCGCTACAAGTCGGACTTTCTGGCCAACATGAGCCACGAGCTGCGCACGCCCCTCAATTCCATCATTCTCATCTCGCGGATGATGGCCCTGAACGAGGACGGCACCCTGGATCCGGAAACGGTGCGCCGCGCCCGGGTGGTCCACAACTCCGGCAACGACCTGCTGCGCCTGATCAACGACATCCTCGATCTCTCCAAAATCGAATCCGGCCGCATGGAGCTGCATCCGGAATCCTTCGATACCGGCGAACTGGCCGCCGAACTCCAGGATCTGTTCGCGGAAACCGCCCGGGAGCGGGCCCTGGACTTCCGGGTGGAGGACGCCTTCCACGGCCCGGTGGTGGGCGACCGCAACAAGGTGGTCCAGGTGTTGCGCAACCTGCTGGCCAACGCCTTCAAGTTCACCCCCCATGGCACGGTGGCGCTGCGCTGCGAAACCGGCGACGATCCCCAACGGCCCCTGCGCATCCATGTGGCGGATACCGGCATCGGCATTCCGCCGGACAAGCTGGAATTGATCTTCGAGGCCTTTCGCCAGGTGGACAGCTCCATCTCCCGCCGCTTCGGCGGCACCGGCCTGGGGCTGTCCATCAGCCGGGAGCTGACCCGCCTGCTGGGCGGCAGCCTCCAGGTCGCCAGCCAGGAGGGCGAGGGCAGCACCTTCACCCTCTGTCTCCCCACCGGCCCGGAGCGGACCGCCGCCAGGCCGGCCCCACTCCCCCCGGCCGCCCCCAGGCCCGCCCTGCCCGCCGGGACGCCGGCCATCCTGGTCATCGACGACGATCCCAACTTCCTGGAGACCATCGCCATCATCAACCATCGCCAGGGGTTGCGGACCCTCCAGGCCCGCAGCGGCCAGGAGGGTCTGGCCCTGGCCGCCGCCCACCGGCCGGCCGGCATCATCCTGGACCTGGGCCTGCCGGACATGGACGGCGACGCCCTGCTGGCCCGGATCAAGACCGATCCAGGCTTGAAGGAGATACCGGTCTTTGTCATCTCCTCCCGGGATCGGAATCCGGCCCTGCTGGAGCAGGGCGCCATCGGCGTCCTGCAGAAACCGGTGACCGCGGAACAGATTCAGGGGGCCGAAAACGCCCTGCTGGCGGCCATGGATCGGCCCCACGGCGCCATGTTGATCGTGGAAGGCGCCGCCCTGCGGGCCGAACTGGTGGCGGACCGGGCCCGGCCCGGCAGCCGGCAGGTGGCGGCCCGTTCCGCCGCCGAGGCGTTGGCGCTGGCCGCCGGGGACGCCTTCGACCTGGTGTTGGTGGACCACGAGCCACCGGACATGGACTGCGCCGAATTCTGCCGGAAGCTGCTGGAGCGGCAGCCCGACGCCAAGATCATCATCTACGCCGCCGGGGAAATCGGCGAGGAGCGGGTCGCCCAACTGCGCCGTTTCACCGACAGCCTGATCCAGCAGGCCCCCCAGGCCCGGCAGCGGCTGCTGGAGGACATCGAACGCTTTCTCGCCGCCACCCTGGCCCAGACCCGCCAGCACGACCAGCCGGGGAGCCCTCCCCCGCGGCGGGACAGTCTGCTGGCGGGCAAACGGCTGCTGGTGGTGGACGACGATCCCCGCAACCTCTTCGTCCTCTCCGAAGCCCTGGAGCAGCACGGCGCCGAAGTCCTGAGCGCCCTCAACGGCCGCAAGGCGCTGGAGCTGCTCCAGGAGGAACCGGTGGACCTGGTGTTCATGGACATCATGATGCCGGAGATGGACGGCTACGAGACCATGACCCGGATCCGCGCCATCGAGTCCCTGAAGCGCCTGCCGGTGATCGCCCTGACCGCCAAGGCCCTCAAGGACGACCGGCACAAATGCCTGGAGGCCGGAGCCGATGATTACCTGGCCAAGCCGGTGGACTATGAACTGCTGATCAACATGGCCCGGGCCTGGATCGGCAAACCCCGATGAGCGTCGCGGTCCATGACGCCCCGGACCGGCAGCGCATCCTGGTGCTGGGCCCGGTGACGGGCGCGACCGAAACCGCCCTGCTCGCCGCCCTGGAATCCGCCGCCCCGGGGGCGGTGGAGGTCTCCCTGTTCGACGCGCCCGTGGTGCCGACCCGCACGGTGCTGGCCCTGGCGGCCCTGTTCGATCGCAACCCGGCCGCCCGGCTGATCGTCTACCAGACCACCCTGGCCTATTACCTGAACGCCCTGGGCATTCCCAGCCGCCGTCACACCTGGCCCCCGCCCAGCGCCACTCCGGTGCCGGCGGTGCGCGCCCTGGCCCTGGGGGGCTCGGCGGACAGCCTGGACAAGTTCATCAGCATCATCGAACGCCTGCCGGAGGCCGCGGTGCCGGTATTTCTGGTCCAGCATGTCTCCGAGAATCATCCCCACCTTCTCGACCAGTTGCTGCGCACCCGCACCCCCTGCCGGGTGGAGATGCCTCACCACCTGACCCCGGTGATCCCTGGCACCCTCTACATCGCCCCGCCCGGGCACCACATGCGGGTCAACAGCGGGCTGCTGTACCTGACCCGGGACCGCAAGCAGGACTTCGCCCGGCCGTCCATCGGCCTGCTGTTCGAATCCCTGGCCCGGGAATACGGCGACGGGCTGGTGGCGGGCCTGCTGTGCGGCCTGGGACAGGACGGCCTGGCGGCCCTGCCCAAAATCCGCGCCGCCGGCGGGCTGGTGCTGGTGGAACGGGCCGACGAATGCCAGGCCACGGCTCTGGTCAAGCAGGCTGCGGCCGCCGGGGAATACGACATGCTCTGCTCCTGGCGGGGCATCGCCAGCCTGTTCGCCGCCGCCGCCAGTCCGAACGCCTTGCCGGACGAGGTCCTGATCCGCACTTTCCTGGACGGCGTGCATGCCCGTTACGGTTACGATTACCGCCAATACGCCCCCGGCACCCTGCAACGGCGCACCCTGCGGATGATGGACACCCTGGGCTTTCCGACCTTCTACGCCTTCCAACGCGCCCTGCTGGCCCAGCCGCCGCTGTTCGAACGGCTGTTCCAGGAGCTGTCCATCGGAGTCACCAACTTCTTCCGCCATCCCCGGCAACTGGACTGGCTGCGGCGAGAGTTGTTTCCCTGGCTGGCCAGCTTTCCCTTGATCCGCATCTGGGTGGCCGGCTGCGCCAGCGGCGAGGATGCCTATTCCCTGGCCATCCTCCTGGACGAGGCCGGACTGCTGCACCGCAGCCGCATCTTCGCCACCGACATCAACCCGGTGCTGTTGCAGCAGGGCAGCAACGGCCTCTACCCGGCCACCAACCTGCACGCCTTCCGCGACCATTACCGGCAAAGCGGCGGCCAGGGCGACCACAGCCGCCATCTGGCACGGCAGGGATCCTGTCTGGCCATGGCTCCCCACCTCCGGGAACGGATCCTGTTCTTCAGCCATTCGCTGGCGAATGATGGGGTGTTCAACGAATTCCAGTTGATCCTGTGCCGCAATGTGTTCATTTATTTCCAGAGGACGTTGCAGGAACAGGTCCTGGCGCTGTTCGCCCGCAGCCTGCACCAGGGCGGCTACCTGGTGCTGGGCGCCAGGGAAAGCCTGCCCCCCGGCACCGGCCAGGATCTTTTCGGCAGTGTGGACCAATCGTTGAGGGTCTATCGACGGCGATGACCGGCCATCCCCCCTTCCCGCGGACGGGATTCCAGTTCCGGATCTTGATCGTGGACGACAATGTCAACAATCGCTTCGCCCTGCGGATGCTGCTGGGCCGGCTGGAGCATTGTCAGATTCTGGAAGCGGTGTCCGGCGACCAGGCCCTGGCCCTGACCATCGAACATCCGCTGGATCTGATCCTCATGGACGTGCAGATGCCGGGCATGGACGGCTTCGAGACCACCCGCCATTTGAAGATGTCGGCCCGCACCCGGGAGATCCCGGTCATTTTCCTCACCGCGGTCTTCAAGACCGAGGAATTCGCCCGTCACGGCTTCAAGGCCGGGGCGGTGGACTATCTGACCAAGCCCATCGACGACTATCAGCTCCTCAACCGCGTGCGGCTGTACAAGACCCTGGCCGAGCGCGACCGCAGCAACCGCCAGGCCCTGGAGCGACTGCGCATCAGCGACCGGGCCTTGCAGCAGGCCCTGCGGCAACTGGATCTGCGGGTCCAGGAGCGCACCCGGGAATTGGAGGAGAAGAACCGGCTGCTGGAACAGGAAATCGCCCAGCGCAAGGAGGTGGAGGAGGCCCTGCGGCTGGCCAAGCAGCAGGCCGAGGCGGCCAATCAGGCCAAGAGCGAGTTCCTCTCCACCATGAGTCATGAAATCCGCACGCCCATGAACGTCATGATCGGCATGAGCGAGCTGCTATTGGACAGTCCGCTGAATGCCGAGCAGCAGCAACAGATCGCGGTGCTGCAGCGGGCCGGCGGTGCCCTGCTGGAGTTGATCGACGACATCCTGGACCTGTCCCGCATCGAGGCCGGTCATCTGCGGCTGTCCGAAACGGTCTTCAATCCCCGGGAGATTGTCCAGCAGACCCTGGACATCCTGCATTTCCGGGCCACGAACGTCGGGCTGGAGCTGACCTGTCGGGTGGACGACGATGTGCCCGGCCTGGTCCGGGGGGATCCCAGCCGCATCCGTCAGGTATTGATCAACCTGGTGGGCAACGCCATCAAGTTCACCGAAAAGGGGCATGTCACCCTGCGCCTGGACCGCCCTGCCCCCCAGGTCGCCGAACTGCGCTTCACGGTCAGCGATTCCGGCATCGGCATCGCCGCGGACAAGCTGGACAGCATTTTCAGCATGTTCAGCCAGGCCGACACCAGCATCACCCGTCGCTTCGGCGGCACCGGCCTGGGCCTGACCATCTCCAAACGGCTGGTCGCGCTCATGGGCGGCAGTCCCATTCAGGTGGAAAGCACCGTGGGTCAGGGCAGCCAGTTCCGTTTCACCGTCCCGGTGACCATCGTCACCGCGACCCCGCCGGCCCCCAGCCCGCCCCCGCCGCCCCCCGCGGCCCCGACCAACCCCCTGGACAGCCCGGGGCTCCGCATTCTGCTGGCCGAGGACAGCCTGGACAACCAACTGCTGATCCGCAGTTTTCTGAAGAATTCCAGCCACAGTCTGACCGTGGTCGCCAACGGGGCCGAGGCCGTGGAGCAGGTCCGGCAGGAGACTTTCGACCTGGTGCTGATGGACATGCAGATGCCGGTGATGGACGGCTATTCCGCCACCCGGGCCATCCGCAACCGGGAACGGGAGCAGGGTCGCCCGCCCATCCCGATCCTGGCCCTGACCGCCTATGCCATGGAAGAAGAACGCAACAAGAGCCTGGCCGCCGGCTGCAACGCCCACCTGACCAAGCCGATCAAGAAACGCCTGCTGCTGGATGAAATCCTGAAACACCACCCGGACCGGCGCCAGGCCGATTGAGGCTCACCACCAGCCGAATTTTCTGGCCATCATCCCCCCAATGCCGGCGCCGAAGCCGATCATCATGGTCCAGGTGAACACGAACATCCGCCACAGGATGCGCCGCGAATCCCGGAACTCGATGCGCATCTCCCGAAATTCGGATTGGGTTTCCGACCGGAAATTCCGAAATTCGGACTGGGTCTCCGTCCGAAAATTCCGAAACTCGGCGTGGGTCTCCGTCCGAAAATCCCGGAACTCGGTTTTCAGATCGGCGAGATCGGTCTGGATATGCTCCACCGCCGCTTCGAGTCTGGCCACCCGTGATTCCACCATGCCGCCCTCCTGTCGTTCCGCAGGTCCCCCGCCCACCCGCGCTGCCCATCCCCGTTCCCTGCGGCCATTATCGTCGGTGCGCAGGGTATTCTTCAATCACTTTTCTCCGCTCCGCCGCCCTCCGCCATCATGTGCCCCAGGGCCTCCTCCACCAGGGGCCGGAGGTCGCGCTTGGGGGAATAGACCGCGCAGGCCTGGCGTTTGAAGGTGGGGGCGTCGGCCACGGGAAAGAGTTCCCCCCGGGCGAGGCGGTCGCTCACCATGATGTCGGCCAGATAGGCCGAGCCCTCGAATCCTGCGAGAAAATCCAGGGCCATGCGGCCCCGGTCCACCCGGATCGCCGGAGGTTGCAGGTCCGGAAACCAGCGGGCATGGGCCATGGAGAAGGATATCCCCCAGTCCACCAGGATGTAAGGCCCCTCCAGGGCCTGGCGGACCTCCAGACCCGGCCGGGTGGATACCAGGATGAGTTCCACCGGGGTGATCTCCCGGGTGATCAGCTCCGGCGCCTGGGGCGGGTCGAACAGAAACCCCACATCCAGGGTCCGGGCCAGCAGGCCCTGCACCAGACCCTCGCTGCTGTGATGTTCGCAGCGCAGCGCCAGGCCCGGCATGTTCCTGGCCAGGGGCAGCACCCGATTTTGCAAAAAGATGTCCCACAGGCTGGTCAAGGCCCCCACCACCAGCAACCGCTGACCCTCCCGGCTGAAATGCAGGGACCCCTTGGCCTCGTCCCACAGATGCAGCATGCCCTCGGCGGTCTTCACCAGCCGCCGGCCGGCCGAGGTCAATTGGATGTCGTTGCGGGCGCGGGTGAACAGGCTCACCCCCACCAGCTCCTCCAACTGCCGAATGCGCGCGCTCACCGCCGATTGGGTCACGAACAGGTTCTTCGAAGCCTTGCCGAAATGCCGGGTGCGGTACACTTCCATGAAGGTTCGCAGCAGATCCAGGTCCATCACAGCCTCTACGATAATAAACAATGATTGAAACGATTCAATATATTTATCAAAAAAAATTGATCGACACAATCAAAACATCGAATTTTACAAGAGACGAGGCCCGGGCGTATAGGGAATGGCGCAGTCGCGTCAGGACTGCCGAACCTGGTTTGGAACGCTGTTTTTCATCATGTGCAATAGAGGATTCCCTTCATGAAAAAGGCTTATGGAATTTCGATGGCACTGGGGCTGCTCCTCCTGGGGACGAGCCCGGTCATGGCCGCGCCGGAAGCTGCCGCTCCCGCCGCCGACGAGACGAGCAAGCTGGAAGCCCAGTGCCGCGGATACGCCATGGAAGACAAAATTCCCCAGGAAGAGATGGAAGCCTACATCGCCTCCTGTATCCGCGATTTCCAGGCCCCCATGAATGACGCCATGGAGCCGGACATGGCCGGACAGGAACCTCCCGCCGAGGCGGCTCCGCCCCGCTGATCGACCTGCGCCCGGTCAGCATCCGACCGGGCGTGATGCAAAAGCCAGGGACATCCCCGACCGAAACAGGTCACCTTCTGGCCCGACCGAAACAGGTCACCTTCTGGCCCGACCGAAACAGGTCACCTTCTGGGAATGTCCCTGGCTTTTTGTTCAATCCGGCCGCAGTCGGCTGCCCAGCCACGCTCCCAGGCGCCGGTCCGCACCGAGGATGTGCTCGGTGATCCAGATCCCCAGAAAGCCGTGGAGTTCGGAGGCCAGCATCTGCCCTGCCGTCAGCTTGTCCCGCAGCGCCAGGGCGTTTCTGATCAAATTCTCATGCTCCTGCCGATGGCTGGCGAAGTCGGGATAGACATATTGCCGCATGAGACGCTGTTCATGGCGGAAATGCCAGGAGGTGTAGTCGAGCAGGTGGGCCAGGATATCCCGCACCACCGCCTCGCCGGCGCCCTGGGCAATGGCCTCTTCCAGGCGGGCCATCAAGCCCAGCAGCCGCTGGTGGTCGGCGTCGATCTCGGCCACCCCGACGCTGAGAGCCGGCCCGATGCCGGATGCCCCCTCCGGATCCGGCTTCCCACCCCCCCCGGCCACCCCGCCCCGGAAGCCGAGGACGGCCACGTCGTCGCGCCGCGCCTCCTGCCCTTGATACGCCAGCAGGGCCTTCTGGATCAGATCCTTCTGCTCGGCGAACGGCACCCCCTCCAGGTCGGCCAGCAGTTTCTTGAAGCGGTTCTTGCCAAAACCCAGGCGCCGGGGACCGCCCACCTGGTCGAGGAGACCGTCGGAGGTCAGATAGAACCGGCTTTCCGGGGCGAAGGTCAGGGAATGGTTGGTGAACGTCACACCCTGGGGGATGCCGCGGTAGCCGAGGCCAGCCTTGTCACCGCGGATCTCGGCCACCTGACCGCCCCGGGCGTGGAACAGGGAAAAACGCGCCCCGGCGAAGATCAGACTGCCCTGGTCCGGTCGCAGGAAACAGATGCCGGCCTCCAGACCATCGTTGGCCGGCCGGTGGGAAGCGGCTTCCTCCTGGCCCAGCACCATCTGGATCAACTGATGCATGCGCTGCAACAGGATGGCCGGATCGCCCGGCGGGGTTTCCAACAGGGCCTGATCCAGGGCGCCGTTGGTGATCAGGGTCATGAAGGCCCCGGGCACCCCATGGCCGGTGCAGTCCGCCAGGATGATCAGGATGCCCGGTCCCCAGTTGCGGTACCAGTAGATGTCACCCCCCACCACATCCCGGGGCTGCCACCAGATGAAATGGTCCAGCAGGCGGGCGTCCAGCAGGTTGGAGCTGGAGAGAATGGCCTGCTGGATGTTGGCGGCGTAATCGATGCTGGCGGAGACCACCTGCCAGGCTTCCTTGACCGCCGACTCGGCGCGCTTGCGGGTGATCATGGCGGCCAGGATGTCGCAGACCGCCTCCAGCAGCTCCCGTTCCGCGGCGAACTCCCCGTGACCGGGGGGCAGTGTGACGGTCAGCACCCCGATCAGCCGCTGGCCGGATTTGATGGGCATGCAGTAATGACCATGATCGGCCATGCGGTCGAGGTGGATGTCGTGCCGGTCGTCCACATGGGCGGCAAACATCATCTCCCCGGTCTGGGCGGCCTTGCCGCACAGGCATTGTCCCAGGGCCACGGTGCCGCACAGCTCCCGTTGGTGGTCCGGCATGCGATGCCGGGCGGCCAGGACCAGGACGTTGCGGGTTTCATCCAGCAGGAAGATCGCCCCCTTGGGGGCCAGGGTGAGCCGGGTGGTACTCAGAATCCGTTCCAGGGACCGCAACAGCAGGGTCTCCAGGGAAGCGTTGGTCATGCCCAGCCCCAACAACTCCATCAGCAGGAACTGCTCGTCCCGGGTGCGCTGCAGGCGTTCCTCGGCCTGTTTGCGCTTGGTGATGTCGGTGCGGATGGAGACGTAGCGTTCCGGACGGCCCGCTTCGTCCAGAAACGGCACCACGGTGGCGCTGACCCAATACAGGCTGCCTTGCCGGGTGCGGTTGCACACCTCGCCCCGCCACACCTTGCCCTGGGCGATCCGCTTCCACATGCCGGCATAGAATGACGGCTGATGCCGGCCGGACTTGACCAGACGATGGGTCTGACCGACCAGATCCTCCCGGCGGAAGCCGCTCACCTGACAGAAACGGTCGTTGACGTAGGTGATGACCCCGGCCACGTCGGTGGCGCTGACGATGGCATGCTGGTCCAGGGCGTATTTCTGGAAGTTCAGCTCCCGCAGCAGCGCCATCTGCTCCAGTTGGGCCTTCTTGCCGGCGCTGATGTCCATGACGGTGCCCACCATGCGGGTGGGCTTGCCGTCCGGGTTCCGGGACATGATGGCCCCGCGGGACGACAGCCACTTCCACTCCCCGGTGCAGGACTGGATGCGATACTGGATCTCGTAGTCTTTCCGCTGCCCGATCTTGTACTCCTCCCCGGCGCGTTTGACCGCCACCAGATCGTCCGGATGGATGCAGTCCAGCCAGATGTCCCGATCCACCGGCGGATCCTCGCCGGGACCGTAGCCGAGAATGACCCGGTACTGCTCGTTGACCATGGTCTTGCCGTTGGTCAGATCCACATCCCAGAAGCCCAGGTTGCCCCCCTTCAGGGCCAGTTCCAGCCGCTCCTGGGTTTCCTGGGCCTCCAGCTCCGAACGGCGGCGCTTGCTGATGTCCCGCACCATGCCGGTGAAGAACCGCTCGCCGTCGATCCAGCCCTCCCCCACCGACAGTTCGACGGGAAAGGTGTGGCCGTCCTTGTGGCGCCCGATCACCTCCCGGCCGGTGCCGATGACCCGCCGCTGCCCGGTGCGCAGATAGGCTTCCAGATAGCCGTCATGGTGGGAGGCGTCCGGCTCTGGCATCAGCATGGCCACGCCGCGCCCCACGGCCTCGACGGCGGTGTACCCGAAGATGTCGCTGGCCGCGGGGCTGAACTCCTGGATGATCCCCCGGGTGTCCATGACGATGATGCCGACCATGGCCGTGTCGATGATGCTGCGCAGCCATTCGGTCCGTTGCCGCACCTTGGCTTCCAGCTCCCGGCGGGACTGGGCCAGGGGCGCGCCGGCGCGCCGCCACAGGAACAGACTCGCCAACATCGCCGCCAGGCTGGTCAGCATGATCAGGGCGACGACGGGCAGCAGGCTGTGGGGACCGATGGCCTTCAGGATCCCATCGATCAGCAGTCCCACCAGTCCGACCAGCAGCGCCAGACCGATCAGGATGGCGTTGCGCAACCGGCTGGAACCGAGCAGCGCCACCAGCCGGCTGGCCGAAAAGACTCGGGAAAACAGGGAGGCCGTCATTGGATGCCATCAGCACCCAGGGTGGCCATACGATCGAATTTTGCCTGATTCATTGATCTTCTCCAAAAACACTTTACCCCCAACGACTCCCATCACCCAACCCCCAGCAGCGCCCCATAGCCCTCCGCCAATCCCGCCCCGGCCAGATACTCCTCCGCCACGGTCCGGGCGGCGGCGCTCCAGGTCTGGTAGCGGATCGGATCCCGGGCCAGATCCAGGGCCTGCCGCAGCACCGCCGCCAGGGCGGCCGGATCCTCCCCGGCCACGTTCCAGCCCGCCTGCCGGACGGCCAGGTCCTGCCAAGGGGTGTTGGAGCTGGTGATCAGGGGCAAACCGGCCAGCAGCGCCTCGAACAGGGCATGGCCGAAATTCTCGCTGCGGCTGGGTTGCAGGTAGATATCATGCTCCGCCAGCACCCCCGGCACCGCTTCGCGGTCCAGGGGTCCATGATAGACGAAACCCACGGCCGCCGGCAGAGCCGCCACCACCCGCTGGCAGTCCGCCCAGTAGCCGGGATCCTTGACCGGGCCGAACAGGTGATACTCCACCGGTTCCCCGAGCCGGGCCAGGGCCTGGAGGCATTCCAGGATGTTCTTCATGGGGCTGATCAGGGCCACGGTGACCAGCCGCGGCGGATGGTGGGGCAGCGGATTGGCCCGACGTTCGATGGTGGTGCGGGGCACGTTGCCCAGCCGCACCACCCGGTGGGGCCGGGGGAAGACCCGGTACAGGTCGGCCTCCTCCTCGGCGCCGGTGACCTGCAGGGTCACCCGCCGCCAGGCCAGCAGCCAACACAGCAGGGGCAGGAACAGGCGCTTCTTGAAGGCCTTCACCGACAGGGAACCGGCCTGCAGCATGCCCCGGGGGGCCAGCACCAGCCGGGCCGCCGGGGCGGCCATGCCGCACAGCAGCAGAGGCAGGAGAACCCCCACCGGGGAATAGATGCCATTGAGGTAGATCACCCGGGGCCGCACCTCCCGCAGCACCCGCCATACTCCCCGCGATCCCCATCGACGCTCGGCATAACAGACCCGCGCCCCGGCCTCCCAGGACAGCCACCGGTCGGCGGGCCGCTCCAGCCGGGTGCCGTCCATTTCGCGGTTGCGGGTCAGCACGAAAAAATCCATCCGACCGCCCAGAAAACGCACCAGGTTGGCGCAGGAGGTGATGGGACCGCCGGCCTGCACGGCGGGTTCGAACCAGTCGTAGATCAGCAGCACCCGGGGCCGGGATGGGGGGGAATCCATGGCAAGGCTATGCCGTTTTCGATAGACGCAAACGGGCCGATTCCGCCAGGAAAGCCGACCGACTCATCCCGGCCACGGCCGCCGCCGCATCGATTTCGGCAAGCAATCCCTCATCCAGGGAAATATTCAGGCGCCGCGCCTTGCCGTAGAGGTTTATCCGGACCAGAATTCGAGCGATCTCATCCACTTCCGGGTCAATTGGCACATCGTCCAGGTCGCTCGGAATCGGAATGGGGTCCCCGTCCGCCAACATGAGGCCCACATGCCCGGCAAGCGCCTCCTCAGCGTGTTCGGCTGCCTCCTGGATGGTATTCCCGTAACTGGTGCAGCCGGGAAAATCCGGAAATGTGACCCCAAATCCTTCGGAACCGCGTTCGATGATGGCAAGAAATCTCCAGATGGCCATGATCATCTCTCTCATTTCAGTTTGAGCCCTGTCTGCCGCTCGATGCTCTTCAATGTCCCGATGGGCATGTCCTTGCCAGGCCACTCGGGGTGCCTGAAGTGATGATGGCCGCCAGACTGGCCGGATTTGATCCATCCAGCCTCTTTCAAGATCTTGATGATTTCCCGGCTGCTTTTCGGTATGACCCCCTCCCTGGACATATGTGTGTATAAAATACACACATATCCAGCAAGACACAATCTTCCCCTGTGCTGTCCCCCGATTCCAAACAGGGCTGCGGGCCAGGCACCGGACATGGTAACTTTACCGATGAAAGTCGCTCCGCGACTTTCATCGGTGGAGGGTGGAGGGAGGCTTCCCCCATCAAGGTGACGGCGGTCTGTCAGCGAGGGATCTTGGTCATGGGCGAACTGGACACCAAACGCTACTGGGAAAGCCGGCTGGGCGCGCACATGGATTTCCGGGGCGTGGGGGACATCGGCCTGCCAGTGAGCTACAACCGTTGCCTCTACCGGGTGCGCCGCCAGGCCTTTCGCCGGGCGGTGGCCGATCTGCTGCCCGACTGGTCCCGGGCCACGGTGCTGGATGCCGGCTCCGGCACCGGCTTCTATGTGGAACGCTGGCTGGAGCTGGGGGTGAGGGATCTCACCGGCAGCGACCTGACCGACGTGGCGGTGGCCGCCCTGGGCCGACGTTTTCCCGACCAGGGCTTCCTGTCGCTGAATCTCGCCGCCCCCCTGCCGGAGACCCTGGCCGGGCGCCGCTTCGATGTGGTCTCCTGCCTGGACGTGCTGTTCCACATCATCGACGATCCCGGCTACCGCCAGGCCCTGGACAATTTCGCCCGCCTGGTGCGCCCCGGCGGCTGGCTGGTGATCTCGGACAACCTGCGCCCCCATCAGGAGCAGCGTCTGACCCATCAGGTGTCCCGCACCGAGAGTCGTATCCTGGCCATGCTGGAGCAGGCCGGATTCGTGCCGCGGCGCCGGCGCGCCATGTTCGTGCTGATGAACGACCCCACCCGCAGCCGCAGCCGTCTGCTCCATGCCCTGTTCAGCCGCATCTACCGCTGGTCGGCCCGGGGCGAGGCCTGGGGGGCGGTCATCGGTCACCTGCTGCTGCCCCTGGAGCTGCTGCTGATCCGGCTGGTCGCCCCCGGCCCCTCCACCGAAATCCTGGTGCTGGAGCGCCGGAACGATTGACATGTCCGACCTCGCCGGCCCCCATCTGCTGATCATCCCGTCGGAGGAATTCGTTCCCCCCCACGCCCCCCTGGCCGGCATCTTCCAGTACCATCAGGCCCTGGCCCTGCGACAGGCCGGGCTGGGACGCATCGGCATCCTCTCCATCCGCCCGGCAGAGAGTCCCCTGATGATCCTCAAGGCGCTGCTGTTCCGCCTAGCGGGACGCCGGGTGCCCAACCGCTTGGGTACGCTGTCCATCCCGGCCCTGCTGGGACGGCTGTGGGACAAACTCTTCTTCCCGGAACGCTCCCTCACCTGGGACACCGTGGCTGGCCTGCCGGTGCTGCGCATCAGCGCCCTGTATCTGCTGCCCCCCGGACCGCGATTCGATCCGCTGGCCTGGCGGCGGGCGGGGCGGGTGGCCATGGACCGCTACCTCCACGACCAGGGCCGGCCGGATCTGATCCACGCCCACAACGCCCTTTCCGCCGGACTGCTGGCCCGGGATCTGGCCCGGCGCCATGGCATTCCCTACCTGCTCACCGAACACAGCTCCTATTATCACCAGGGACTGGTGCCCCGGGGGCTGTATCCCCAGGTGCGGCGCGCGGTGGCCGGGGCGGCCCGCTATCTGGTGGTGAGCCCGCGCCTGGGCGAGATCATGGTCCGGCACCTGGGCCCGCCGGCCGCCCATTGGCTCTGGTTGCCCAACGTGATCCCGCCAGACTTCGCCGCCGATCCGCCCCATCCCCCGCCGCCGACTCCGCCGCTGCGCTTCCTGGCGGTGGGCAACCTGTTGCCGGTCAAGGGGCACGACCTCCTGCTGGAGGCCTTCGCCCGGGCCTTTCCCGACCCCGCCCTGCCGGTCACCCTCACCGTGCTGGGCGAGGGGCCGCAGCGCCCCCTCCTGGAGGCGATGATCCAACGGCTGGGGTTGGACCATCGGGTCACCCTGCCCGGAGAGGTGCCGGCGGAGCAGGTCCACGCCGCCATGGATCGCTGCCATGTGGTGGTCCTGCCCAGCCGTTTCGAGACGTTCGGGGTGGTGGTGATCGAGGCCCTGGCCCGAGGCCGCCCGGTGCTGGCCACCGCCTGCGGCGGTCCGGATCGGGTGATCACCGAGGCCGATGGCTGGCTGACGGCCCCCGGGGATGTGGACCGGCTGGCCGCCGCCCTGCAACGGGCCCGGGCGGAGGCGGGCCGTTTCGACCCCGGGCTGCTGCACCTGCGGGCGCTGGAGCGCTTCGGACCCCGGAGGTTCGCGACGCGGCTCGGGAAAATGGTCGAAGAGCTGCGGCCCGACGCATGAGCGGACAATTTCCCATGGCAATCAACAGGCCCCGGGTCTACCTTGAGGTCCGGGATTTCCGCAAGCAGTGACCTGCCGTCCTGTCTGGAGCGTCCGAATCGATGCTGTTTCACGAAAACGTCTTCCTGCTGATTCTGCTGCCCGTGGGATTGGCGGGTTTCGGCCTGTTCCGGGCCATGGGCCGGGCCCGCTGGGTGGTGCCCTTCCTGATCGGCATCTCCCTGTGGGCCTACAGCCCCCAAGGGACGGTGGCCATGGCCGCCCTGCTGGTCAGCGTGATCGGCAACAAGCTGGTGGGCCAGCGCATCCTGGCGGCGGGAGAGCATGGGGCAGGACGCGGCTGGCTGGCCCTGGGAATCGGCGCCAACCTGGCCCTGCTGGGCTGGTTCAAGTACACCAACTTCCTGCTCTTCAACCTGGCCCAACTGGGCGGCCCCCAGGTGGCCCCCCTGGCCATCATCCTGCCGGCCGGGATCAGCTTCTTCACCTTCCAGCAGATCGCCTACCTGGTGGATCTGCGCACCCAGAAGGAACATTACGACTGGTCCACCTACGGCCTGTTCATCATCTTCTTTCCCCAGTTCATCGCCGGTCCCATCGTCCACCACCGTGACATCGTGCCCCAGATCGTGCGCATTCGCCGCGGGGAACTGCCCGAGCCCTGGTCCGAGGCCCTGGCGGCCGGATTCACCCTCTTCACCATCGGCCTGGCCAAGAAGCTGCTGATCGCCGATCCCCTTGCCCCGCTGGTGAACATGGTGTTCGCCGGGGCCGGCCATGACCCGGGGCCCTCCCTGCTGGTGGCCTGGACCGGGGCGTTGGCCTACACCCTGCAGATCTATTTCGATTTCTCCGGCTATTCGGACATGGCCATCGGCCTGGGACGCATGTTCGGCCTGCACCTGCCCCAGAACTTCAACAGCCCCTACCAGGCGGTTTCCATCAGCGATTTCTGGCGCCGCTGGCACATCACCCTGTCCCGGTTCCTGCGCGACTATCTCTACATCCCCCTGGGTGGCAACCGTCGGGGGATCGTCCGCACCCGCATCAACCTGATGCTCACCATGCTGCTGGGGGGATTCTGGCATGGCGCCAACTGGACCTTCGTGGTCTGGGGGGGACTCCACGGCCTGGCGTTGATCGTGGCCCGGCTGTTCCCCTGGCGCCTGGGGCCGGGTCCGAGATGTCGATACCGACCTCA
>PEAP01000205.1 GCA_002753665.1 Magnetococcales bacterium DC0425bin3
CCCCGGCGCGGCGGGCAGGCGCACCGTGGTCTCCCCGCCCCACAGGGTCACGCCCGGCGGACCCGCCGCCACGGCCCGGCCCAGTTCCCGCCCCCGCACGGCGGCCTCCCCGTCCAGGAAGTCCGGCATCACCCGTACCGGCAGGCCCCAGTCCAGGGCGCGCCGACGGGCGGCTTCCAGGGCATCCCCCAGGGTGGCCACCAGGTGGATGGACAGGGCGGCAAAGGCCGGATGATCCGGCGGCGGGGGCGGCGGAGCGCGGGCCAACAGATCCAGGATCCAATCCGGCAGGGCCGGCAGCGGCCCACCCGGATCGGGTGTCAACGGGCCGGAGCCGATCACGGCCGGGTCGTCCCCCCGCACGTCGGACAGGATCAGGACCGTGGCCTCCCGCCCGTGCAGCAGGCCGGCCAACCGCCCCCCCTTGACCAGGGACAGACCCTTGCGCACCCGGTTCATGGCGTGGATATCCAACCCGCTGCCCAGCAGCCAACGGTTCACCCGGGCCAAATGGTCCAGGGAAACACCATCCGGGAGACATTCCATCAGGCTGGAGCTGCCCCCGGACAGGAGCAACAGCGGGTGGACGTTCCGGGGCAGCAGGGCCAGGCGCTGCCGCAGATCGGCCCCGGCGGCGAGGCTGCCGGCATCGGGCACCGGATGGCCGGCCTCCCGCAGGGTCAGCGGCGATCCCGTGGGCAGAACCCCGTGGCCGGCCTTGGTGATCACCAGCCCGCCCACCACCCGCTCCCCGAGTACGGCCACGGCCCCCCCGGCCATGGCCAGCGCCGCCTTGCCCACCGCCAACAGCATCACCCGGGACCAGACGGGCCGCCGACGCTCCAGCCAGTCGGCCACCGCCCGGGCGCCGGAGACCCGTTCCAGGGCCGCCCGCCACAGGGACAGGGGAATTTCTTCCTCCAAAGGCGAATTCATATCATACCTTTGTGCAAGGACGTTACTTGCGCAAGAATGAGCAGAAGCGTCACCCCCTGCTGCTGCCGTTTCCCACGCCTCCTTATCAGGAACCACCGACCATGATCCGCTCGCTGCTCTGCCTGCTGCCGCTGGTTCTCCTGGGCCTGGGGCTGCCCCTGCCGGCCCGGGGTGAGGCTCTGGTGCTGGTCCACGGCTATGTGAGCGGCTACCGCACCTGGGCCGACAGCGGCCTCCTGAAGACCCTCCAGGAGGCCGGCTGGCGGGATGGCGGCGGTTATACCGCCGGGGGACCCGAGGGTCTGCGACCGTCGCGCATCCCCCAGCCCGCTGGCAGCCGGGTGGTCTACCGGGCCGATCTGCCCTCCGAGGCCCCCCTGCCGGTCCAGGCCCAATGGCTCAAGGTCATCCTCGACGCCGTCAAGACCAACCACCCCAAGGAGAAGCTCCTGGCCGTGGGGCATTCCGCCGGCGGGGTGGCCCTCAGGCTGGCCATGGTGCGCAATCCGACCTTGGGTCTCCATGGCCTCATCACCATCGCCAGCCCCCACCTGGGCACCGATCGTGCTGTCCTGGGACGGCTGCTGGGCGCCACCCCCCTGGCACTGTTCGCCCCCCTGGTGGGGGCCGATACCCTCAACCGTTCCCAGGAGCTCTACCAGGATCTCCTGCCCGAAACCGATGGCAGCCCCCTGTTCCGTCTCAACCGCAGCCCCCACCCCCCGGCCCACTACATCTCCATCATCCATGCCGGCGACGGCCTGATGGACGGCGATGCCCTGGTACCCACCCGCAGCCAGGATCTGCGCCAGGTGGCGGCCCTCGGCAACCGGGCGGTCAGCCACCAGATCCAGGGCGATCACGGCCTGACCGCCGCGGACGGCGTCCTGCTGGTCCGCCTGATCGAGACGGTCCTGAAGGAGCCCATCCCCCCCGGCGAAGCCTCCCTCCACCCTCCACCGATGCCAGCCGCTCCGCGACTTCCACGGTAAGTGAGACTGCTACATGATCGGGTAATTTCTTGTTTCGGATATTCCGGTTTCATGCCATGATTCCCGACGGAGAGGGCTCCACGGGAATTCTGTCAGGTCCCGCACAGGATGGCTGACCATCGTTCGATCCGCCCATTTCCGGATTCGTTCACAAGATCGGGATCATGGAAACCCACAGGATTATGCGTCCCAGAAAACCGCGTTATCCGCTGTTCGCCAAGGCCGAATTGCTGCTGCCCGATGGCAGACTCTTGCCCCTGGCCACCCGCAACCTCAGCCTGTCGGGCCTGCTGGTGGAAGGCGCCCGGCTGGCGGAATCACTGCTGGACAAGCTCTGCGTGCTGAAGCTGCTCTTCCACCCGGAAGCCGCCCGGGGCTGGGAAGGCGACCCGCTGGTCCTGGAATTCCAATGCCGGGTGGCCCGGCTGAGCAATGATCATCTGGGTCTGGCCATGGTGGGAATGGAGGCCGACCGCTACACCTCCCTGGACGGCATCCTGGAGGAGTCGGGCCACGATCCCGAACTGCTGCTGGAACGCCTGCGGCGCCATGCCCGGCTGCGGGCCGAGGAAATCGACATCACCCTGCTCAAGGAAACCCTGGGCGGGTTCATCGTCCGCGCGGTGGAAGAGATCTTCGAAACCATGCTCACCCTGCCCCTGACCACCGGGGCGGCCTGGACCAGTCTGCCCGACGCCTCCTATCATCCCCCCGAAGCCGAAGTGAGCGCCCTGGTCACCTTCAACGGCGTGATCAACGGCGGCATTCACCTGTTCACCACCCGGGAACTGGCGGTGGCCCTGGCCCAGGATCTGGCCGGAACGCCGATCCGGGAACTGAACGATGAAGCCAAGGACGGCTTCGGAGAGCTGGCCAACATGGTGGCCGGCGGAGTGCAGACCGGTCTGTCGGTGGACTTCGAACGCATCAACCTCACCCCGCCCACCCTGGTGATTGGTCACGACTACCAGATGGCCTACAAGTCCGGATCCCACTCGGTCAAGCAGGTGTTTCACATCCCCGGCGGCAGTTTTTGCGTGGAGTGTTTCTTTACCTGAAAGAAGACCCCGTTCCGTTCGTGATCGCCAGCCCCACCAGGGTCAGCACCAGCAGACAGAGCCACGGCCAGACTCCCCCCCCCAGGCGCCGGAACGGGGCATCGGCCGGTCCCGCGGGCACCGCCGTCGCCAGGGCCGCGCTGACGCCTCCGGGAATGGCTCCCACCACCCTGCCCCAGGGATCCAGCACCGCCGACCGGCCATTATCGGTCACCCGGGCCAGCGCCAGGCGGTTCTCCACCGCCCGAATGCGGGCCAAAGCCAGAGTCGTTTCCGCAAGGCCGGCACCGAAGGGTCTTTCATCCGCCG
>PEAP01000044.1 GCA_002753665.1 Magnetococcales bacterium DC0425bin3
GCATCGCCGCCAGCGCCACCTTGGCCTTGAATGCCCCCGTATACTGCTTGCGAACATTGCCCATTTCCACTCCTCATGTTTTGGTGTGGTTCAGAGCTTAACACACTGTCCGGTTTTTGGGATCCATTATACCTCCGGCTATGCGTGCAGGAGCGCGAAGAGTACGTTCGCTGCTATCGGTTGGGACCCGGAGCTGGCGGCTTCGATCTCGCACACCTCGAGGACCGAGCACCGTTCATCGCGTCCGAGCTTCGGCGGCAAGGGCAGCTTGTGAGAGGAGACACATGATGCACCCGCTTCACGACTACATGACGAAGCAGCTCCCCTCGCTGCACTCCTCGCACCCGACCAATTGGCGGCGGCACCATCATACGCTCCTCCATCCATCGCCAGAGGAAGCCTGCCATGAGCGCCCCGGCCATCCGTCCCGTCGCGATATGATATTCAATCGCGCCCCCCCTCCGGCCAACAGGGACTCTCCGGGGGTGTGATCCCCAGCCGCCCCAGGATGCGGGCCACCACGAAGTCGATCAGATCGGCCACCGCCCGCGGCCTGTGGTAGAATCCGGGGCTGGCGGGCAGGATGATCCCCCCGGCCCGGGCCAACCGCAGCATGTTGTCCAGATGCAGGATGGACAGGGGACTCTCCCGGACCACCAGGATCAGGGTGCCGCCCTCCTTGAGGATCACGTCCGCCGCCCGCCGGGGCAGGTTGTCCGCCAGGCCATGGGCCATGGCCGCCAGGCTGCCCATGGAACAGGGACAGACCACCATCTGCCGCGCCCCTCCGGAACCCGAGGCGATGGGAGCGTTCCAATCCTGGAGATCGAAGTGGCGCAGCCGGTGCGATCCGGCCTGGAAATGCCCGGCCACCAGCGCCGCCCGCTCCCCATGGGGCCGGTCCCAATGCAGGTCGCACTCCCGGGCCAGCACCTGCAGCGCCGCCGCGCTCAGCAACAGATCCACCCGCCGGCCGGCGGCCAGCAGGGCCTGGACCAGGGCAATGCCATAAGGCGCGCCCGAGGCGCCGGTCATGGAAACGATGATAGGATGCGGGGTCGTCATCCCTTCGTTGTATGTGATTCGACCCCGTGGAGGCAAAGGAAGAATACCATGTCGGCCCTCATCCCACCTGCGATCCTGAATAATCCGAGTAGCGTCCTATAACACCAAGTGATATGGTTTCATGCAGAGGATCTTCAAAACCCGTCCCTTCGGTCGCTGGGCACGCAAGGTTAGCCTTCTGGACCAGGCCTTGTGCGGGGCCGTGGCCGAAATGGCTCGGGGACTCATTGATGCAGATCTCGGGGGAGGTGTTGTCAAGAAACGTGTTGCCCTGTCGGGCCGGAGAAAGAGCGGTGGCGCCAGAACCCTGGTGGCCACGAACCGGGACAACCGCTGGTTCTTCATGTATGGATTCGCCAAGAATGAGCGTGCCAGTATCAGTGGCCGGGAGCTGGCCGCCTTACAGAAACTTGCGAACGACTTGCTGGGTCTGTCATCGGCCGCTCTGGATATCCAAGCGGCCAAGGCAACACTTGAGGAAATCTGCCATGACTGACGACTTCCGAGAAACCGGCGGGATCCTGGATACCGTCCATGCAACCGCCCAGGATCTCCATGACGCCGGCTTCATCGACAAACGGCGCATGGCCGAGTATGAGGCGCTTTGCCGGCACAATATCCCGAACTACGACAGCCACCGGATTCGCGCGCTGCGGGACCGCTACCATCTGAGCCAGGCGGTGCTGGCCTCCGTCCTGAACACCAGCCTGTCCACGGTCCGCCAATGGGAGATCGGCCGGAAACACCCTTCCGGACCCTCCCGCAAGCTGCTGGACCTGCTGGATCGCAAGGGGCTGGAGGCCCTGATCTGATCCGCGCGGAACGGGACAGGATCCAAAGGAACCCCCATGTCGGTCTACACCCCGGTCACCCCCGGGCAACTGCAGCCGCTGCTGGCCCACTATGGGGTGGGCACGTTGGTGGGGCTGTCCGGCATCGCCCAGGGCATGGACAACACCAACTATCGGGTGACCACCACCGGCGGGGAGTTCGTCCTCACCCTGGTGGAGGATCCGGATCAGGCCCGGGACCTGGATCACCTGATCCGCGTCACCGCCCATCTGGCCCAAGCCGGTGTGCCCTGCCCCCGGCCCCTGGCCGACCGCCAGGGGCGGGTCCGCCAGGAACTCAACGGTCGGCCGGCCCTGCTCACCGGCCTGCTGCCAGGGGACTGGCCGCGCCGACCCTCCCCGGACCAGTGCCGGGCCGCGGGCGCCCTGCTGGCCCGGATCCACCTGGCGGGAGCGGACTTTGCCGACCCCCGGCCCAACCCCATGGATCCTGGGCGTTGGCGCACGCTGTTCCGGGAGCTGTCCGATCGCCTGTCGACCGCCCAGCCCGGGACCCACGCCCTGATCCAGGACACCCTGGAGGGCTTGCAACAGCGGTTCCTGCTCCTGGAGCTGCCCACCGGGCTGTGCCACGCCGATCTCTTTCCGGACAACACCCTGTTCCACGACGGACGGCTGACCGGAGTACTCGACTTCCACTACGCCTGCCGGGAACGCTGGCTGCTGGATCTGGCCATCACCCTGGCGGCCTGGAGCCTCCAGGATCAGGGTCCCTGGCAGCCGGAGCAGTTCCTGGCCCTGCTGACCGGCTACCGGCAACTGCGGCCCCTGACTCCGGAAGAACAGGAGGCGCTGCCCCTGGCCCTGGAAGGCGCCTGCCTGCGCTTCCTGCTCACCCGGCTGCGGGCCTGGCTGGGACCCCGGTCGGGCGATATGGTGCAGCACAAGGATCCGGAGGATTTCGCGGCGCGGTTGCGATGGTTGCGGGGCACGGGGAAGGGGGTTATCAGCATCGAGGCCATCGAGCAGGCACTGTCCAACCGACAGCCCGATTACCGATGAAAGTCGCGGAGCGGCTTTCCCACCCGCTCCACCCGCACCTGGGCGAAGGGATCCTCCCCGGCGCACCAACGTGCCAAAGCCGTGGGATCGTCCCAGATGATCGCCAGGGCGCCGGTCATGATCAGGCTGTTGTTGAAGCGCATGCCCTGGGGAAACAGCCCCTGGTACAGGCCCTGCTCCACGATCCGGGCCAGGGGTTCGATGCGGGGATCCAGGGGAATGTCCAGGGTGCCGCCGGCCTCGGCCGTGGCCGTGCGGCACGCAGTGTCATCCATGGATTCGTACCAGCGGCAGGACAGGGGCCGCACCGGATAAATCAGGCAGGCAGGGGTTTCCCGGTCCAGAAAGGGGCAGGGCAGGCCGGTGGCGTAGCGCTCGGCGGAGTCCAGACGGTCCTCGTGATCCCAGACTCGCCGGCATTCCGCCGCCACATTCTTCCGCAGTTCCGCGGGAAAGTCGGCATCCTCCATGAACCAGGCGATGGCGAACGCCTCGGCCGGGTTCAGCGCCACCCGCTGGGTGCAGCACCAGGCGCAACCCTTGGCGCAGGCCACCTGCCCGGCGGTGCGAATGCCTTCCCGCAGGGTGCGGAACCAGTGGTGGCTGAAGTGGACCGCGGAGGTCACTTTTTCCGGAATGTCGCCCTTCTGGGAAAAGATATCGTTCACCGCATCCCGCAGGGTCAGGGCGATTTTGTCCAGACCATCCTGCTCTTCCTGTCCTTCTCCGTGCATGGGCAAGCTCCTGGAATGACTCGGTGGAGAACGGCGAAGTGTGGCCGGAGTGCCGCACGGTTGCAAGGATTCCGCTCACGGCATCGCACATCTCATCGGTTTCCAACCCGGGGGGGTGAGCCTGTCTGGTCAACCACTCGCCAAGGCCGCTTGGCGGATGGCGGCGGCATGACTCCCACTGATGATTCCAGCAAGGACGAGACGAAAATGTTTTAGGAAAAGGTCCGCAAGCCTGTTCAAACGTTGAAGCGGAAGTGCATCACATCCCCATCGGCCACCGGATAATCCCGGCCTTCCAGGCGCAAGCGGCCCTTTTCCCGGGCGCCCTGTTCCCCGCCCAGGTCCATCATGTCCCGATAGGCGATCACCTCGGCGCGGATGAAACCCTTCTGGAAGTCGGTATGGATCGCCCCGGCGGCATCATAGGCGGTATCCCCCCGGTGGACGGTCCAGGCCCGCACCTCCTTGGGACCGGCGGTGAAGAAGGTGAGGAGCCCCAACAGGCGATAGGCGGTGCGAATCAACCGGTTCAGTCCGGGTTCCGTCAGGCCCAGATCGTCCAGAAAGGCCGCCTTCTCGTCCTCCTTCAATTCGGCGATCTCGGCCTCGATGGCCCCGCACAGCACCGCCACCTCGGCCCCTTCGGCCGCCGCCACCGCCCGTACCTGATCCACCAGCGGATGGCCGCCCGGCTCCAGGGCCGTGGCCGCGTCGGCCTCGGCCACGTTGCAGACATACAGCACCGGCTTGGCGGTCAGCAGAAATAGCTCCCGCAGCACCTGGCGCTCGTCGGCGGTCAGGTCCTGCCGGCGCACCGGCACCCCGCCATCCAGACCCGCCACCACCTTCTCGAACGCCGCCGCCTGACGCGCGGCCTCCTTTTCGCCCGACCGGGCTTTCTTCGCCACTCCGTCCAGCCGCCGGCGCACGGCGTCCAGATCGGCCAGCATCAGCTCGGTTTCGATCACCTGGATGTCCGAGGTCGGATCCACCCGGTTGTGGACATGGATGATGTCGTCATCCTCGAAGCAGCGTACCACATGGGCCACCGCGTCCACCTGGCGGATATGACCCAGGAACTGGTTGCCCAACCCCTCCCCCTGGCTGGCCCCCTTCACCAGGCCGGCGATGTCCAGGAACTCCATGGTGGTGGGCACGGTCTGCCTGGGCTGGATCAGATCCGTCAGGGCCTGCAGGCGCGGATCGGGCACCGCCACCACGCCCTGGTTGGGTTCGATGGTGCAGAAGGGATAGTTGGCCATCTCCGCCCCGGCGGCGGTCAACGCATTGAAGATGGTGGATTTGCCCACGTTGGGCAGACCGACGATGCCACACCTGAGAGCCATGACCTTGGTTCCGAAAACGGGTTGGGAGACAGGGGATCGAGGGGAGTCACTCCGGCAGCGCCGGAGCCTTGGCGGCCGGGGCGTTGCACAGCCGGTTCATCGCCCCGGCCAGGTTGCCCTCCAGCAGGTCGGGCACCCCCCGGGGCAGGTCGTCCAGCAGGCGCTCCACCTGCTCCCGCTCCGGCGGGGAAAACCGGGACAGGACGAAGTCGGCCGCCTCCATCCGCTCCGGCGGACGCCCCACCCCCAGGCGCACCCGGACGAACTCCCCGGTGCCCAGGGTCTGCTGGATGGACCGCAGGCCGTTGTGGCCGCCATTGCCGCCGCCGCGTTTTATCCGCACCCGCCCCAGGGCCAGGTCCAGGTCATCGTGGAACACGATCACCTGGTCCGGTTCCAGCTTGTGGAACCGGACCGCATCGGCCACCGGACCGCCGGAAAGGTTCATGAAGGTTTCGGGCAGCAGCCAGAGAATGCGCCGTGCGCCGACCCGGCCGGAGCCGAACCGGCCCCGGAACCGCCCACCCTCCTCCTCCAGGCCAAAATGGCTGGCGATGCGCAGCACCGCATCCCGGCCCAGATTGTGGCGGGTGGCGCGGTAGCGATCGCCGGGATTGCCCAGGCCGACCAGCAGGCGCATGGCTTACGCCCCGGTTTCAGGATTTGGCTTCCTCGCCCCCTGCGGCGGCCGCAGGCTCCGCCGCCGCCCCGGCCTCGGCGCCCTCGACATCTTCCGCCTTCTCGGCCTGCATGCCCACCACCGCCGCCAGGGTGAGGTTGTCCTCGGAATGCACCTCCACCCCGGGGGGCAGGGTGATGTCGTTGACATGGATCGAGGAGCCGATTTCCAGGTTGGCCACGGACACGGTGATCTGTTCCGGAATGCTGCCGGCCCGGCATTGGATCTCCAGCTCGCGGAAGATGGTCTGCACCATGCCACCGCGCTTGATGCCGGGGCATTCGTCTTCGCCCACGATCACCACCGGGATCATGATGGTGATGCGGCGTTCGGGGTCGAACCGGAGAAAATCGACATGTTCGGTGACACTGGTGACGGGATGGGCCTGCCGGCCCCGCAACAGGACCAGCTCCCGGGCGCCGCCGGCCAGGATCAGGGTCTGGGGATTGGTGCGCAGATGGGCGCCTTGCGCCGCCTCCAGCGCCGCCCATTCCCGGGCGTTGAGGGACAGGTTGATGTTCTCCTTGCCGGCGCCGTAGAGAACTGCGGGAAGGCGGCCGTCGCGGCGCAGTTGACGGGCCACCCCCTTACCGGTCCCGTCCCGTTTTTCCGCGTTGATCTCTGCCATGGTTCAAGCCTTTCTTGGTGAGTCGAAGGTGACGATGTCCACCGGCCTGCCTGGGCAGCGCCGCCGGCCTCCAGGGGTGCCGAGGGGCGCGGGCCGACCGCTGGATGGATCAATTACCGGGGCAAGTCGCTTCGCGACTTGCCCCGGTGGAGGGTGGAGGGAGGCCTCCCCCACCATCCATCTACAGTCAGACAAACAGCGAGCTGACCGACTCCTCGTCGGAGATGCGGCGGATCGCCTCCCCCAGCAGGTTGGCGACGCTCTCCACGGTGATCTTCTTGCAGGCCGCCGCCTGATCGGAGAGACGAATGGTGTTGGTGACCAACAGCTCGGAAAGGCTGGAGGCCTCGATGCGTTCCAGGGCGGGGCCGGACAGCACCGCGTGGGTACAGGCGGCCACCACCGATTTGGCCCCCTCCCCCATCAGGGCATCGGCGGCCTTGGTCAGGGTGCCGGCGGTGTCCACCATGTCGTCGATGATGAGACAGTCCTTGCCATCCACCTCACCGATGATGTGATGCACCTCGGCGATATTGGGCGCCGGACGCCGTTTGTCGATGATGGCCAGTTCGAGATCCAGCCGCTTGGCGAACCCCCGGGCCCGCACCACGCCGCCCACATCGGGGGACACCACCACCGCCTGTTCCAACCCGCGTTTGCGCAGGGCCCCCAGCAGCACGGGGGCAGCGTAAATGTTGTCCACCGGCATGTTGAAAAAACCCTGGATCTGGCCGGCATGGAGATCCATCGTCAGCACCCGCTGCACCCCGGCGGCCTTGAGCAGGTCCGCCACCAGCTTGGCGGTGATGGGGGTACGGCCGGCATCCTTGCGATCCTGGCGGGCATAGCCATAATACGGCAGCACCGCGGTGATGCGCCCGGCCGAGGCCCGCCGCAGGGCATCGACCATGATCAACGCTTCCATCAGATGATCGTTGGCCGGGCTGGAGACGGACTGCACCAGAAAGACATCCCGCCCCCGGACGTTCTCGTTGATCCGGACGAAGATCTCCCCGTCGGAGAACCGGGTGACCGTGGCGCTGCTCAGCGGGGTCATCAGATAGTCCGAGATCTGCGCCGCCAGCTCGGGATTGGCGGTGCCGGAAAAAATCAACATTTTTTGGATGGCCATGATTCGGTTTCGGCTGCCGGTCTGGCCGGGGTCGCCGGGGCATTGCCGCTCCGGGGCTCCGGAAAAGAAGAAAAATGGCTGGGCCGCCAGGATTCGAACCTGGGGATGCCGGAATCAAAATCCGGTGCCTTACCGCTTGGCGACGGCCCATTGGACATTCGACAGGAGGGGGATTCTAGCGGGTATTCCACTCCATGGCAAAGGGATGACGGTTCAGGGTGGAGCCGTGCAACACCCGCCAGCCGGGCTGGAGCCCGGCGATGGTCGCCGCCGCCATGGCCGCAGCCTGGGGCGCGGCAAACAGGCCGAACACCGACGCTCCGCTGCCGGACATCAACACCCCCGTGGCCCCATGGCGACCCAACAGGTCCCGGACCTGCTCGATCACCGGCGCCAGGGTGCGGGCCGGGGGTTCCAGGTCGTTTTCCAGCAGGGCCGCCAGGGCGTCCGGAGCGGCGCTGGTCGGGATCGCCAGGGGGGGCCGCTGCACCGGCCATTGCCCGGCCAACTCCCGGAACACCTCCCGGGTGGCCAAGGCCACGCCCGGATTGATCAACACCAGGTGGGCGACGGGCAACTGCGGCAGGGGCGTCAGCCGTTCTCCCACCCCCCGGGCCAGGGCGGCCTCCTGTCCCAGGAAGATCGGCACATCGGCCCCCAGGGTCACCCCCAGGCGGATCAATTCCTCCGTGGACAGGTCAAGCCGCCACAGGCGATTGAGAGCCAGCAGCACCGTGGCGGCGTCGGAGGAGCCCCCGCCCAGACCCGCGGCATGGGGAATGGCCTTCTCCAGCCGGATCTCCGCCCCCCGACGGCAGCCGGTGGCCGCCCGCAGGGCCATGGCCGCCCGCCAGGCCAAGTTGGCTTCCGGAGCCGCGGTGACCGCCGGCCGGCAGTCCAGGGTCACCGGTCCGGAGTCCAGGATGCGGAAGGTCAGATGGTCCCAGAGGGGAAAGAAGGTCATCACCGTTTCCAGCAGGTGATAGCCGTCCGCCCGCCGTCCCACCACCCGCAGGGCCAGGTTGACCTTGGCCGGGGCGGAAAAACGGGCGCTCACCGTGCGCGGCGCGGCGCGACTCGCATCGGTGGAGGGTGGAGGGAGGCCTCCCCCATCCATCAAAGTCAGTTGAAGGTCCACTGGCCGCTGTCCATTTCCACCTTGGCGTCCTGCCCCAGGCGGATCTCCACCTGGGCGGGCATGTGCAGTCCGCCGGGGATGGCGGCCCACCGATAGCCCACCGCATACATATGGCCGCCGCTGGTCCGACCGCGCCGCTCCAGGAGCAGACCCGAAGCCGGCCCCACCCGCAGCCATTCGCCCCGGCTGGTGGGCCCCCAGAGGGTGCCGTCGGGTCGCACATGCAGGGCGGTGGGCGTTGCGGCCTGGCCCAGGAACACCTCCAGCAGGCGCTCCGGGGGCAGGGCGAGGCCGATCAGGCTCTCCATGCCCGCCGCGGTGGCGGGCACCCGCTTCCGCGCGCCGTTGCGGCTTTCTTCCAACTGCATCACGCCCCCGTCCAACAGCAGGCGGCTGGCCACCTGCTGGAACGGACCATAGACCGCCAGCCGCGCCCGGGTGGTCCCGGTGCCATCAAGGACGAACCGGTTGCGGCGCTTGTTCACCTCGGTATCCATGTCCAGCACGCCGCTCAGCCGC
Organism: Magnetococcales bacterium DC0425bin3; assembly: GCA_002753665.1. Lineage (GTDB taxonomy): Bacteria > Pseudomonadota > Magnetococcia > Magnetococcales > DC0425bin3 > DC0425bin3. Next base: position 9,095 of record PEAP01000044.1, read on the forward strand.
CACTGGGACCAGCGGGGCGTCCGGCGCCTGGCCTGGTCCCGGGCGAAGCGGTCCAGCACCAGCCCCGGATCGACACGGGTCTCGCCCACCGGTGGCGAAGGCGAACGAAAATCGGGCATGGACGGCGTCGCGCAGCCGGCCACCGCCAGGATCGCCGCCAGCCAGAAACTCGCCGACCACCAGGAACCAGGAAAGGGAGACAGCACCAGGGGCACTCCTTGGGGCCTGTCGCGGACGCGGACTGCGACGCCCGGCCGACCGCCCGCGGGGCCGGCCGGGAAAGCGGCGGCTCAGGGTTTGGAACCGTGCTGGCGGATCTTGTCCCGCAGGGCCTGGTTGCCGGTGTCCATGTCCAGGGCGCGCTGCCAGATGACCAGGGCCTCGTCCATCTGACCCAGGGCCTTGAGGACATCCCCCAGATGTTCGTTGATGGTGGGATCCTGGGGTTCCAGGCTCACGGCCTTGCGCATGATGTCCCGGGACTCCTCCAACCGGTTGAGCCGGAACAGCACCCAACCCAGACTGTCGGTGATGAACCCGTCCTCCGGGGCCAGTTCCGCCGCCTTCTTCAGCATTGCGTAGGAGCGGTCCAGGTGTTCGTTGCGGTCGGCCCAGGTGTAGGCCAGATAGTTGAGGGCCTGGGGATCGTCGGGATTGGCTTGCAGATAGTCCAACAGATCCTGCTCGGCCTTGGGCCATTGTTTCAGCTTGTCGTAGGCCATGGCGCGGTTGAACAGCAGCCGGCCGTTGCCGGGTTCGGCCGCCAGGCCCCGGGTGGCCAGGGTCACCACCTGCTCGAAGGCTTCCCGTTGCAGGGCCAGGATGGTTCCGGCCACATAGACCTCGGGCTTGTCGGGAAACCGGGCCAGAAGCTGGTCGATGCGGGCCATGGCCTCGGCCGGACGCTGGTCGTTGGCCTCGTAGTAGGCCAGGCGGATCTGGGCTTCCAGATAGAAGGGGTCCTCCGGCTTGATGCGGCCGTATTCCTGGACCGCCTCCGCCCCGCGTTTCAGGGAATCCAGGGTCTGGCCCAGATAATAGAGGATGCCGGGATTGTCGGGTTGCAGGGCCTGGGACAGCCGCAGCTCCTGGAGGGCATCCTCGTAGGAGCCCTGGCTCAACAGGATCAGGGCGGTGGTCAGCCGGGCCTGGATGCTCTGGGGGGCCAGGTTGGTGACCGCCCGGAACTCCTCCAGGGCCTCCTTGCGCTTGTCCTGGGTCAGCATCAGGCGGCCCAGGCGGTCATGGACCACCTGGCTGCGGGGGTTGGAATCCAGATAGGAGCGATAGGTTTCTTCGGCATCCTGTGCCCGACCCATGCGCTGGTACAGCCCGCCCAGGGCCAGCACCGGCTCCAGCTGGAAAGGTTCCATCTGGACGGCCTGCCGGAAGACTTTCAGGGCCTCGTTCTGGTTGTCCACGTTCAGCCAGGCCTGGCCCATGGCCAGATGGGCGCGCCAGTCGAAACCGGGTTTGTCGAACAGGGGGTCCAGGGTCTTGCGGGCCGATTCGGGCCGTTTCATCAGTCCGTAGAGGGGGGCCAGCAGCAGGCGGATCTGATCGGGGCTCTTGTTCTCCCGGATCAACCGCTCGTAATGTTCGGCCGCCGCCGCGTACTGACGCACCACCTTGAGCAGGCTGGCCAGCAGCAGGCGCACCCCCACCCGGTCGGGATCCTTGTCCAGCACCGCCCGGGAAAAGGCCATCGCCTTGACCAGATCCCCCCGCTGGATGGCCAACTGGGCCACCATCTCGTTCACTTCCACCGCGTCGGGATCGGCCCGGGCCACCTCGGTGAAGGCCTCTTCCGCCTCCACAAAGCGGTTTTCCCGGTAGAGGATCTGGCCCATCAGAAAACTGAACACCGCCTGGCCATCCTTGCCCGAGAGGGCAAAATCCCGGTTCTCGGCCTCGGCGGCGCCGGGCTCGCCCACGGGGGGAGGCGTGCCCCCGACGCAGCCCGTGGCCAGCGCCACCACACCGAACAGCGCCGGCAGGACCCAGCCCCGGCGCGCATCCAGCCAATTCATCAGTTCCTTCACAGGCATCTCTTCGACCGCTTCCCGAAACATGACTGACCAAGACGATCCGATTCCCATGGATGGAGAAGGCCTCCCTCCACCCCTGTACCGTGACAGTCGCCCCGCGATCGTCACGGCACCTCCGGTCCGGAGACCCGGCCCCGGCGACTCAGGATCGGTCGTCCACGGCTCCCGGTTCCATGTTCTGCAATAGCTGTTCCAGATCCAGCTTGTACATGCGCGCCACGTCCGGCAGGGTATCCACCTGGGAGGCCAGACAGCTCGCGCAATCGATGCCCTTCTCGGCGAGAATCTCCCCCAGGCGCGGATATTCCCTGAGCAACAGGGCCATGTTCTTGTTTTTCAGATCGCTGCGCTTCATCGCGTATTCCATTCCCTTCCCGAACCGATCTTCTCCCCGCCGAAGGGCATCCTGTCCCTTGCGCCGGAAAGAAAGCTCTCTTAAGATTACCGGTTCTTTGTACCATCATGGAAGTCGTTTTCGGACTTTCCGTGGCAGGAGGGTGGAGGGATGTTCCCCCATCCATGAGAGTTGGAGCCCCCGCGGGTTCCAATGTTCCCCGACCAGGAGACAATCCGTGGCCAGGAAACTGAGCTTGGGTGGAAAATCCCCCCAGACCGGCAACAAGGTATCCCATTCCAACCGCAAGACGAAGCGGAAATGGATGCCCAACATGCAAAAAAAGGCCCTGTTCAGCAATGCCCTGGGCCGCACCATCCAGTCCAACATCTCCACCAGCCTCTTGCGCACCCTGGACCGGGTCGGTGGCATCGACAACTACCTGCTCCGTACCGACCCGGACAAGCTGACCGCCCATCAGCGACGGCTGCGGCTGGTGATCGAACGGCGCGTGGCGGCTTGACGGACCCCGCTCCGGCGCCAGCCTTCCCATCCATGGAGAGGCGCAGCGCCGGAGCGTCGTTCCCCCACGGACGACCGCGCTCCCCCCTGTTCGCCGTTCGCCTCGGATCCTCGGGGCGTTGCCGTGGAAGCCGGCAACCGGCTTTCATCGGTGGAGGATGGAGGGTCGCGGCATCAGCAGGTGTCGTCACGGCGTCACGCGATGCGCTTCAGGCCCGCGTCAGGCCAGGAAAGCCCGGATCAGGCCGTGGCCCGGATCGAAGCCACGGCTGCCGGTGGTCAGCAGGCCTTCGTCATAGGTGGTGTTGGCATCGGGGGCGATGCCTGTGCCCCACATGCCAAAGGGCACCGGGTCCGAATTGTGGGTCTTGGTAGCGATGGGCGTGGGGTGATCGGGCAGACACAGGGCGCGCAACGGTCCCCGGGCAGACATCTCCTCCAGCACCGGTCCCACCACCTTGGCGTCGAAATCCTCGATGGCCCGCAGTTTGTAATCCAGACGCCCGGCGTGGCCGGCTTCGTCGATGGATTCCACATGGACGAACATCAGGTCGTTGCGTTCCAACCCCGCCACGCAGGCCCGGGCCTTGCCGGCATAGTCGGTATCGATCCAGCCGGTGGCTCCGGGGACATGGATGATCTCGAAGCCGATCTCCTTGGCGATACCCCGCATCAGGTCCACCGCCGAGATCATCCCGCCGCGCCTGCCGAACAGGGTGTGAAACTTTTCCAGCCGCGGCCGTCGTCCCTGCCCCCAGAGCCAGATGCTGTTGGCCGGCTTGCGGCCCTGCCGCACCCGCTCCCGGTTGACCGGATGCTGCGCCAGGAACGCCCAGGACTCTTCCATCAACCGGCGGATGGGCTCCGCCGGCCCGTCGGGCAGGCGCCCGGCGATGGCCTGGTCGGAAATATCATGGGGCGGCACGCAGGTCAGATCATCCCGCCCATCCTTCCAGACCAGCAAATGGCGGTAGCTTACCCCGGGATGGAAACGAAAGCGCTCGCTGCCCAGCTCCCGCTCCACGGTCTGGATCAGCTCGACCGCCTCGGGGGTGGTGATGTGGTCGGCGGAAAAATCCTCCATGATGCGGAAATCGGCGGACAGGCTGACCAGGTTGCAGCGGAAGGAGACATCCGTGGGGCCCAGTTCCACCCCCATGGCCGCCGCCTCCAGGGGACTGCGGCCGGAATAGCTGTGCCGCACGTCGTAACCCAGCACCCCCAGGTTGGCCACGTCGCTGCCCGGATAGAACCCGGCCGGGGTGTTGAGGCTCCAGCCGCCGATGCCTTCCCGCACCATGCGGTCCATGTGGGGCGTATGGGCGGCCATCAGGGGAGTGCGCCCCTGGAGTTCCGCCATGGGCCGATCGCTCATGCCATCGCCCAGGAAGATGACGTACTTCATCGGGTCTACCCTGCGGATTGAAAAACCGGACGGATTGAAAAACCGGCGCCGCGCCCGATCGGGCGGGACACCGCGGGGGGGCGGCAAGCCGCCCCCCCGGAAAGCAGTCAGGAGCCAATCGCGGAATGGCCTGACGATCAGCCCAGCAGATCCTTGACCACATCCCGTTCCGAACGGAGTTCGTTGAGGACGTTGTCGAACTTGCCCTTGGCCCAGGCGGACATGGACAGCCCTTCCACGATCCGACAGGTGGCATCGCCGGGGGAGGTGAGGGGATAGCCGAAAATCAGGCCCTTGTCCACGCCGTATTCCCCCTTGGAGCAGATGGCCGAGGAGAACCAGTCGCCGGCGGGGGTCGGGGTGATGAGGTTGGTGACCACGTTCAGAGCGGCATTGGCGGCGGAGGCGGCGCTGGAGGCGCCCCGAGCCTTGATGACCGCCGCGCCCCGGTTCTGCACATCCTTCACGAAGGTGTCCTGGAGCCAGGCCTGGTCCTTGATCACCTGCGGGACGGGTTGGCCGTTGATCCTGGCGTTTTCGAAGTCCGGGTACTGATTGTTGGAGTGGTTGCCCCAGATGACGACGTTGGTGACCTGCTTCAGGGTCACCCCGGCCTTGGCGGCCAGCATGGAACGGGCGCGGTTCTGGTCCAGGGACATCATGGCGTGGAAGCGATCCTTCGGCACTTCGCTGTTGTTCATGGCGATGAGGCAGTTGGTGTTGCAGGGGTTGCCCACCACCAGGATGCGGACATCCTTGGCGGCCTTGTTCAGGGCCTTGCCCTGGCCGACGAAGATCGGGCCGTTGACCTTGATCAGGTCGGCGCGCTCCATGCCCGGTCCCCGGGGACGGGAGCCCACCAGCAGCGCCCAGTTGACCCCATCGAAGGCCACTTCCGGGTTGTCGGTGGCGACGACGTTGGTCAGGGTGGGGAATGCACAGTCGTGCAGTTCCATCACCACCCCCTCCAGGGCTTTCATCGCCGGGGGGATTTCCAGCAGTTTGAGTTCAACCGGCCGGTCTTTGCCGAAAATTTCCCCGGAAGCCAGACGGAACAGCATGCTGTAGGCAATTTGACCGGCGGCACCGGTGACGGCGACTCGGATGGGATCGGCCATTCTTATCTCCTCCTGATGGGTGGTTCCACGGTCGCTCCGGTTTCCGACGCGGTCGCGCTCCATGTCATGGACCGGCAGACGACGGACGGGAAACCCGGAGCCGTAGTGGTGCCATGATGTCCCAGAAAAGCGGATTGCTCAAGGATTTCCCGGCAGCACCCCGGAACCCGGATCAACGGCCCTTGGGACAGCCGGGTTCTCCCGCGCTGACCAGCTTCCAGTCGGAGGTGCCGATGCCCGCCATCCGGATCGCCAGGGATTCCCGCACCAACTGGGCGGTGCGCCGGCCGATCAGGGGGGCGAGACAGAGCCCCCCGGTGGGGGTGCGCAGCACGCCATAACCCAGGTCGGCGGCCTCCTTCTCGGCCTGTTTCAGCTTTTTCGGGGGCAGGGATCCGGACAGAAGCAGGCCGAAGCGGTCCTTCTTGGCGGCCCACTCCGGCTTCAGGTTGACGGCACGGGCAAAGCCCCGGTAACCCAGTTCCCGCCACAGCAGCTCCCGGGCCAGGTCCACCTCGCCTTTGTAGAAGAAGGGGGCGGAGGTCACCGAATAGCCGTCCCTGTCCTCCTTGATGCGCCCCTCCACGCCGGCCGGAAGCCCCAGGGCCGCCACCCGCTCCTTCAGGTTCTCGGCGTTCTCCCGCTGGGTGAAGAAGCCCAGAAAGACCTTGTAGACCTGGGATGGGCCGGCGATTTCGTCCACCGGGTTGGGCTCCGAGACATGGGCGGGCTTCTCCGACGGCAGGGCCGGCTCCGCCGCCGACCGGGCGACGGGGTTTTCCGCCTCGGGGACACCGGCGACCGGCTCAGGTTCCATCGCCCCGGGACCGGATTCGGACGCCATCGCCCCGGGACCGGATTCGGACGCCTCGACGCCGGATCCGGTCTCCCCCGCCGCCGTTCCGGGTTCGGCGTCGCCGGGCGGGACAGGTTGTTGGGCCAAGAGGGAAGTCACCGTCACATCCTTGCCGATGACCTCCATCTGATCCCCTTCCAGCACCTCCGCGGACGGCAGGGCGGGGGTATTGGGGGCCAGAATGGCGAATTCGCCGATGGGCCAGGGCGGATCGCCATCCACCCCGGCCTGGACCCGGAAGCGCAACAGGCCCGGCGGAAACCGCTTGCCGCTCACCGCCACCGCCGAGGTGTAGAGGGAACCGTTGCCCGGAACGGCCACCGGTTCGTGATCCATCCGGGTGAGGATTGTTCCGGCCCGATCGAGGATTTCCACCTGGATCCGATGGGTGCCGGGCTGGACCAGGAGCAGATCCATGACCAGATACCCGGCCACTCCGCTGCGTTCGGCATCCATGGCGCGGATGATGCGCTGTTCGGTGCTGGCGGCCAGCTCCCGGCTCCAGTGGCTGGTGAAAAAGGAGTTGGTGACATAGGCCGGCTGGGACACGACCGGCTCGGCCTGCAACGCCAGCGGGGTCAGGGCAACCAGCAGCAGGCTCCACAGTCCGCCGGCGCCCGCTGCGGGTCGCCTCCGGAACGGTCCCCGCGGGGCGGTGTGGATCGCCCGCCGGAAATTGCGCCAGACTTTCGAAAACGGAACCATGATGTCGCTCAAGGCTGCCATGTCCCAAATGGTTGGCCGGGGAGTCGCTCCCCGGGAGTTGGGTTTGATGAATGGGGGATGCCTCCCTCCACCCTTTTCCGATAACGGAAAGTCGCTGCGCGACTTTCCCGGTACGCCATCGCCGACCCGGCTACAGGCCGCCGCTCAAGGATAGCATGACGGAATTGCTGTCGTAACCGGCTCCAGCGGCCGTGGAGCGCTTGACTTCATGACCCAACTGCGCATCCAGAATGACCCAGCGGGGAAAGACATAGCCGAACCCCACATCCATGGTCCACTTGCGGTCCCGCTGGGCGGTGGCGTAACGGTCCCGGGCGATGCCGGCGTTGCCCTTGAGGGCAACGGCCTGGGTCAATCGATGGTTCAACCCGACGCCGCCGGTGTTGGACATGAAATAACGATCCGTGACGCCCCCATCCTCCAGGGACCGACCGGCCGTGAGGGTGACGGTGGTTTCCCGGCGCGGGCGCCAGTCGATCAAGGCCTTCAGGGTCGTGGCGGCGGTGTCCGCGGCGCTGGCGTAATCCCTCCAGATCCATCCCATCCCCACCCTGCCGCCGGTCTTGGCCGTGGCCTGCCACGACCATTCCACGTCGAGTTTGCGATCTCCGTTGTCCCGGTCGCTGTCGTCATGGTGCGCCGCGGCCCAGCCAAGACTGGTGAACAAGGAGGTCTTCGCGGCGGGTTGGAACCGCAGCCCCAGGAGGACCGCATGCCGGGTGGGATCCACGGACCGGTTGGCGGCTCTGGTCGAACGTCTGGTAGCGTAATCATACCCGAATACGGTTTCCAGACGGGTCAGCGCCAGGGTGGTGGTGCCGCCAAGGGACTGCTGGCTGTAGGCGCCGGAGTTGACCTCGGACTTGTCGTCGTGCTTGGTCTTGAAACCGTAGGTCCAGTTGGAGGTCAGCGTGCGCTTGGGGGACAGATTCAGGGCCAGGGTCAGGGATTGATCGTCGTAATCGTTGTCCGCTCCGGTTTCCCGGTGCCGGGCATGGCTGGAGCCCAGATCGATCGTGAACGCGCTGTTGCGCCACCGGGTCATGAATTTGACTGTCGGACTGATCAGCAGGGCCTGATCCGCCCGGCGACCAGTCATGGTCTTGTCGACATTGTCTTCCCACCGGGTCTGGAGCTTGACCGAGGGCAGCACACGGAACATCCCGAAGGCAATTCCCCGGGCAGGCTCCTTGGCGACACCCCGTTGCTGCACGCCCAGGACCAGCAACAGGATCAACCCCCCTCCCCACCAGAATCCGCGTCCCCCGATCCAACATCTCGATCCCGCGGTGCTGGCCAATGCGGTCATGGCATCCGTCCCCCGCTCCGCTCCAACCGCTTCCACAACCGGCAGGCCAGGAGATGGCAGACGGCAAACAGGACCAGGATGCCGTAGAACATCCAGGGATCCGGAACTCCCAGGCGGTCGGCCGCCAGGCCTGCCCCGGCGCAGAGTATCGCCCCACCGGCCATCACCGCCACCACCCCGTTGACCGACAGGCCACGGCGCAGCAGCACATGGTGAAAATGCCGCCGATCCGGCTCGAAGGGCCTGCCCTTCTCCAGGGTGCGACGCAGGAACGCGCTGAACATGTCGATGAGGGGCACGGCCACCAGCCACAGGGCGGTCACCGGGCGCAGGGCCGGGGAGTCCCCCTGGGTCAGCAGCACCGTGAACCAGGCCAGGGCGAAGCCGAGAAAGGTGCTGCCGGCGTCCCCCATGAACACCATGGCGTTGCCCCGCCCCAGACGAGCGTTGACGGCCAGGAAAGGGATCAGGACCGTCACGAAGGCCAGCGCCACCGCCGTTTCCGCCCCGCGACCGGCCTGCCAGGCCGCTCCGGCGAGGAACAGGAATGAGACCAGGCTCAGGCTGCCGGACAAGCCGTCCAAGCCATCGATCATGTTGACGGCGTTGATCAGGCCGACGATGCAGATGACGGTGAACGGCAGACTCCAGCCCCCCAGCGCCACCCACCCGACCCCCAACAGGTCGCCGAGGTGCTGGACGCTCACCCCACCCCAGACGGCCATCGCCAGGGCGGCCACCGTCTGCATGACGAACCGCAGGCGGACGCTCAGTTCCAGGAAATCGTCCGCCATCCCCACCAGCAACAGCAACCCCGTGGCGGTCAGGAACGGCAGCAGGCCGGGAAACGGCGGTCGCAGGATCACCAGGATGGTTCCCAACCCCAGGAACATGGCGATCCCCCCGATCAACGGGGTATCGTGAGAGTGGATCTTGCGATCGCCGGGCTGGTCCACCAGTCCCAGCCGGTGGGCCAGCGGCCGCAGGAACCATAACGCCAATCCCGTTACCGCTGCCCCGCCAAGATATGGAACGGCCTGCAGGATGACCGACATGCTTCCAGCCTGTGCCATCGGGTTCTCTTTCCTTGAGAATCCACCCAATCCGCGGGCCGGACATCCCATCCAGCCCCCCCCACCCCTACGGAGTGTTGCCGGGCTGACATGCAACAATCGTTCCGTCCTTCACCCTCCTTCAATACAAGCGGTCAAGGACCGCCCATCACCTTGGCACCAGTCTGATCTCCAATCGGCAGCCGACCGCCTCGGCATAGCGACGCAGAGTGGCAATGGACGGCGAGTGCTTCGCCTTGCCCCCACCGGATTCCAGCCGCGCCACGGCAGGAGGCTTGCTTCCCATCCGTTCCGCAACCTGGGCCTGGGTCATGCCGGCGTTCTTGCGGGCCGCCAGCAACTCGTCGAACAACCGGAACTCGTTGTCCAGTGCTTCATAAGCCGCCTTGAACTCCGGGTCGGTCAACCATTCCGCGGTGGTTGCTTCTACGTCGAATGGAACCGGTTCATATCGTTCGCCGTTCATTTTCCACCTCCTTCATGCGTCGGATGGCCGTCTCCAGTTCAGTGTGCGGCGTCCTGTCGGTCTTCTTGATGAATCCGTGCAAAATCACAATCCTGCGACCAACCATAAGGCAGAAGAAGGCCCGTCCGATGCCTTCCCGTCCCTTGGCACGAATCTCGAATAATCCATCCCCGAACGCACGGGTGAACGGCATCCCCAGGTTCGGCCCATGGGACTGCATTCTTTGCGCAACGCGGACAAACACCGCGCGAATGCCCAGCGGCCAGGCGTCGATTTCCCGCTTCACTTCGGCACTGAAAAATTCGATTGCCCATTCCATGGGGATGATATTACCAAATACGTTAACCCCTCTCAAGAATATCCTCTTGCCCCTCAGATAACTTCGATGGATGCGGGAGGCCTCCCACACGAAGAGAGATTGTTCCTTCCCGATCACCGCCCGCGCGGGTACATAAAGACGGCAATCGTGGATCCACCGTCCAGGAAACCGCCGCCCATGCCCGTCCCTCCGGCCAAGGCAAGCACGTCACCCTCCCGCTCCCCCGCTCCTTCCCCCGCCCCGCACCCCGAGCCGGGCGCAGGGGGCCGATCCCGCCGCAAGTGGGAGCGCAACCAGCATCAGGTGCCGGTGCAGCTGCGCTTCGACGATGGCAAGCCGCCCCCCCTGGAGTGCCACACCCTGGATGTCAGCCTCAACGGCGTCCGCCTGGCCCTGCCCCGGCGCTTTCCCCAGGGGCTGCGGGTGGGCGCCCGGGGCCATCTGGTCCTGACGGTCGACGGCGCCCCCCTGGAGTTTCCCTGCCGGGTGGTCCGCTTCGGCCGCGACTTCCTGATCCTGGTCCTGCTGGGCAAGAGCGCCCTGTTCGGTCAGGCCGTGGCCCACCTGGCCTTCCAGTCCCTGCAGGCCCGCTGACTTCGCCCGCTGTCATCGATGGAGGGGGGAGGCCTTCCCTCCCCCCTCCATCGATGACAGCCGTTTCCCGGCTGCCACGGTGATTTCGATGGAGGGAGAACCGGAAATGGGCTTTGACTTGCCGGCCGGAAAGCTGCCATAATCAAATGCGGTACTGCTGTCATCAGTTTTTTCTATCGATCATCGTCGGCATTGCAGTCAACCCATTGAACCTGATCATGAATAATCAATGACACGCCCCCCGACCATCGGCCCCGCCACGGAACCGCGAGGGACGCCGCCGGCCGCATCAGACGCGACATGAAGGAGATTCTTGCATGAAAGCCCTGTTCCTGACCCGTGAATATCCCCCCTACGTCTATGGTGGCGCGGGCGTTCATGTGGAATATCTGTCCCGGGAGCTGGCCAAGCTCATGGAGGTGGAGGTGCGCTGCATCGGCGACCAGCCCACGTCCCGGGACGGCAACCTGCTGGTGCGGAGCGTGGACTACGACCGGAAACGGTTCGAAACCTGCGATGCCAAGCTCAAGTCGCCCTTCTCCACCCTGGCCAACTGCGTCCAGTTCAACGCCGACCCCATCGACGCCAACCTGGTCCATTGCCATACCTGGTACGCCCAGTTCGGCGGTCTGCTGGCCCAGAAGGCCTACGGCATTCCCCTGGTGATCACCACCCACAGCCTGGAGCCCCTGCGGCCCTGGAAGCGCGAGCAGCTCGGCCGCGGCTACGACCTGTCGGTCTGGATCGAAAAGACCGCCATGGAAAGCGCCGACTCCATCATCGCCGTGTCCCAGGGCATGAAGCAGGACATCGTGCGGCTGTTCGACGTGGACGAAAAGCGCATCAGCGTCATCTACAACGGCATCGACATCGAGGAATACCAGCCCACTCCGGCCACCGACGCCCTGGTGCGTTACGGGGTCGATCCCGGCAAGCCCTATGTGCTGTTCGTGGGCCGCATCACCCGGCAGAAGGGCATCATGCACCTGGTCAATGCCATCCAGCACATCAATCGGGATGCCCAGATCGTTCTCTGCGCCGGTGCGCCAGACACCGACGAGATCCGCCGGGAGATGGCTGCCGGCGTCCAGGAAATCCAGAAAACCCGCGACAACGTCGTCTGGATCGAGAAGATGGTCCCCAAGAAGGACATCATCCAGCTCTACAGCCACGCCGCGGTATTCTGCTGCCCGTCGATCTACGAGCCGTTCGGCATCATCAACCTGGAGGCCATGGCCTGCAAGACCCCGGTGGTGGGCAGCGCCGTCGGCGGCATCGTGGAAATCATCCGCCACGGCGAAACCGGCTTTCTGGTGGCGTTCGAACAGCACCAGGAAAGCCCCTTCGAAGCCATCGACCCCCAGCGGTTCGCCCGGGATCTGGCCGCCCCCATCAACCGGCTGCTGGACGACGAAGCCCTGCGCACCAGCATGGGTGAAAAGAGCCGCCAGCGGGTGGTGGACACATTCAGCTGGCGTTCCATCGCCCTGGAAGTCCAATCTCTCTACAAGAGCCTGGTCTGATCCAGGCCGGGCGCGTCACATCCCTCGGGAATGGATTGAATCACCATGATGAATGCGGATCGGCCTTTCTACATCGGCAACGTGCAGCCCGCCGTGGACGGCGGCAAATATCCCATCAAACGGGAAGTCGGCGACCGCCTGAAGGTGACCGCCACCGTGTTCCGGGACGGCCATGGCCGCACCAGGGCCTTTCTCAAGCTGCGCAAGAAATACCTCGGCGGGGATTGGACCGAGTCGGAAATGCGCTGCACCAACGATGGGCTGTCCGAATGGGCGGGTTCCGTCCTGCTGCCGGACAACGCCCTCTACGAATACACCATCGCGGCCTTCACCGATCTCTACCAGACCTGGCTGCAGGACACGACCAAGAAGTCCAAGGCCGGCGGTGACATCGCCAGCGAGCTGATCGAAGGCTTGGCCCTGCTGAAGCGCACCCGGGACAAGATGCCCACCGAAGGCGACAAGGTCTTCCTCAACTATATCTTCAGCCGTCTGGAACAGGCCCGCACCAACGACGAGAAGCTGCATATCCATGGCGACGGGGAACTGATCCAGATCGTCGCCCGCAACCCGTTGCGGGACGACCAGACTCTCCTGGAACCGCCCCTGGAGGTGATGGTGGACCGGGTCAAGGCGCGCTTCGCCGCCTGGTACGAGTTCTTTCCCCGCTCCCAGGGTCATGATCCCAACCGCAGCGCCACCTTCCGGGAATGCATCCAGCGGCTGCCGGAAATCAAGGGCATGGGCTTCGATGTGGTCTATCTGCCCCCCATCCACCCCATCGGCTTCACCGCCCGCAAGGGACCCAACAACTCCCTGCATGCCGGTCCCAACGATCCCGGCTGTCCCTATGCCATCGGCAACCACCAGGGCGGGCACATGGCCGTGGAACCGGGCCTGGGCACCCTGGACGACTTCCGCGCCTTCGAGCGCGCCTGCCGGGAAATGGACATGGAGGTGGCGCTGGATTTCGCCATCAACTGCAGCCCCGACCATCCCTATGTGGCCCAGCATCCGGAGTGGTTCTTCAAGCGGCCCGACGGCACCATCAAGTACGCCGAAAACCCGCCCAAGAAATACGAGGACATCTATCCCCTCAACTTCAATGCCCCGGATGGCGCCTGGCGGCAGCTCTGGGAGGAGATGCGCAACATCATCCTGTTCTGGGCCCACATGGGAGTGCGCATCTTCCGGGTGGACAATCCCCACACCAAGCCGGTGCCCTTCTGGCAATGGTTGATCCAGTCGGTGCAGAAGGAGAACCCGGACATCCTCTTCCTGTCCGAGGCCTTCACCCGCCCGCCCATGATGCAGGCCCTGGCCAAGGTGGGCTTCACCCAGTCCTACACCTATTTCACCTGGCGCAACTTCAAGCACGAGATCCAGGAATACTTCACCGAACTGACCCAGTCCCCGGCCAGCGAGTACATGCGGGGCAACCTGTTCCCCAACACCCCGGACATCCTGCCCCGCATCCTCCAGGAGGGCGGGCGCCCGGCCTTCCTGTCCCGCTTCGTCCTGGCGGCCACCCTGGGGTCGGTGTACGGCATCTACAGCGGCTACGAACTGGCCGAAAACGTCGCCGTGCCCGGCAAGGAGGAATACCTCCACTCGGAGAAGTACCAGTTCAAGGTCTGGGACTGGAGCCGTCCCGGCAATCTCAAGGAATACATCCAGAGGGTCAACTGGATCCGCCGGGAAAACCCCGCCCTGCACCATGCCCGCACCCTGCGCTTCCACAAGTGCAACAACGAATCCATCCTGTTCTACGGCAAGGTCAGCCCCGACCGGCGCAACATCATCCTGATCGTGGTCAACCTGGATCCGTTCCACAACCAGGGCGGCGATATCCAGATCCCCCTGGAAGACATCGGCCTGCGCCCCGGTGAACATTTCGAGCTGCACGAACTGATCACCGGCAACCGCTTCCTGCTCCAGGACAGCCACTTCTACGTCAACATCGAGTTCCACAACCCGGCCTGGATCTTCCGGGTGGAGCGGTGGGATCAGCGGGAGCAGACGTTCGATACCTTCAGCATGTGAGATGACCATTGCACCCACCGCAGAGCCTGTCTCGGAATGGGCAGGCTCTGCGGTGCATGGATGGGCCGCCGGGATCAATCGGTGCAACCGATTGATCCCGGTCTGAAAAAGGCGCCGTTTCTTCAGAAACCCAGACGGTTTGCGGCCCGTATCATCAGCGAGTGTTTCATTTTCATTGACACGTTCCGGGTCGCTCTTGTGCGCCGGCTCCACATGGACACGTTCTGAGGCAAATTCACGCTCGGGAATCATCGGCAGCACCTGGGTACAAAAAATGTGGGGCCAAGTGCCCTTCAGGCGATCCACACAGACCTTTGGCATCCAGAAATGGTTTCGTCCAGGCTGAGTTGCTTGTCCATCAGGCGAAATATGGCGACCCCTGCGAAATATCGTTTTATTTCATACTTGCAGTGTTTTCTATGTCATGATATACAAATTTTATAGACTTTTTACAGGGGACTCATTCACGGGGCGCGATCCCAGAATCCTGTCCAACAACGCCATCACGAACCGGCTCGCCAGCAACAGCTCCATCAGCCTGACATAGACCTGATTGTTCAGAGAGTTCCGGAACAGGACATAGAACAGTTTCTCCAGATCGACGGTCAGCCCCCGATTGGTGGTCCGCGTCAGCAGGACCTTTTCCACATAGTCCTGCTGGATGTGACCGTCCCGCAAGGCCCTCTCGTAAAGCTCGGTCCCCGGGTAGAACATCAGTTTATGGTCATGATAGATCAGCAACCGGCCGGCATCGGGCACCTTGGCCATCCTTCTGGACAGGGTCGCCAGGAACCTGAAGGAGTCCATTCTGTCCTGCAGGGACTCATAGGGGTTTTCGGAGATGACATCCAGCAACACACTGATGCCATGGCCGCAGATGACGGGCAGGAACTCGAAAAAACTTTCGGCCCGAAAGGGCCTTTTGTAGATGAACTTGTTGACCCGGGCGCTGCCGCTCTGCAGGCCGATCTTGATCATCTGGATGAGAAGCCCGCTCTTGAGGACCACATCCAGTTTCTCTCGGGTGATGCTGATGATATTGGCATTGATGGAGCGGATCGGCAGTCCGATCCTTTCCCGGTAGAGGGCGAGCAGCCTTGCGATCTCCCCGGCATCCCGGGCAAAGAAATCATCCTCGTCGATCAGGACTGATCCGAAATTTTCAAACACGTCCCGCCGGGCCAGTTCGATCTCCCGGACCATGTTTTCCGGGCTCAGGGAGCGGATGCTGCGCCATCCGGAAAACAGCGCCGAGAGTCGATTGTCGGAGCAGAAGGTACACTTGAAGAGACATCCCCGGGCCGGAAAGATCTCATAGTCCCCCCCATCCTTGGCCTTCTTCAGGGGCCCGATATCCTGGGCAAGCGAGGTGATCCGCCCATTTTCAACGACGAAAAACCGCTCCTTCCGTATCAGGGGCAGGGCGATCTCGTTGAGGTCCACCAGGGGATAGGGTGGGTTCTGGACGAGTTGGCCATCCTTTTTGTAAGCCAGTCCGGGGACCTCTGCCACCGGGGCCCCATGGCGGAGCCGGGACAGAAACGTCTCCATGAACTGTTCACCCTCGCCCACACAGACGTAATCGCCGATCTCCAGGAAATAGCCCGGATCCAGGGTGGCGGGAACCCCTCCCATGATGATGGGAATTTCCAGGGTCTTCAAGTGCCGGGCGATGGCCCGGGCCAGGGGGGACCTGATGGGTGGTCAGGATGGACAGGCCCACCGCCAGGCTGCCACGACAGAAATCACTCAACAGATTCAGCTCGTCCTCGGACCGGTTGCGCTCGGTGACCCTGATGACATCGACATGGTAACCCCTGGATTCCAGATGGGCGGCGATGGCATTGAGGGAGTGGGTGAAAAAACCGGACCTCAAGGAGATCAGCACGCATTTCGGGTCTGTGGAATGAGGTAAGGTCATGGGAACAATCTCGTGTGGATGAGAATGAAAACCGTTCACCATAAAGCTGAAAACCGCTCACGCAGCTTTGGCGACGGCGGGGGAATATTTCGGGAGGAGGGAGGGGGGGGGGGCCTTATGCCCGCCATGGTTTGCCA
>PEAP01000206.1 GCA_002753665.1 Magnetococcales bacterium DC0425bin3
CGGCCAGCTCGGCCAGGCCCAGCCGCGGCAGCACCCGGGCGGCGGGACCGATGGCCGCCGCCAGGTGTTGCGCCCGCGCCTGCTCGGCCCCGGAGCCCCAGGGCAGCAGCATCGCCCCCGACCAGCCCCGGCCGATCAGCCGGCCCAGGGCGCCCCAATAGTCTTCCGGCCAGACCTTGCTGGGCCAGGCGGTGCCGTGGAGCAACACCACGAACGGTTCCGGGATCCCCGGGGCCAGCGCCGGCAGACGGGCGGCGTCCAGGCCGAAATCGGCCGGGGTCTGGGGACAGGCGTATCCCACTCCCTGGGCCAGCAGATGGCGCAGCCGGGTCACCACATGCCAGCCGGCTTGGACCTCCACCCGCTGCCGGTAGCAGGGCAACGCCCAGCGTTCCCGCGCCCAGTCGGCGGCCGGGCCGGTGACCGGTCCCCGGGCCAGGCCGGCCAGCAGGGCGCTCTTCAGCAGCCCCTGGGCGTCGATGATCTGCCGGAAGCGGGTGGCCCGCAGCCCGGTCAGAAACCGGCCGACCTCGCCGCTGCGCCAGGCCTGCCAGGGCTGGCCGCGCCAGCGCCGCAGGGCCACCGGCAGCACCCGCGCCACCCCGGGATGCCAGGACGGGATCATGGCCAGGTTTTCCTCCACCAGCCACCACAGCCGCAGCTCGGGCCGCAGGCGCCGCAGATCGCTTACCGCCGGCAGCATGTGCAGCACGTCGCCCATGGAGCTGGTCTTGACCAGCAGCACGTCCTCGCTCATGAATCGGATTCCAGCCAGCGGGTCGGGAACGGCGGGTGGGGAGCGTCGCGCTGGGCCCACAGGGGCGGCAGGGGAGCATCGGGCCGCAGCAGGCGGCCGTCAGGCCGGCTGCGCCAGCGGGCATGGAGCCAGTTGTACTGCTCCGGATGGGCCAGGATCCAGGGTTCGAAGGCCCGGTTGATGCGGCCGGTGAAGGCGGCCAGCTCCTCGGCATCGGCCCGGGCCGGCGGGGGGGCCAGGGGTTCGCCCACCGCCATGCTCACCCGCCCGGGGGCTTCCCGGATGCCCACCGCCGGCACCACCGGGCATTGATAGCGCGCCGCCAGCCGGGCCGGGCCGGCCGGGCACAGGGCGGGCAGGCCCAGAAACGGCGCCACGATGCCGCCCTGGCGGGTGTTGATGTCCACCATCAGCGACAAGGCGTCCCCCGCCTTCAGGGCGGCCAGGATGGCCCGCTGATCGCCCCGGCGGATCAGGGTGACCCCGTATTGGGCCCGGGCGGCCTGGAACAGCCGTTCGCTCAGGGGATTGTTGGCATGGCGGTAGACCACCGCCAGGGGCAGCCCGGCCTGGCCCATGCGCAGCAGGCCCGGCTCCCAGGAGCCCAGATGGATGGAGGTCATGATCAGACGGCGTTCGGAGCGGTGCAGGGCGGCCAGCCCGGACAGGGTGTCCCCGCCGAAGGTGACGTCCCGCACCCGCAGGCCTTCGATATAGCTCAAAAAATGATTTTCGAACGCCCGGGCCGCCAGGCGATCGATGGCGGCCTGGGGGGGCTGGGGACCGTAGACTAGGCGCAGGTTGGTGCGGGCCCAGGCCCATTCCCGGCGCAGCGCCCGGCGGGCCAGCCGGCCCAGTCCCACCGCAAAACCCGCGGCATCGCCCAGGCTGCCCCGGGCCACCCGGGCCAGGACGGCTCGCAGCAGCAGCCATTCCAGATAATGGATCGGTTTGGGACGGGAATCCAGGGGACGCTCCACGACCGCGGGACCCTTTTACCAGATCTGCGGCCGAAAATCTGCCGGGTTGGCCAGTTGCAGGGTGTCGCCGGCCTGGACGATGACGAACAGGCCCTGACTGACCGCGAACGGCTCGACCCCCGAATCGCTCGCCATGCCGGTCACCGCGCCCATGATCCGGTAGTTGGCCTGACTGGGGAAGAATTCCTTGTATTGCTGCAGGCGGTGGACATGGTCGTGTATGTCGTCCACGGTCAGGCGGCTCTTCACTTCCACCAGCACGGCGGCGCTGTCGTTGGTGACCACCAGATCGATTTCCATGGAGCGGCCATGGCGTTCGGCTTTCACCCGCTGGCTGACCGCATGGACCGGGATGCCCCGTTCCTGGAACAAAGTGCGACAGGCCGGCGCCACCATGGATTCGACGAACTCCCCCCAGCGGCTGCCCAGGGCGCCGATCTGTTTGGAGACCGCCTTGACCAGGCGTTCCGTTTCCCGCATCTGGACGGCGTTTTCCTGGATCATGCGGTCGGTTTCCTGGAACTTGCGGTCGGTTTCCTGGAACTTGCGGTCGGTTTCCTGGAACTTGCGGTCGGTTTCCTGGAACTTGCGGTCGGTTTCCTGGAACTTGCGGTCGGTTTCCCGCATCTGGGCGGCGTTTTCCTGGATCATACGATCGGTTTCCTGCATCTTGCGATCTGTTTCCTGCATCTTGCGGTCGGTTTCCTGGAACTTGCGATCCGTCTCCTGGAACATCCTCCAGACATCCTCGAACGTCACGGAATGGGACATGCGCATATCCTCCTCATTCAGGTGATCCCTTGCCAGCCATTCTAGCATCTCGGGCCATTCCAACCAAACGATTACCGTGAAAATCGCGGAGCGACTTTCATCGTCGGCTTTCACCCCAATGGCGCTTAGATAGTCGAAAAACATTGTGATTTCAAAATGGATCGTGCTTCGTTCCGAGGCTTGGTCAGCCTGGGGTAGGGTTTTGGTCGCCGTTTGACCGCCCTGGGTTCAACCCGCCCTGGCCGATGGCCGATCCGATGGTAGGCAATATCACGCAGCAGACCATCCGTCAGCCGACGCTTGACCTCTCCACTGACCTGGACAAGCTTTTCTCCAAACACGCGCAGAAGTTGGAGCGCCCCTTTGAAGCTGATGGCGTTGGGAGCGATTCCTGCCCGTCCAGCCGCTTGCGCCATGGTGGCCCGAATCAGGTTGTAGGCCAACAGGTGAACGCCGATCTCCTTGCGGATCATTTCAGGACTGTGCCCTCTCAATATGTCCATCTTCATGATCTTCTTAATGAATTTCAAATTAATCTCCACGCTCCAACGCATCTTGTACAGCTCTCCCAGTTCCTCCCGGGATGTTTGACGGGGGTCAAGGAAGGTGGAGACCAGAACTCGACCTAGGGTAACCGCGGGAGAGTAGATCCGGTCCCGAAACTCACCCTTCGTTTGCTCCATAAGCTGGAGCAGCCTCCCGGAAGACAGAATCTCCCCAAAAGGCAGCCCGTACACAAGAAAAAAAATACGCCCTCAATTTTTCG
>PEAP01000045.1 GCA_002753665.1 Magnetococcales bacterium DC0425bin3
CCTCGCCTCCCTGACGGTTCTGGCGTTCTTCCTCCTCGTCGGGCATCAGGGTGGAGTCGGTTTCCACATCGATGCGAAACTCCCGGGCGCCCTGGTCCCGCAGCAGTTCCAGGGCGGCGGGCAAATGGGGATGGTCCTGCATGGGGCGCCCGCCCCAGCCGGCGGCGGCCAGCAGGGTGGCGGGCTCGAACTGCTCGGCCATCACCTCGGCGGCCAGGGCCACCAGGTCGCGGGCAAAGTCCTGCACCATGTCCTGCCGCCGCCGCAGCCGCAGGGTGCCCCAGCGGTTCTTGATGGACTGGGCGGTGGCGGTCTCGCTGGCCCGGGTGGCTCCGCGGATCACGTCGGCCAGGCCGGTGACCTCGTAGAGATCCTGCTTGGCCCGATCCCGCACCTGGATCAGCTTGGCCAGGGTGGAGGCCACCTCGGCCACCGGCATGAACTCCAAATGCCCCCGCACCCCACCCCCCTGGGCGAACACCGCCCACTGGTCCACCGGGATCAAACGGTTCTCGTCGCCGTTGACCACCGATTCCAGGGACTCGCGCATGGATGCGTCGTACACCCCCACCACCTTGAGGGCCCGGGCCAGCAGGCGGATGCGGTCGGTCAGCACATCCAGCTCCGCCGCCTGATCCTGGTACTGGGTGAAATCCGGCACCGGCAGCAGGGAATCGTTGGTGGTGGTGGCCAGCATGGGCCGGGGACAGGGAAAGAAATCCTTCAGGCCCAGGGGATCGTCCCGCACCTCCAGGGGCGCCTCCCCGAAACCCTCGGCCAGCCACAACACTTGGCGGCTTTCCCGATCCCAGATCTCCCACAGGGTGGCCTTGCCCTGCTCCGCGCCGGTCTCCCCCGCGCCACCCAGGGGCTGGAAATCCAGCCGCACCCGGCTGGCCAGCTCCGCCCCGAAGCGCCGGATAAGCCGCGACCGGGACACCCGCACCCGCCGGGCCACCCAGGCCACCGCCCGCCAGCCGGTGCCGGGGCCATGGAGAAAATCCTGCCAGGGCACGTATTCGCAGCGGATCTCCTCCCGGGTCACCAGGGCCAGCCCCGGTTCCTCCCCCAGGGACAGCTCCGGCCCCCAGTGCGGCACATAGTGCAGCCAGGCGCTGCCCCGTCCCACCAGCAGCAGATCCAGCACCACCTGCCCCATCACCTGGTGAAAATCCCCCTCGTCCAGCACGGTGGCCACCGCCCGTTCCAGCAGCTCCGCCGCCAGGCGGGCCACCGGATCGGCATCCTTGAACCGACGCCGCACCCGGGGCTTGGGCGCCCGGGCATACATGGCCGGCAGCAGGGTCTGGATGTTGGACCAGAGGATGTTGAGCCGCCGGGAATCGTCCCATTGGGCCCGGTCGTCCCGATAGCGCTCCACGATCCGCTCGCCACGCCGGATCCAGGCCTCCGATTCCCTCCGGGCCCGGTCCAAACGCCCCTTCCACAGACTCCATTGGGCCGCCGGAGTGGTGGCCTCTTCCTCTTGCGTTGCCACGGTATTGCCTCCCTGATCGATGACAATTGTTTATAATTTACCAAAGACGTTCCTGTGGCCTCGGTCTGGCCGCCCCCAGGACCACAATCCTACCTCATGCCATCTCCGGACTTAACTAAAATTTTGTTCGGACGCGTTATTTTGCCAACAATTTGAAAATGCACAGAATTTTCGGACAGAAATCGGTTATTGCACCGTTTGCGCCGGTCACCAGTGGGGCATCAGGTGCAGCAGGGCGAAGCCGGCCCCGGCCATGAGGATCAGGCCCACCAGGCGGGGGTGGTGGTAGAAGAATCCCATCCAGAAGGACCGGGCCCGGGACCACAAGCGGTGCAGATCCGCGCCGGAGACCGGGCGGTTGGCCAAGGTTTCGAAATGTTTCAGCAGGCTGGGGCGGACGAGGATCACCAACCCGGTCAGCAGGGCGAACAGGGAACTGAACGACACGATGAACACCAGGCTTTCCCACAGCCAACTGTGCAGCGGGGCGCCGGGGCCGTACTGGGGCCGCACTTCCAGATGCTGGCCCAGATAGCGGCGCAGGACGCTCAGGACCGTCAGGGAGGCGAGGATGATCAGCAGGCCGAACCCGCGGTGGTGGCGGTAGAAGATCCGCTCCATGCGGATGGGATGCAGCAGGAAATGGAACACCTCCCGCAGGGAACGGCCCATGAGGCCGTTGGCGGCGGGATCGATGAACAGCCAAAAGCCAGTGACCAAGCCGGCCACACAGCCCCCGGCCAGCAGCATGACGCCCCCCGCGCCCCAATGTTCCATTGGAATCCCCAATGCCTATTTCTTCATGGCGGCACCACCCAACTCCCACATGGGCAGGAAGATGCCCAGGGCCAGCACCAGGACCATGGCGCCGATCACCAGCAGCAGAATCGGTTCGATGGCGGCGGTGAGGTTTTCCACGTCGTAGGCCACCTCCCGCTCGTAGAACTCCGCCACCTCCTGCATCATCTGATCCATGGAGCCGGTTTCCTCGCCCACGGCCATCATCTGCAGGACCAGGGGTGTGAACATCCGGCTGACGTAGGCGGCCTGGACCATGCTCTCCCCCCGCTCGATACCGTTGCGCATCTCTTTGATCTTATGGGCAACATAATCGTTGTCCACCGCCTCCGCCACCGCCACCAGGATCTGGATGACCGGCAGTCCGGAGCGGGACCCCATGGCGAAGGCCCGGGAATAGCGGGACAGGGTGGCCCGGTTGATGATGGTGCCCACCAGGGGCATTTTCAGCTTTTTTTCGTCCCACCACAATTTGCCCTGGGGGGTGCCGATCCAGTATTTGATCCCGTAGATCAGGGCCACCATGCCCACCAGGATGAACAGGGCGTACTTCTGGGTGAACCCGCTGGCGCCCAGCAGGATGCGGGTGAAGATGGGCAGCTCCGAATGGAACTGCTCGAAGATCTTGCTGAAACTGGGAATGACCCAGTAGGTCACCACGAACATGGCCCCGGCGATGGCGATGAGGACGAAGATGGGATAGCGCAGGGCGCTCTTGATGCGCTTGCGGGTTTCCTTCTCGATTTCCATGTACTGGAACAGCTGGAGGAAGGAATCGTCCATGCGACCGGTTTCCTCGCCGATGCGGATCATGCGCAGGAACAGCTGGTCGAAGATCTTCGGATGTTCGGCCATGGCCGCGGAGAGATCCCGCCCGGCCTGGAGGTCGTCCACGATCTCCCGCATGGCCTCCACCAGCTTGCGATTGTGGGTGGATTCGGCCAGTCCCTGGAAGGAACGCACCAGGGACACCCCGGACTTGCTCAGGGTGTACATCTGGCGGGCGAACAGGATCAGGTCATCGGTGGTGGGCCATTCCTCGAACAGGGCGATGGTGAGTTGCCCGCCGCCGCTCTCCTTGATCTCCTGGATTTCCAACGGTTCGATGCCCCGGTTGATCAACTGATCCACCAGGGTGTCGGCATTGGAGGCCACGATGGTGCCCTTGATGGGTTTGCCATCGGCACCGCGTCCTGTATAGCGGAAATTGGGCATGGGAGCGAACGTTCACTGGGCAGGGGGTAGGAGGGAGGACGGAACGCCGGTCAGGAACTCGCCGCCAGGGCGGCGGCCCCCGGTCCCGGTGCCGGCAGGGGGCCTTTTTCCAGCACATCGTCCTTCCCCTCCTCGTCCTCCTTTTCTTCATCCATTTCGGTGGTCAGCCGCAAGACCTCCTCCAGGCTGATGATGCCGTCGATGGCGTATTCCATGGCGGCCAGGTGCAGGGGCACGAAGCCCTTCTGGCGCTGGGCGGCCTCCATGAAGCCGGCGGTGTCGTTGCGGCTCAACAGGGTGGCCAGATCGCCCTTGACCTCCAGCATCTCGATCACCGCGATGCGCCCCCGGTTGCCGGTATTGTTGCAGTTGGGGCAGCCCCGACCCTTCACCAATTGAATGCGGTCCGCCCGATCACCGATCATGCCCCGCACCAGGATGGCCTCCTGCTCGTCCAGCTGGTGGGGCGCACGGCAGTCGGTGCAGACCCGCCGCACCAGCCGCTGGGCCAGGATGCAGCGCAGGGCCGAGGCCACGGCGAAGCTCTCCACCCCCATGTCCACCAGGCGGATGGCGGTGGAAACCGCATCGTTGGTGTGGAGGGTGGACAGCACCATGTGGCCGGTGAGGGCGGCGCGGACGGCGATTTCCGAGGTTTCCTGGTCGCGCATTTCGCCCACCAGCACCACGTCCGGATCCTGCCGCAGCACGGTGCGCAGCACGCTGGCGAAGGTCAAGCCGATCTTGGCGTGGATCTGCACCTGGTTGACCCGGGGCAGACGATACTCCACCGGATCCTCGACGGTGATGATCTTGCGGCCCGGGTCGTTGAGGGCGTTCAGGGCGCCGTAGAGGGTGGTGGTCTTGCCGCTGCCGGTGGGGCCGGTCACCAGCACCAGGCCGTGGGGCCGGTGGATCATGTACCGGAACCGCTTCAGCAGCCTGGGATCCATACCCACCATGTCCAGGTTGAGATTGCCGCTGGACTGGTCCAGCAGCCGCATCACCACCGATTCGCCGTCCTGGATGGGCAGGGTGGACAGCCGCACGTCCACGCTGCGTCCCTTGACGCTCATGTTGAAGCGACCATCCTGGGGCAGGCGCTTTTCGGCGATCTCCAGACCGGCCATCAGCTTGAGCTTGCTCACCAGGGCGGGAGCGATCTGCTTCTCCTTCACCACCTGCTCGTGGAGGACCCCGTCGATGCGCTGGCGGATGCGCAGCACGTCCTCGTCGGGCTCGATGTGGATGTCGGAGGCGTTGACCTGGATGGCATCCTCGAACAGCGACTGGAGGATCTTCACCACCGGGGCGTCCACCGCCATCTCCGACTGGACGATCTGGTCCAGACTGAAGGCGGCGGACTGCTCCAGCTCCTCCCCCAGGGCCTCGGCATGCTCCCGGATTTCCTGGGTGCGGCGGTAGACCCGGTCCAGGGTGCGCAGCAGGTCGGCCTCGCTCACCAGGGCCATGCGCGGCGGGGCCTTGAGCAGCCGGGTCAGCTCGTCGAAGACGAAGATGTCGTTGGGTTCGGCCATCCCCACCAGCAGTCCCTCGCTGCTGTCGGCAATGGCCAGCGCCCGGAAGCGGCGGGCGTAGGATTCGGGAATGCGGTTGATGACATCCGGCTGGAACTGGACGTTGCGCAGATCCACGAACGGCAGATCCAACTGCTCCGCCAGTCGCCCCAGGAATTCCTGTTCGCTGAGAATGCCCAGATAGGCCAGGGTCTGCCCCAGCTTCTTGCCGGTCTTCTTCTGCTCGGCCAGGGCCTTCATCAACTGCTCCTGGCTGATGACCCCCGCCTCCACCAGGGCGTCGCCGATGCGCACCTTGCGGCGCTGCTCGGTCAGAAAGCGCTGGATCTCCCGGTCGGTGATGTACCCCAGGGCCTCCAGGGCCTCGCCCAGCTTGACATCCTTCTCCTTCTGATAGGACAGGGCGGTCTTGAGCTGGTCCAGGGTGATCTTGCCCCCCTCCACCAGCATGTCCCCCAGGCGCTTCTTTTTGCGCGGAGGGGCGGCCACCGGACCAGCAGCCCCAGGGGGGGCCGCCTTGGCCCGGCTGGGCTCGGGGGCACTGGCCGGCAGGGCCTGGGGCATGGTCCGGGCCAGTTCCCGGGCCGGCACCACCCGCGGAGGAGGATCCAGGGGTTTGCCCTTGGCGACGCCCGCCGCCGGCACCTGCACCACCACCACGGGGTCCAATCCGGGCGCGGGCGGCTTGGGCACCACCGGCGGGGCATGGATCTGATCCAGGAGTTTCTTCAGGAGGTCATCGGCCACCAGGACCACCCGGAAGGGCAGCTTCAGGGTCTTGGCCACCTCGTCGAAGGCGAAGATGTCGGTGGGATCGGCCATGCCCACCAGCAGTCCCTCCCGGGAGTTGACCAGGGGCAGGGCCTGGCAGCGCCGGGCCACCTTTTCCGGCAGCCGTTTGGGAATGCCCTCCTGCAGCGGATAGGTTTCCAGGTCCACGAAGGGCACCCCCAGCATGCCGCTCAGGGCGCCCAGGAATTTCTTCCGGGTGATGAACCCCAGGTAGATCAGGGCCTCGCCCAGTTTGTGGCCGCTCTTCTTTTGTTCGGCGGCGGCCTGGGCGAGCTGGTCCGGAGTGATCAGCCCGGACTTGACCAGCACGTCCCCGATGCGCACCTTCTGCCGCTGGCTGGCCAGAAAGCGCTGCAACCGCTCCTCGGGCAGGATCTTCAGCTCCTTGAGGGCCTCCCCCAGCTTGCGGTCGTGTTGGGCCTGATAGACCAGGGCCTCCTCCAGTTGAGCCTGGGTGATCAGGCCCTCCCGGACCAGCAGGTCCCCCAGACGAGGCTTGGGCGGTTTGAGCTGTGGTTGCATTCTCCATCCGTCGGATGGGCCGGGGTCAGTTGGACAGGGCCTTGATCCGCTCCTCGACGAACTTCTTGAGTTTCAGCTTCAATTGGCCGGTCTCCAGGGCATTCTGATAAGCCTGCAGAGAGGCGCCGTTTTCTTCCACCCCTTCCAGGGAGATGCCCAATCCCATCCACCAGATGGCGTTGTCGGACCGCTTGGCCAGCAGTTTTTCGTAGATGTCGATGGCCTTCCAATGATCCTTGTTGCGCTGGTAGAGCGCCGCCAGCAGGGCCTGCAACTCCAGATCCTCGGCCCCTTCCTGCTGATTGGCCTTCTCCAGCACCCCCAGGGCCGATTCCACCTTGCCGTCCTGGATCAGCAGGCGGGAAAAGAGTTTCACCACGCCGGCATCGTATTCCAGGGCCACCCCTTCGGAAAGGATCCTGTAGGCCACATCCCCGCGACCGGCATCGGCATGCAGCCGGGCCAGCAGTTCCCGGGCCCGGTGGTTCTTGGGATCCAGCGCCAGGGCCTGCTCGGCGAAGCCGACCGCCCGCTCCGTCTCCCCGCCATCCTTGGTCCGCAGGGCCTCGCTCAGGAACTTGCGGGACTGGATCTGGGCACCGCTCAGCTCGCCCTCCCCCTTGACCAGGCTGTCCTTCAAGGGTTGGGGACGATGGATGAAGGGCATCTCCCCGGAGTTCGCCGCCGGCGGGACCGGCAGGGTGGCTCCGGTCACATCCAGGGGCTTGGGATCGCGCCGGGGCAGGGTGTCGTCGGTGGTTCGAGGGGCGGGCTTGCTGGCAGACGCAGGGTGTTCCGGCTCCGCCATGAAATCCAGTGACGACGGGCCGACCGCAGCCGGTTCGGCACGGGTTGCGGCCGGGGGTGGCAGGGACGGTGTGGCCTCGGCCAGGACCGGAGCCAGCGCGGCCGGGGCCGGCGACCGCGGCGCAACCGGCTGCTCCAGGGGGGCGGCCGGTTGCGCGGGATCAGCGTCGTGCCGGGGACGCTGGGGCGCGCCCAGGGAATTGATGCGGGCCACATAGCCGTCCAGTCCATCCCGGGAGCGCAGGCTGGCCAGGGCCGCGTCGGCTTCTTCCAGGGTCTGGAAACGACCGACGCGCACCGTATGCCAACTGCGCTCCGGATCCTTGCGATTGGGCAACAGCAGGATATAGGCCTCATGGCCCCGGTCTCGCAATTCCTCCACCTTCAGGTTGGCGCCTTCCTTTTCCAGATAGGCCCCCACCTGGATGGCGAAATTGCCGCTTCCGGCGCTGCGCGCCGGCTCCACCCGCAGGATCGCCACCGGCTTCACCGGCTCCCTGGGCGCCGGGGCCGCCAACGTCTTCTTCGCGCTCTCCGGCACGGTTTTCCCGTCGTCTTGTGCCGACCCGGCCTTGTCGATGCCCACCGACTCCGCCGGCGGGGCCGTCACCGGGGGAGTCACGGGCTCGGACGCCGCCACCGGGGCGGGCGGCGTTTCCGGTTGCAGGGTGGGCATCCGGTCCTCATCCTTGCGGGCCAGAAACTTGAAGAACGACCCGGACTCCACCGGCAAGACGAAGGCCTCCATGCCCTCCTTGTCCTTGAACTTCATCACCGCGCCCTTGGCGCTCTCCATCTGGGTGAACAGACCGAAACAGACGCTGTGCCAGAGATGGTTTTCCATGCCCCGCAGCTTGAGGATAAAGGGATTGTAGCCCTTTTCCCGGTATTTTTCGGCCACCGCCGCCGCGCGGTCGGCCTCGCGGAAGGAGGCCACCTGCACCACATAGACGAAATATCCCGCCTGGGCCTCCTCGCCCCCCACCGCCGCCAGGACGTCATTCCCGCCGGGGGCGGTCAGCCCCGGTCCGGCGGCAACTGCGATGGCCGGCGGCAGCAAAAGAGGATCCGGACCAGGTCGGGAGCCGTCCATCTCCACCAGGGTCACCTCCGACTGCAGCGGAATCACCTGTACGGTCTCCAGACCCCGGCCGGCGAGGCTGGTTGCGGCCTCCCGGGCCGCCATGGGATCGGTGAAACGCCCCTGGAGAACCTGATGGACGACCCGGCCATCCCGGTCCCGGGGGGTGATCACCCGGACATCCTCGAAGCTCAGGGCCAGGGCGGTGCGGAACAGTTCCGCCTGCCGGGCGTCGGGGAACGTTCCGGTCAGCACGGCATAGCTCACCGCCTCGATCCGGCCGGCGCTCTCCCGGCCGGACTCCGCCACTGGCGGAGGAGCCCCATTGACCTCGCTCAGCCGGGCCGCCGGCAGATCATGGTCCGCGGGCAGGGCGGAATCGGGCAACGCCTCGACCGCCGGCTCCTCCCCGGTCCGCAAGGACTGAACAGGATCGTGGCGCGTCGGCTGGGGCAGGGGCGCATCATGGATGGGATCGTCCCGTCCCATCTGCCAGACGGCGGTGCCGGTCATGGCCGCCAACATGGCTCCGGTGACCCACCACAGGGCACGCCGATGCCGTTCCGGATGGTGGATCATCGGGGCCAATACCGGGCCGCCCCCGGCCGAGGCCATGGACCCCACCAGCGGCATGCCATCCCGATTGGCCACCCGGGCACCTTCCAGATCCTTCAGAAGTCGATGAATCAGACTCACGTCCCGCACTCCCTGGCTCGTAT
The DNA here is from genome assembly GCA_002753665.1 of Magnetococcales bacterium DC0425bin3. Lineage (GTDB taxonomy): Bacteria > Pseudomonadota > Magnetococcia > Magnetococcales > DC0425bin3 > DC0425bin3. The sequence goes on from PEAP01000045.1 coordinate 8,971, forward strand.
TGAATCACTTCCTGTCCCAACCAACGAACGCCACTCCCCCATCATCCGACAGCCGTCACAGGGTCGTCACTGCGCAGCCGGCCCCCCGGCCGAGGTCTCCCTGGCCCCCGCGCCCTTCTTCTCCGAACGCGGCGATCGCAGCCAACTTTCGGCCATGCTCCGCCCGGTGGGATGCTTCTGGGCCATCTCCTTCACGGCGGCCCGGACATGGCGCCAGCCGATCCGGCTCACCCGGCCTTCCGCCGCGGCTTCCAGGGCCTTCTGGGTCAAAAGGTTGACCAGGCGGGGGGTGCCGCCACTGGCCTTGAAGAGGGCCCGCAACGCCCAGCGGGTCAACAGCGCCCCCCGACGGTTGCCGGCCACCTTGAGCCGATGTTCCACATAGGTTCCCAGTTCCCTGCGTTCCAGACTGGTGACCCCCAGGGAGGTCGTGATGCGCTGCTCCATGGATGGACTGGCCGCCAGGCGGGGGGCCAACTCGGGCTGTCCCACCAACACCAGTTGCACGATCTTGTCCTTGTCGGTTTCCAGGTTGGTCATCAGCCGCAAGGCCTCCAGGGTCTTGTCGGGCAGGGACTGGGCATCATCCACCAGGATCACCGCCTTGCGTCCCTCGGCCTCCCGGCCCAGCAGGTGGTTGACCATGCGGTGCAGCAGGCTGCCATGGCCGGTGCCGGGCGGCACCCCCAACTCATCGGCAATGGTGCGGTTGAGTTCCGGCACCGAGAGCATGGGATTGAGGAGATAGGCCACCTTGAACCGTTGTTCCAGCCGACCCAGCAGATAGCGGCAGAGCAGGGTCTTGCCGGTGCCGGCGGGACCGGTGACCGTGACGATCCCCTCCCCCCGGGTCAAGGCCGCCACCACCCGGTCGGCGGTTTCCTGGAAGCGCTCATGGCGGAACAAAAAGGCCGGGTCCGGGGTCACGGCGAACGGATTTTCGCGCAGACCGAAATGTCGCAGGTATTTCATGTCGGATTCTCCTTATTGCCATGAAAATCGCGTCGCGACTTTCATCGGTGGAGGGTGGAGGGAGACTTCCCCCATCCCCCAGAGTTACCGATGAAGGTCGCGTCGCGACTTTCATCGGTGGAGGGTGGAGGGAGACTTCCCTCCTCCAAAGTTATCGGTCCACCAGAGTTTGGGACTCGGTTCCATTTTGCGGATGCGTTGGGCGGTGCGGTCCAGTTCCTTGGACCAGTCGTCGGGTGTTTCCACCACCAGGGGCCGCAGCAGGATCACCAGTTCGCTGCGGGTGATGGCCTTTTCCGTATGGCTGAAGAACTGCCCCAGCCAGGGCAGATCCCCCAGCAGGGGCACCTTGCCGACGGTTTCGGTTTCGTTCTTCTTCATCAAGCCGCCCAGCACCACCATCTCGCCGTTGCGCACCCGGATCATGGTGTCCAGCTCCCGGGAGGTGCTGTAGGCCAACGGATAGGTATTGCGGGTGCCGCTGAACTCCACGGTGCGGCTCTTTTCGGTCACGGTGGTGATCAGGGGATGGATGTGCAGGGTGATCACCCCGTCCTCGCCGATCTGCGGCACCACATCCAGAGCCACCCCCGAGAAAAAATTGCGGAACGTGGGCGTCAGGGTGATGCCGGTTTCGGCATCCACGTTGGATTCCAGGTTGGTGAGGAAGAATTCGTCCTCGCCCACCTTGATCACCGCCTTCTGGTTGTTCACCGTACTCACCCGGGGATTGGACAGCACCGACACCTTGCCCTGGGACTGGAGCATGTCGATGAACGCACTGAAATCATGGGCCCGCAAGGCCAGGGTGAAGGGCAGATCGCTGGACGCCCTGGACAAGAGCCCGGTGGGTTCACTGACCACCGAATAGAGATCCTCGGTGGTCTGACTGGTGGTGGTTGTGGTCCCCGAGGTGGCGGTGGTGGTGACGATGGTCGGCTGGGTCATGAAGCCTTGGAAGGCCGACGCCGTGCCACCGCTGGAATTGGTGATGCCGACCTTGGGCTCGCTGGCCAGTGGGGTGGACTTGCCGATGCCCCGGCTGATGGCCAGCCAGTCCACGCCGAACTCGAAACCGTCGTTGAGCTGCACTTCCATGATCTTGGCCTCCAGCACCACCTGCCGGCGACTGCGCCGGGTCATCTTGGTCAGGAAACTCTCGATCTCCCTCAGCTCCTCGGGATAGGCCCGCACCACCACCAGACCGGCCTGACGGTTGATCATGTAGTTCTTGGTGATGGCCGAGGCGTCCGCCGTGGCCCCGGTCGTGGCCGGAGCGGGACTGACGCCGGCGGCCGGAGCGGCGGCCGGGGCCGTGGTCCCGGTGGCGGCATCGGCCGCCGCCAGCCCCAGAAAGGTCCGCAGGGTCTTCTCCAGCTCGTTCCAGAAATCGCTGTCGTTGGTGGTGGTGATGTTGCTGCCGGAAATGCTGGAAGTGGTGGCGCTGCCGGCGCTGGTGGTGTTGGTGGTGGTGCTGGACACGCTGCCAGAGCTGATGGTGGTGTCCGACTTGCCCTTGCGCTCCACCGCCAGCACGTCCACCTTGAACGTGCGGGTGGACAGGCGGCGCGGGAAGATGCGGAAACTGCCCCAGGATTGCTCCCGGGTGGCCTCCCGGAAGCTGCAATCGAATCCGTAGATCTCACACACGGTGTCCACCGCCTCCTTGACCGTCACATCCACCAGGGTCAATGGCAGGGAAATGTCCACGTTGAGATCGGGATGGACGATCATGGTGTAGCGGGTCCCCTCCACCAGGCTGAGAAACAGATCCCGGGCCGGAGTGGACCCCCCCTCGGACATGATCAGATCGATGCGATGATCCTCGGAACGCCGCGAGGCCGGCTTCCTGGTATCGGTGGTCTCCGGGGTCGTGCTGCGCAGGGGGGGCAACAGAGCGTCGGCCACATCGTCCGGCAGCCGATCACGGTCGGCTTCGGCGACCTGTCCTGCCGGTTTCTTGCCATCGGATGCGCCCATCGACTCCAGAACATCCTGAAATTCATGGGGGGCATCCGGCCGCTTGCCCACCTCCCGACCGGATCCGGCACAGGAGACCAGCAGCAGCAGGGTCGTCACCCAGACGACACCCGCCCCGAGTCTTCCCATCCCGGTTGATCCAGTCCGTTGCATGCGTCCTTCTCCAGGTCGGCCCCTTGCCCAACCTTTGACGGTGCCAGGCACCATCGGGTCGGCAATCGCGGTGATCAAGGGATCCGGTCTCTTACTGTCCACTTGTTTTTCTTATGTTTGGCTGCAACATGATTCCATCAGCAGGTCTGTCCGCCCCCTCCAGGGCCTACCGGGTTCCAAAAACAGGATGCAAGAGACATTCCAATCATCAAACGTCCGTTGGACCTGGCGTCCCAACACGATTAGCGGCTAGAATGGGCGGGTCATTTCTGGGAAAGGAGCCGTGCATGGACAAGGACATCAAACCGGTCACCGCGGAGGAACGGGCCCGTTGGCCCAAAACGGTGATCGTCACCCCACCCGCCCCCTTCGCCGACGCCCGGGGAGCGATTCAGCCCCTGGTGGATGTGGACATGAAGAGTTGCGTCCTCATTTCCTCGAAGAAAGGCACGGTGCGGGCCAATCATTATCACAAGACCGACTGGCACTACTGCTACGTTCTTTCCGGGGTCATCGACTATCATCACCGGCCCACCGGCAGCAGCTCCCAACCCGAGGTGGTGACCATCCGCCCGGGGCAGCTGTTTTTCACGCCGCCCATGGTCGATCATGCCATGGTGTTCCGTGAGGATACGGTGTTCCTCACCCTGGGACGCAACTCCCGGGCCCAGGAAGTCTACGAAGCCGACGTGGAACGCATCCATCTGGCGGACGCCCCATGACCGCCCCGGCCCGGCCGGCGGGCATCCGCCGCCGTTCCGACTGCCGGCTGTGCGGCTCCACCCGGCTGGTCCCGGTCTTCTCCCTGACCCCCACCCCGCCGGCCAATGCCTGCGTGCCGGCGGAGCGGGTGGGCATGCCCCAGGCGAAATATCCGCTGGACCTGTTCTTCTGCGCGGACTGCACCCACCTGCAACTGCTGGACGTGGTGGATCCCGGCGAACTGTTCGAACAGTATGTCTACGTCTCGGGCACCAGTCCGGTGTTCGTGGAACATTTCCGGAATTACGCCGCTACCCTCGGGCAGCGCTATCGTCCGCCCGCCGGCGGGCTGGTGGTGGATATCGGTTCCAACGACGGCACCCTGCTGCGCTGCTTCCAGGAAGCCGGCCATCCGGTGCTGGGGGTGGATCCGGCCCGGGAGATCGCCCGCCGGGCCACCGCCGCCGGCATCGAAACCCTGGCGACCTTCTTCACCCCGGATCTGGCCCGGGAACTCCGGCGGGAACGGGGTCCGGCCGTCATCGTGACCGCCAACAACGTTTTCGCCCATGCCGACGACCTGGCGGGCATCCTGGACGGCGTGCGCCATCTGCTGGCTCCGGGTGGGATCTTCGCCTTCGAGGTGTCCTATCTCCTGGAAGTCCACCGCCAGACCCTGTTCGATACCATCTACCACGAACACTTGGCCTATCACGCCGTGCGGCCTCTGCTCGGCTTTCTGGAGCGGGGCGGGATGGAACTGATCGCCGCCGACCCGGTGCCGACCCATGGCGGGTCCATCCGCTGCATCGCCCAACCCCGGGGAGGACCCCATCCCGTGGCGGACTCGGTGGCCCGGCAACTGGCGCTGGAGAGCGCGGCGGGTCTGGACCAGGCCGCCACCTGGATCGAGTTCGGCCGGCGCATCGACCAGCTGGGCCACGAATTGAAGGCGCTGCTCACGGACCTGCGGTCCCGGGGACAACGGATCGCCGGCTTCGGCGCCCCGGCCAAGGCCACCACCCTGATGTTCCACTTCGGATTGGGCCCCGAGTCGGTGGAATTCATCGTCGATGACAGCCCCCTGAAACAAGGCCTCTTCACTCCGGGGTGGCATATCCCCATCCTGCCGTCTTCGGCCATCTACGAACGCAAACCCGACTGCCTGCTGCTCCTGGCCTGGAACTTCGCCCAACCCATCATGGCCAAGCACCAGCGCTTCCAGGAAGCCGGGGGCCGGTTCATCATTCCCATTCCCAAACCGGAGATCGTCTGACCCATGAAGAACTACTGCCTGCCCGGGGATATCGCCGAAATCGCCACCCGCCTGGGACATGATGCCGATCTCCTGGCCGGCAAGTCGATCCTGATGACCGGCGGCGGCGGCTTCCTGGGTCGCTATTTCATCAACCTGTTCGCCCATCTCAACGCCACCCGGCTCAAGGAACCCTGCCGGTTGACGGTGCTGGACAACCTCATCACCACCCCGGATGCCGACCCCTGGCGCGCGTGGTTCCGCTCGGTGGAAAACGACCATATCCGTTTCATCCAGCATGACGTGATGCTGCCCTTCCAGGAAGAGGGCCGGGTGGACTACATCATCCATGCCGCCGGCATCGCCTCGCCGTTCTACTACCGGGCCTATCCCCTGGAGACCCTGGAGGTCTCGGTGATGGGGACCCGCAACATGCTGGAGACCGCCCACCGCCACCGGGCGCGGATGGTGTTCTTCAGCTCCAGCGAAATCTACGGCGATCCCGATCCCCGCTACGTTCCCACCCCGGAGAGCTATCGGGGCAACGTCGCCTGCCAGGGACCCCGGGCCTGCTACGACGAATCCAAGCGGGTGGGGGAGACTCTCTGCTACATCTTCCACAACTACCATGGGGTCCACGCCAACATCATCCGGCCCTTCAACGTCTATGGCCCAGGCATGCAGAAGACCGACTACCGGATCCTGCCCAATTTTGCCGCCTGCCTCCAGGAAGGCAAACCCCTGAGCGTATACAACACCGGCAATCAGACCCGCACCTTCTGCTACATCACCGACGCCATGACCGGCTTCACCCTGACCCTGTTGAAGGGGGTGCCCGGCGCCACCTACAACATCGGCGCCCCGGGACCGGAGGTGTCGGTGCTGGATCTGGTGGCGATCATGCAGAAGAACCTGAACCGGGAGATTCCCTACAAGATCATCGAATATCCCAACACCTACCCCGGCGACGAACCCAACCGCCGCTGCCCGGACATCCGCAACGCCGAGATCCAACTGGGCTACCGCTCCCAGGTGGGGCTGGAGGATGGCCTGCGGCGCTTTTTCGGCTGGACGGCGGAAAATTTTTAAAGGGAAAACGATGCCGTCGTTCAGATTCCGGCCCGGAGGACCTGAACCCCTGGATAATCCGGGATGATCTGGTCATGGGTTATCAGGATCATCCCTTCCAGGCGGGCCTGGGCAACCAGCATGCGGTCGAAGGGATCCCGGTGGGTCGGGGGCAGGGCGCCAACGGCCTGGGCCATGCTGCCGGAAGGCCGGGATCTTCATTACAGGCTCTTCACCCCCCATGCTGGCGGAACGCCTGAATCAGCGCCTCCCGTGGGGAATCCAAGGCGGGAAGTCGCACGGGCTGGGCTGCGTTGCCCACCTCCACGAGATCGTGGGTCTTCAGGAACTCCCGGTGCTGGCGCCGACCGCCGATCCAGCGGCGGTCCACCATGTTCCGGTAGGGTTCCAGGTCGGAGATGACGGTCGGTCCGGCTCCCCCGGATCGCCGGTCGGCCCAATAGGTTGCGGCATCCACGAAGGTTTGCTTCCGGCGGTCCCAGACATAACAGCGGCGCATGGCAGGTCTCCCGAACAATTGTTTCAGATGCGTTCCCGATTACTGCGATTCTTGTCCTGATCCCACAGATCATTGAGCGAGGCGCCCTTGGAGGGATTGGCGCGGGACTCGTCGCCCTGGGGCAGCCAGGGGCGGGACATGCAGGCGTAACGCCATTCGTCGGCGGCATGGTCCTCGCCGTTGGTATCCACATCCTCAGGCCGCTCGGGATCGTGTTGCAGGGCGGGGATGGTGCGGATGGAGTCCTGGCAGGTGGAAAAACTATAGATCAAGGGCCGGCCCTCCTCCCCCTTGAGCCGGGCCCGCAATTGATCCCAGCCGCCCATGGCGCCATGGTTGGGCACCCGCCGGTTGTCGGCACGGCGGAACAGGACCCCTCTGCGGGCCATGCGTTCGGCATGGGACGGCCCGCCGTCGGTGGCGAAGATGGCCGGATCGGCCACCCCGTAGCGGATATCCTCCCCCCCTTCCCGCTCCAGGATGCCATCGGCGATCTCCTCGGCGGTCATCTTCAGGCCCTGGTTGGGCCCTCGGGCGCCGTACCACTCCCGGTAGCGGATCAGGGCCATGGCCGGGTACTGCCGGCCGTCGGGCAGCGGCGACCCATCGGACACCGCCCACCAGCCCACCGAGAACGGCCGGGCCGATCCCCAGTCGAAGGCGCGAAACCGCAGCCAGTCGGCGGGAATGGCAAACGGGTGGATGACATGGCGACGGGGATCCCAGACATCGAAGAAGGCCCCCTCCACCACGTTCCAGTCGCCCTGCTCCATGGCCCGCACCAGGGCCTCGGACCCCAGCCCCCGCAGACGGGCCCGGTAGCCGGGATCGTCCCGCAACAGGCTGGGGTTGTCCTCCAGCAGGGCGGGGATGAACAGGCGCAGCAGCCCGCCCTCCTCGGGGGGCATGGGGGTCGGCTCCAGGGGGCGCAGGTGGTCCACGAACATGCGCTTGACCCACTGATGGCCCACGTTGCCGGGATTGGACCCGCAGAGGATGCGGGGAAAACGCCCCCGGTGCCGGGGGGGAATCGTCAGACCCACCGCCCGCAGACGGCTGCGCAGGAACCGATAGATGACCTCGGTGAAATGGGTCAGCTCGTCGATCAGCAGCACATGGATCTCGTGCCCCTGATACTTGAAGCGATCCCGTTCCTCCTTGCAGTGGCACAGGTGGATGCGGCTGCCGTTCCAGAAGCGGATTTCGCCGGCCACCAGGGTCACCAACCCCTCCAGGACCCAGGGCGCCAGCAGGTTGCGGAAACCCCGGGGGCCTTCCATGTGGTTCTGCTCCAGATCCGGCAGCATGCGCCGGAACAGGAACACCTGCAGGCCGGCGATCTCGCTGGCCCAGACGATGGCCGCCACCCGCATCAGATGGGACTTCCCGCCGCCGGCCGCCCCGCCATAGAGGATCTCGGTGGCCGGCGACAGGAAGGCTTCTCCCTGACGCGGATGGAGGGTCAGTTCAAGATTCGGAGGATTCACCGGGGGCCTCGATGGTCACCGTGACGATGGGTTGCAGGGGGGACTCCCCGGTGGCGCTGCCGTCGCTGCCGCGGCCGGCATCCTTGTAGATTGCGGGCCGGTGGGCCTTGAGCCAGAATACCGCCGCCGAAACCGATCGCGATCCCTGTTCGCCGGTGGCCAGGTGGAAGAGCTGTTCTTCCACCCGGTCCAGACCCTCGTCCAGGGCCTCCTGCCACAGCCGGGCGAACTCCGGATCCCGGCTGCGCAGCTCGTAGGCCCGGGGCCGGGACAGGCCGGCGACCCGGGCCGCCGCGGAGACGTTGGGGGAGCGACGCAGAGCCTCCAGGAACAATTCCCTTTGTTGCTTGGTGAAGTCCGCCATGGGCGTCTCATCCCGCCAGCCGATCCCGCAGGAATTGCCCCAGCACCGACACGCACAAGCCCACCGCGCCACCGGACAACATGGCGAAGATGGCGGAGCGGGACTCCACCACCCGCAGGCGGGCATCCAGCTTGCCGAACCAGTCGGTCAGCTCGCCCTGACGGTTCACGATGCCGTCCAGATGGCCATCCATCCGGCCCAGATGCCGGTTGATTTCCTGCAGGACGGGATGCGCTTCACAGGGCACGGCCATGGCGTCACCCCCGGGTCAGAGTGCCCACCAGTCCGGCCAAACCAGTCCCGACGGCCACCACCTGGGCGGCGGTTTCGGGGCTGACGGTCAGACCGAGGGCGGTCCCCAGCATGATCAGGCCACGCCAGGTGGACGGTTCGTTGAGTCTCTCCATGAAATAGTTCATCTCGCTCTCCTTGGGTTTGAGCCCGACCTTGGGGCCGGACGGATCCGGTAGTCGCTACCGATTGATTTCATGACGATAATAACAAACAGCCAAATACAACGTAACAACTTTTTTGATCGGCGACACCGTTCGAACAATTTCTCTCTTCAAGGCTTTTACGGACAAGCGGTTGCCGCGCCGTCCCCACGCCATGGCGGGTGCAAACAGCACTGGTGTCGGCAGACGACGTGGGCTACCATGGGGACATTCCCCACTCGCGTCTGAACCGGGATGTTCAGCGCCGGCTTCGGCTTTCAGGAGCATGAACCATGGCGACATCCATCCAGGCCACCCACGATTCTTCCATTCTGGAACGCACCGTCGGCAGCAGTTCCGATCTCAACCGGGCCTTCCGCAAGCTGACCGAAGGGCTCACGGTGGGCAAGCTGGGCGACATGGTCGATCTGGCCGATGATCTCAGCGGCGCCAGCTCCCTGGAGTCCCGCACCGCCAACCGGCTGCTGCTCAACCTCAACGACGGTCTCTCCATGGCCCAGGTGGCCATGGGTGGGCTGGACGAGATGATCTTTCGCCTCCAGGAAGTGCGGGAGGTGGCGGTCAAGGCGGCCAACCGCAACCTGACCGAAAACGAACGGTCGGGCCTGCAGGAGGAAGCGGAAACCATGGAATCCGCCCTGCAGGAAATCGCCCACAAGACCATCTACAACGGCCGCCAGTTGCTGGGCATGGACGCCACCATCACCCTCCAGACCGGCCCCCGGGAGGCGGATGTCACCTATGCCAGCCTGAGCAACATCAATTCGTTCATCACCACCGCCGACCTGAGCAGCGCGGTCACGGCCGATACTTCCATCACCGCCATCGACACCGACCTGGCCAACATGCGCCGCTTGCGGGCCCACTTCGAGAGCCTGCAGGCCAGCCTGCACAACAATCTGGGCGAGATGAGTTCCCGGTTGCAGGCCGCCGCCGCGCGGGGTGGCGCCAATGCCCCGGCCACCGAGGAGGCGGTCAAACTGAGCAACCTGATCGTCAGCGAATCGGCCAAGGCCCTCAACAGCCATGTCTATCTATCCGGCGTGCGGCTGGACGGGCTGTTGTAGGAACCCAGGAATCCCCTGCACGACGCCATCGCCAGCCGCCGTTCCGTCAAGCAGTTCGATCCGAACCATGTCCTGCCCCCGGCAATCCTGGAGCGTCTGATCGTCTCCCCCTGACATCCCTCTGATATTTCGCAATCATCCGTTGTGTTTCGTCAGAAAAAAACCGGTTCCTGACATGCTTCCGTTGCAATGCGGGGCTAGCCTGATTTCCGAAGCACCTTCAGGAGCGATCCCGTTGCCCCTCCGGGGCGACCCGATCCATGGCCGGACAGCGGCGCACCTTGAGCAAACGGAGGGAACAATGACCAGAAAGGCATTCATGGGTCAACTGGGCGAAAAGGAGTGGGAAGCCCTGGCACAGACAGGCAGCCCCCTGCATGTCCACGGCGGTGAAGTGATCTTCGAGGAGGGCGAGGAGGACGAACACATCTATGTGGTTCTCAAAGGCAAGGTGGCCCTGGGCCGCACCAAGGCCAAACATCAATGGTTGACCATGGGGCCGTATGGCGAAGTCGATATGGCCGCGGACGACCCCGGCGCCGCCTGGAAGGATCATATCACCCTGGGGCGGGGCAGCCTGCTGGGCGAGATGGATTTCCATCTGCCCGCGTCCCATACCCTGTCGGCCCAGGCCGTCGAGGAGTCCGACCTGGTGGAGCTGAGCCCCCGGCAGATGGCGCAACTGAAACAGACCTATCCCCAAATCTACCGCCGGCTGGCGATGGTCATGACCGCCCCGGCCCAGTAGGTTCAATGGATGTGCAATGCCCCCCCCCGGACGGCCATCCCTTCCCCGCGACAAGGGAAGCCGTCCGGACCCGGGGGAATGCCCGGCTGCGAAAAAATTTTCCCCTCCCCGAAGCCGATGGGGTATAAACTGGGCCGTGTCACTCATGCGGAACCAGGGAAGGGAGGAGCGCGTGGCCATCTGGTCGCTGGATTCCATCTTCGATGAAGCCAGGCGGACGGTCGATAACTGGGTCCACTTGGCCATGGACCGCACCGTGCGTCTGGCGGTGACCGGCCTGAACCAGAGCGGCAAGACGGTCTTCATCACCACCCTGATCCATCAGTTGCTCAATGCCTCCCGGGGGGGCCGGCTGCCGTTCTTCCGGGTGATTGCCGAGGGTCGGTTCCGGGGCGCCAAGATCATCCAGCAGCCCAACCTGGATGTTTCCACTTTCCGCTACGACCAGTTCATCCGCTCCCTGACCGGCCCCGACCCCAGCTGGCCCCAGGCCACCGACGGTCTCAGCGAAATCCGCTTGGCGATCCGCTTTCAGCCGGCGCATTTTCTCCAGCGCCAGGTGCAACCCCTGGTCACCCTCTATCTGGACATCATCGACTATCCCGGCGAATGGCTGCTGGATCTGCCCCTGCTGGATCTCAGCTTCGAGGCCTGGTCGGCCCAGGTGTTGAAGCTGTGCGAGTTCGAGCCCCGGGCCGGGCTGGCCCGGGATTGGCTGGACTATCTGCACCGGTTGGACCCCAACCGCACCGCCGAAGAGGAAATCATCCGCACCGCCAGCGCGTTGTATACCCAATTTCTGCTGGCCTGCAAGGAACCCCGGGCGGGGCTCAACTACCTGCAACCGGGGCGATTCCTGATCCCCGGGGAGCTGCGGGACACCCCGCTGCTGGCCTTCTGTCCCCTGCCCGTCAGCGGGGAATCCCGCTATCCCGGCTCGTATCACGAGGCGATGAACCAGCGCTTCAACAGCTACCGGGACCGGGTGGTGCGGGCGTTCTACCACACCCATTTTTCCCGCTTCGACCGGCAGATCGTGCTGGTGGATCCCCTCAAGGGGCTCAACGCCGGGTTCGGGGCCTTTTCCGACATGGAAAAGACCCTGCATTCGATCCTCGGCAGCTTCAACTACGGTCCGTCGGGCATTCTCTATCGGCTGCTGAAACCCCGCATCGACAAGCTGCTGTTCGCCGCCTCCAAGGTGGACCATGTGGCCGCCAACCAGCACCATAATCTGGAACGCATGCTGGAACGCCTGGTGGCCATGCCCACCAACGACGCCCTGTTCCAGGGCGTGGCGGTGAAGACCATGGCCCTGAGTTCGGTGCGCTGCACCGAAACCGTGGTGCGGGAGCATGACGGACGGCGGTTGAGCTTCGTCAAGGGCATTCCCAAGGACCAGGACGAGGAGGTGCTGCTGTATCCCGGCGAAATCCCCGAGACCCTGCCCGATCCGGCCGATTGGAGCCGGGACCGTTTCAATTTCATGGAATTCCGTCCTCCCAGGGGCATTGAACTGAAAGATGGGGTCCCCCCCCACATCCACCTGGATCAGGCCCTGGAATACCTGCTCGGAGACAAGCTGCACTGACATGGCCACTTCCTCCACATGGACCGCGCCCGTCGCCCTGCGGGTGACACCACCGCCAACAGACACGCCACCGCCCCGGCCGGTTCTCGCCCGGCCCCGGCCGGACGATCTGGTGGAACTTCCTCCAGAGGCCTCTGGAGAGTTCACCATTGCCAGCGAGCCGGCCTTTCCCGAAAGCCTGGCCGCACCAGCCGTGTCGGGACGCCCCTGGGGACGCTGGACCCTGACCCTGGGCGGCCTGCTGCTGCTGGGAGTCTGGGTGCAGGAATGGCTGGTCTTCCTGCTGGAGCAGTGGCGGGCCAACCGCTTCTGGGGCGGTTTTTTCATGCTCGCCACCGCTGCCGGCCTGGGAACGGGTCTGGCCTGGGCCGGACGGGAATGGTCCCGCTGGCGAAGCCTGAACCGCACCCTGACCCTGGCCGCGGACGTGGCCCGACTGGGCCGGGAGGGGGATCCGGATGCGCTGTGGGCCATCCTCCAACCCCTGGCCACCCGCCACGAAACCCGGCCGGAGTCTGCAAACGGAGCCGCCGCCTTCTTCCGCCAGGTGGACGATACCCTGAACTCCGAACAGCTCCTGGAGCTGTTTTCCAGGGAGATCCTGGGACCTCTGGACCAGCGGGCACTGAAGATCGTGCTGCATCATACCGGTACCGTGGCCCTGACCACCGCCGTCAGTCCCTTTGCCCTGGTGGATGGGCTGCTGTTCGCCTGGCGCACCCTGCGCATGGTGCGGGAAGTGGCGGACTGTTACGGCTGCCGCCCCGGCACCGTGGGCGTGCTGCGCCTCATGTCCCACGGCGTGACGGGCTTTCTGGCCGCCGGCGGCACCGAGTTGCTCACCGGCCAGGCCCAGGAGGCCCTGGGGGGCTCGGTGGCCTCGTTGTTCCTGGCCCGGGCCGGTCAGGGACTGGCCAGCGGGCTGTTCACCGCCCGGTTGGGCCTGCAGACCATCCACCTCTGCCGCCCGGTGCCCCTGCACGAAGGAGAGACCATGGGCTGGGGACGACTGCGCAAGGAAGTATTGGAATCCATGGGAGAACTGCTGCGGAGATAGCCGGTCCGCCGGGTCGGGGATTCACAGCCCCGGCAACGCCTCCAGGGCGATGCCCTTGCGGTCCACCCGCACCACCCGGCAGGTAAACTCCACCGGGCCGCCTTCCACCTGGATGCGCAGGGTGGCGCTGTCCCCCGGTTTGATCTGGGACTGAAAGTCGACCGGAGTGCCCCCGGGACCGGCCATGGGGGTGAGAAACAACCCGTGGAGGCTGGCATCCTGGGTGTACCCCTGGACCTGCTTGCCGTTGAGGGTCTCCAGGCGGGCGGGGTGGTAGAAGCCGAAACGTTGCGCCCGACGCCGGTCCGCGGCGGTTTCCCGCGGTTCCTGGCGTCGTTCCGGCTCCGGTAGCACCTGATCCCAGAGTGAGTTGCGCCAATGGCCGGTCATGGTTCTGCCCCCACAGTCCATTCGACGGCCTGGGGAATGAAATGGGCCAGCCCTTCCAGAATGCCGGCGGCATAGTTGCCGTTCAAGCCCCGAAAGCCACCCCGGGCCAGATACAGGCGCTCTCTGTGACCGGCGGCCGTGGCCTCCGCCAGGGCCTGGCGGCGAACCTCCTCCCGGGCGTTGGCCACCAGCACCGCCTGGACCTCGCTGGTCAGCACTTCCAGGTCGTTGCCGCTGTCGCCGGCGAACAGGACGTTTTCCGGAGCGAATCCCAGCTGGTCACGCAAAAAACGCACCGCTCCCAGCTTGGTGGACCCCCGGGGCAGCACGTCCAGGAATCCCAGGTTGGCCACCTCGTCCACGCTCCAGACCAGGCTGGCCCGAATGCCGTGGGGCGCCAGCCGGTCACGCACGATGTCCAGCAGGGGAGGCGCGTCGATATCCGGGGAGCCGTAGAAACTCAGCTTGAAGGTGTTCTGGTATTCCATGGGCTGAAAACGCAAACCGGGCAGATCCGTCAACAACGGCGCCAGATCCCCGCTGGTGCGGCCGGCCCAGACCCGGGCCAGCCGGTCGGACCAGTCCTGCCATGGATGCCACTCCCCCCCCGCGATCCGATAGATGGAGGTGCCCACGTCGGCCACCGCGAAGTCGGGCTGCGGAATGTCGAAAGCGGCGATGGCCTCGGCTATCAGCGCCGCCTTGCGGCCGCTGACATAGGCCAGGGAAACCTCCTCCCGGGCCACCAGCCGCGCAAACGCCTCCCGGACTCCCGGCGATTCGGGCTGCGGCCCATTGGGCAACAGGGTACGGTCCAGGTCGGTGCAGAGAAGAATCGGGGCGGTCATGGGTGGAGTTGGCTTTCAGATGGGGAAGTGGTCGAAACAATGGCCTATACCGCACGGCCGCGCCAAGATCCAGAGTTGGAACCATGGCACTCCCCAGACTGTGGTCAAGTGTCCGGAAAAACATTTATACAACAAAACGTTAATTGCATAAAACGGTGTCAGGCCACCAAGAGATTTTTCCGGCCAGAGGCAAGCAGTCGTGTCACCAGCCGCCATTGACGGATGGCGTCAGCCGAAAAGCTCGCTGTGCGAGCCAAGCCGTGCAAGCCGCAGGGGGTCGGAATCGGACTTGCGGTAGATCAGCAGCAGGTCGGGCTTGACGTGGCATTCACGGTAGCCAGCCCAATCGCCGGAAAGGTCGTGGTCGCGGTGGCGCGCATCCAACGGTTGGTCGGTCGTCAGCACGAGCAGCACCGACTTGAGCGCGTCATCGAGCGTAGCGCAGTGCTGGCCCTTGGCCTCCCGCTTGTAATCGCGTTTGAACGCGGAGGATCGGTCAATCGTCCGCACGCAAATCCGCCATCAGGTCGTCCACGCTGGCGAACTTGTTGCCCTTGCCCGCTTCCAACTCGGCAATGGCCTTCTTCGTGGTGGCGTTTGGCACCTTCACATCGAAGGGCAGGCGGTGTTCGTCGGCGATGCGCAGCATCAGCAAGCGGATGGCATCGGAAATCGACAGCCCCATTGCTTCGAGCGCGCTGGCGGCGCGCTCCTTGGTGTTGGTGTCGATGCGAGCGCGGACGTAGGTGTCGGCAGAGGGACTCATGGCAATTCTCCGTGAACGGTTCAGAGGGCTGTATTGTAGTCGCATTGCAACTACAATGCAATACAGTATCGTGCAGGGCAACCGTTCAGAGACCCCCTGCATCCGAGAGCCAGATTGGGGAATCCTCAGGGAACGACCAACGAGAAATCAGTGTGTTTCAGAACTCGGACTCGGCGCTTCGTTCAAATTCAAGGGGGGTGCCTGAACGGTTACCATTGAAGTAAGCCCGACTGATGACTTGACAGCCTGGAAACTTCGGTTCAAAGTTGAATCCATGAGCGGAAACAAGGACAAGGAAGTCCAGGCGCTGATAGATGAAAACGCGCGTCTTCGGACAATCATT
>PEAP01000207.1 GCA_002753665.1 Magnetococcales bacterium DC0425bin3
CCTCACTGATAAATCTGAAGCAGTCGCCCAGTTCAGGAAGAAGGATGGTCGTCGGCATGGTTCTCTCGTCCGTTCGGATTCTGCTGGGGGAGGGGAGTCAGCGGCTCACCGGATCGGGCCGTTGGGAGTCGATCTTCAGCTCCGCGCCGGCCCGCTGGATCAGGTCGGCGCCGATGCGTCCCTCCCGGGCCAGCCGGCTCAGGGCGGCGTGGGCGATGTGGCGGTAATCCACCTCGAAGAAATCCCGCAACTGCTCCCGGCCCTCGCTGCGGCCGAAACCGTCGGTGCCCAGGGTCACCAGGGGGGCCGGAATCCAGCGGGCCACCAGGTCCGGCAGGGCCTTGACGTAGTCGGTGGCCGCCACCACCGGGCCGCTGCCGCCCTGCAGCTGCCGGGTGAGATAGGGCACCCGTTCCGGCTGGTCCGGGTGCTGCCGATTCCAGCGTTCGATCTCCAGGGCCTCCCGGCGCAGCTCCTTGTAGCTGGTGACGCTCCAGACCTCCGCCGCCACCCCGTAGCCGGCCAGCACCTCCCGGGCCCGCACCGCGTGATTGAGAATGGCGCCGCTGCCCAGCAGCCGCACCCGCGGCCAATCGCCGGGCTGCTGGCCGTCGTCCAGCAGCCGATGGATGCCCTTGAGAATGCCCTCTTCGGCGCCCTCGGGCAGGGGCGGATGGACGTAATTCTCGTTCATCAGGGTGATGTAGTAGAAAATATCCTCCCGCTCCACATACATGCGCCGCATGCCGTCCCGCAGGATCACCGCCAGTTCACAGGCATAGGCCGGATCGTAGGCCATCAGGTTGGGCACCGGCAGGGCCAGCAGATGGCTCTGGCCGTCCTGGTGTTGCAGGCCTTCGCCGGCCAGGGTCGTGCGCCCGGCGGTGGCTCCCAGCAGAAAGCCCCGGGAGCGCATGTCCGCCGCGGCCCAGATCAGGTCGCCCACCCGTTGCAGGCCGAACATGGAGTAGTAGATGAAAAACGGGATGGTGGTCACCCCATGGTTGGCATAGGCGGTGGCGGCGGCGATGAACGAGCTGAGGGAGCCGGCCTCGGTGATGCCTTCCTCCAGGATCTGCCCGTCCCGGGCTTCCTTGTAGTAGAGCAGGCTCTTCGAATCCACCGGTTCGTAGAGCTGGCCGGGATGGGAATAGATGCCGCACTGGCGGAACAGCGCCTCCATGCCGAAGGTGCGGGCCTCGTCGGGGACGATGGGCACCACCCGGGGGCCGACATTGGGATCCTTGAGCAGCTTGGCCAGCATGGTCACAAAGGCGGTGGTGGTGGAGATTTCCCGTTCGCCGGTGCCGGCCTTGAACTCCTGGAAGAGGCCGGTCTGGGCCGGAGTGATGGGTTCGCTGTCGCCATGACGTTCGGGCACGAAGCCGCCCAGCTTCTGGCGGCGCTCCAGCAGGTAGCGCACTTCCTCGCTGTCGGGCGCGGGCCGGAAGAAGGGCATGTGCCCGACCTCCTCGTCGGAGAGCGGAATGCCGAACCGGGAACGGAAGGCGCGCAGCTCCTGTTCGTTGAGTTTCTTCTGCTGGTGGGTGGCGTTGAGGGCCTCCCCCGCCGCTCCCAGGCCGTAGCCCTTGACGGTCATGGCCAGCACCACCGACGGCGCGCCCTTGTGGTGGAATGCCTGGTGGAAGGCGGCATGGACCTTGGCCGGATCATGTCCACCCCGGCGCATGCGGCGCAGCTGGTCGTCGGAGTGGTGGGCCACCATGGCCAGCAGGCGCTGGTCGTCGCCGAACACCCGGCGCCGGACGTAGTCGCCTTCACCGATGGCCAGCCGCTGGTATTCGCCGTCCACCAGCTCCGCCAGGCGTTTGGCCAGCAGGTTTTCGTGGTCCTGTTCGAACAGCGGATCCCAGTCGCTGCCCCACAGCACCTTGACCACGTTCCAGCCGGCGCCCCGGAAGGCGGCCTCCAGTTCCTGGATGATCTGACCGTTGCCCCGCACCGGGCCGTCCAGGCGTTGGAGGTTGCAGTTGATGACGAAGATCAGGTTGTCCAGCTTCTCCCGGGAGGCGAGGCTCATGGCGCCCAGGGCTTCGGGCTCGTCGGTTTCGCCGTCGCCCAGGAAGGCCCATACCTTGGCATCGCTGGGCGGCCGCAGGCCGCGGTCTTCCAGGTAGCGCATGAAGCGGGCCTGGTAGATGGCCATGAGGGGGCCCAGCCCCATGGACACCGTGGGCACCTGCCAGAAATTCGGCATCAGCCAGGGATGGGGGTAGGAACTGAGTCCGCCGCCTTCGGCCAACTCGCGGCGGAAGTTGTCCAGGTCCCGTTCGGTCAGCCGGCCTTCCAGGAACGCCCGGGCGTAGATGCCCGGCGCGGCGTGGCCCTGGAAGAGGATCAGATCGCCGCCGCCGGGGTGGTTGGCCCCCCGGAAGAAGTGATTGAAGGCCACCTCGTAGAGGGTGGCCGCCGAGGCGAAGGTGGAGATGTGGCCGCCGATACCCTCCTGGTTGCGGTTGGCCTTCACCACCATGGCCATGGCGTTCCAGCGGATCAGGCTCTTGATGCGCCGTTCGATCTCCCGCCGGCCCGGGTAGGGCGGTTGTTCGGCCACCGGGATGGTGTTGATGTAGGGCGTGTTGGCTGAGAAGGGGATGCGCACCCCCAATTTGCGGGCGTGATGATGCAGCTCGCGCAGCAGGTCCGTGACCCGGTCGGGTCCGGCTTGGCTCAGGACATATTCCAGCGCCTCCCGCCACTCCCGGGTTTCCAGTTCCTCGTCCTGGGGTCGCTGTTGATCCATGGGGGAATCCTCCTGCAAACCGTTGTGGGGGGGCCGCGGCCCAGGGCCGGCCCGGGGACAGCCATCGGCGGAACACCTTAACATGTTGGGAGACGAAAAACTATCCTCGAAAGATCACTGCATTGCGTCCGGTCCGCGATAAATTGCAAAAACGTCCTCCAGGGCTCCGGCCTCCAGGATGCGGTCGGTCCAGGTTTCGATCTGTTCCAGGCTGGCGCCGGCCAGGCGCTGGTCCAGCCAGGCGGGCTGCTGGTTGAGGCCGAATTTGCGCTGCAGAAGCCGGCGCAGGGTGGCGATGGCTGTCTTGTGTTCACCCATCTGGAGGCCTTTTTCCAATCCGACCTGCTCGCCTTGCTGGCGGCCTTTTTCCAATCCGGCCTTTTCGCCTTCCTCCCGGGCCTCCTGGAGGGCGCCCCGGGCGTCGGTGAGGGCCATGCCGGCCTTCTCGTACAGTTCG
>PEAP01000046.1 GCA_002753665.1 Magnetococcales bacterium DC0425bin3
AGATTCCCCTTGGCCAGCAGACCCAGATCAACATCAAGGCGGGGTACACCTTTTCCAGCGCCATCCGCCACTTTCTGCGCCATGACCCGGACGTGATCCTGGTGGGTGAAATCCGCGACAAGGAGACCGCCGAGACCGCCATCGCCGCCTCGGAAACCGGTCACCTGGTGCTGTCCACCCTGCACTCCAATACCGCCTTCGGCGCTATTCCCCGGTTGCGCTCCCTGAACATCCCGCCGTTCATGCTGGCCGATTCCCTGGTGGGGGTGGTCAGCCAACGGCTGGTGCGACGCATCTGCACCAACTGCCGCGAGGAATACACCCCTACCCGGGAAGAGCTGGAATACCTGGGGGATCCCACCATCGAATCCCTGTTCCGGGGCAAGGGGTGCGAGAATTGTTACGGTTCGGGGTATTCGGGCCGGACCCTGGTGTACGAAGTCTTGCGCAGCAACGAGGAGTTGGCCGCCCAGATCGCCCGGGATCAGCAGCAGGACGATCTGATCCGGCTGGCCAAGAAGCATGGCTTCCGCGAGATCATGGACAACGCGGTCCAGAAGGTGAAACGCGGGGATGTGGCGGTGGCGGAGGTGATCCGGGTGTTGGGTCACTGACATCCCCGACCATCCCCTTGTCGGCCTGGTCTGGTCACGGTCCGGACCAGGCGGGTCCCTGAAGGCAGCAGCGGGAAACCATCATGAGCATGTTCTTCTATCGGCTGATCGACTCCGACGCCCGGCTCCGGGGGGGGCTGATCGACCTGCCGTTCAGCAATCCACTCTCCGCCATCACCTATCTGGAACGGCAGGGCAGCACGGTCCTGTTCGTCAATCCGCTGCCGCCGTGGGCGGCCACGATCACCCAGAAGACCATCAAGTTCTTTCAACAGCCGATCACCCGGGCGGAGCTGGGCGAGGCCCTGGTCAACGTCTCGGTCATGCTCCGGGCCGGCGTGCCGCTTTTGGGCGCCCTGGAGGATTCCATCGCCGACCATGACAATCCCACCCTGTCACGGCTGGGGAAGGAAATCATCATGCGGGTCGAGGGCGGCTCCAGCCTCACCGATGCGGTGGCGTCCTATCCGGACGTTTTTCCCAGCTCGATGATCTTCCTCATCCGGCTGGGCGAGGAAAGCGGCTCCCTGGAGCGCACCATCAAGGACGCCGGCGAGCATCTGAAACGCATGGATCGGATCATGAAGGATACCCGGTCGGCCTTGATCTACCCCGCCTTCATCTTCACCGCCATCTTCGGCGCCATGGCTTTCTGGCTGATCATCGTGGTGCCCGTACTCCAGGACTTGTTCCGGCAGCAGGAGCTGAAATTGCCGGAGATGACCTTGGTGGTGATGGCCATCGGCGACTTTCTGGCCCATTATGTTCTGTATCTGGTGGGAGGGATCGTGGCGTTCATCATGTTCCTGGCCACCCTGATCCGCAATTTCAAGCCGATCCGACGTGGATTCCATTTCATCATGCTGAAGTTGCCGGTCGTCAAGCGCATCGTCAGCAGCTACAACCTGGCCTTCATCACCGAATACCTGAGCCTGCTGTTGACCGCGGGCGTCGATATCTTCAAGAGCCTCGACACCATGGGCCAGTCCTTGCACAACGAGATCTATCGGGAGAAACTGGTGGTGGTGCGCAACCATCTGGTCCAGGGCATCGGTCTGCGGGAGTCCTTCAAGATGGCCAGCCTGTTTCCCAACTTCATGGTGCGCATGATCGGCGTGGGCGAGCAGAGCGGCACGCTGTCCGAGCAGTTGGGCTTCATCGCCAACGAATACCGTCTCAGTCTGGACGATCTGGTCAAGAACATCGGCAAGATCATCGAACCCATCGCCCTGGCGGTGGGCGGCGGCCTCTTCATGATAATGATCGTTGCCCTCTTCACGCCTGTTTATCAGCTCATTCAGAAGATGTGATCTCTGTCCCCTCTTTGGGAGCTTGGCTGGTCCAGGCTCCCAATACGGGAGGCAGCCTGTCGCAGAATGACCATTCTGCGACAGGCTCACAAGAGTCCAGATCAGGGGTCACCTCAGATGGTCCAGCCATTCGGTAAACGGTTCGTGGCCACCTTCGGTGCGGTAGCGACGGATTGTAATCATGACGGTAACTTTGATGGATGGGGGATGCCTCCCTCCACCCTCCACCGATGAAAGCCGCTCCGCGACTTCCACGGTAACATTCGAGTCAGCCATTGACTACCATGAGTGGGGGTCCCTTGCTTCGTGTTGAGACAGGATGCTCACCCCCGCGAAAAGATCCTTTTCAACAGCCCCCCCACCCGTCCTCCCGGCGGGGCCTTTTCCGCCATGATCTGTCCGATGTATTGATGCAATTGCTCCAGATCCGGTGGTTTTTTCAGGAAATGTTTCACGCCCAGGGCCATGGCGGCATCGTATTCGTGCAGGTCGCCGTGACCGGTCAGGACGATGCAGGCCAGATTGGGGCGCAGACCCCTGATTTCCTGGATCAATTCCAGGCCGTTCATGGCCGGCATGCGCAGGTCGGTGACCATCACCTGAATGTCGTGTTGCGCCAGCAGCTCCAGGGCTCGGGTGGCGGAGGAAGCGGTCAGCGGATGGTGGTTGAGCAGGGCGAGGCCGGTTTTGAGACCGTCCAGGAAAACCGGTTCGTCGTCCACCAGCAGCAGCGTGGGATGAGCCATGATTGTGTTCTCGGTTGGGTTCAGGTGACGGCCGGCAGGGTGACCCGGAAGGTGGTTCCCTGACCGGGACGGCTGACCACTTGGATATCGCCCCGGCTTTCCCGCACGATGCCCAGGGCGATGTGCAGGCCCAGACCGGTGCCCTCGCCCACCTCTTTGGTGGTGAAAAAGGGCTCCAGGCAGCGTTCCTTCTCGTCCGGGGTCATGCCAATGCCGTTATCGCTCACTTCCAGGAGCAGGGTATTGTCCCGGGGTTCGTGGCGCAGGCGCACCGTGACCTGCTTGTGCAGTCCCGGGTCTCTGGTGCCCTGTTTGTCCACCGCGTAGCGGGCATTGGAGAGCAGGTTGACCACGATCTGTTCGTAGCGGCTGGTATTGATGAAGGCCCGGGGCAGGTCGGGGGCGATGTCCATCTCCAGGTGGATCTGATGCAGGCGGTACTGTTCCTGGAAGAAGGAGGCGGCGTTGCGGGTGGGGACGGCCAGATCCTGGGGGGTGTTCTCGGCCGTCCCTTCCTTGCGGGCGAAGGCGCGCATGTTGGAAATGATGGTGGTGGCCCGATCCACCTGGCCCATGATGTCGCCGCAGACGGCGGTGGCCCGTTTCTTGGAGAGGGGTTTCCAGGAGCGGGTCATCAGGATCAGGTTCTGGGCCCAGACCCGGATGCTGCCCAGGGGTTGATTGAGTTCGTGGGCGATGCCGGTGGCCATTTCCCCCAGGGCGGTGAGGCGGCCGGCATGGATCAACTGGCTTTCCTTTTCCCGCAGGGCCTGCTGGGCCTGGCGGTATTCGGTCATGTCCCGGGCCACCAGGATGACGCCCAGGGGTTTGCCGTCCGGGTCGTGCATGACCGAACCCGACACCAGCACCGCCACCGGCTGGCCCTTGCGGGTGGTCAGGAGGGCTTCGGTATTGCTGAACCGGCCTTCGGACAACACCCGCCGCAACAGGCTGCGGCCGTCGGGCAACCCCGGATCGTCCTTGCGGGCCGGCGAAACCGCCAGGAACAGATCCTCGACCGACTGGCCGGAGAGATCGGTGGCGCCCCAGCCCAGGAGGGTCTGGGTGGTCTGGTTGATGGTGCGGATCACCCCCTGGGGGGAGACCACCAGCAGGGCATCGGCCATGGAGGCCAGGATGGTATCGGTATATTCCTTGGCCTGGGCCAGCTCCCGGGTGCGGGCCGCGACTTCATCCTTGAGATCCTGGTTGTAGGATTCCAGCATCCGGTAGAGTTCCACGCTCTCCAGGGCGAAGGCGGTGTTGCGGAAGATGATGGACAGCAGATTGCCGAGGTAGTGGGGCAGTTGGGGCTTTTTCATCCGCACCAGGCCGATGAACATGCCCCGCACCCGGAACTCGGTGGCCAGGACATGCAACAGCACCTGGGTGCCGGGATCGGCCCCGGGGGACAGCACCACGTTGTTCTGGTTGAGGGCCCAGGCGAATTGGCCGTTGTCGATCAGGAGGTCCAGCAGGGCCTGGGTGTCGGCCTTGCGGTCGGGGGGATCGCAGTGGGCCACCTTGAAGCTGGAATCCGCTTCGTCCACGATCAGGAAGGCGCTGAGGGAAAAATCCAGCATCAGCCGCTGGATGAAGATCTGGGACTCCTCCAGCAGGCGGACCGGATCCCGGGTGTGGGCCATCTTGCCATGGAGATGCACCATGGAGGCGGCCAGATCCAGGGCGAAGAGCTGCTGACGATTG
The DNA here is from genome assembly GCA_002753665.1 of Magnetococcales bacterium DC0425bin3. Lineage (GTDB taxonomy): Bacteria > Pseudomonadota > Magnetococcia > Magnetococcales > DC0425bin3 > DC0425bin3. The sequence continues at coordinate 4,378 of PEAP01000046.1, forward strand.
GCTTCTTCCAGATAGTCCACCCGTTCCCGCAGGCGGGCGTCGGTCTGTCCTTCCGGATGGGCGGTCAAGCTCACTCTCCATCCATGAACAGGCTCCGGGCGTCGCCGAACTGCCGCCGGATATGCTCCAGGAGTTGGGTCACGGAGCTTGCGGGCCGATTGACCCGCTGCCAGGCGCCATCGTCGAGGGGGGGCAGGAACAGCTCCAGCCGGGCAGTGGGGAACAGGACCAGGGAGAAGATGTCTGCCAGATGCAGGATGGAGGCTTCCATGTTGTAATCCCGGGCCGCCATGGGATCGTGGTGGTTTTTCACGGCGCTGGCCAGTCCGGGGGGCAGTTGCCATTTTTCCAGCAACCGGCCCCCCAGGGCGGCATGATCGAAGCCCAGGATCTTCCGTTCCACCTGATACAGCGATTGGGTTCCCCGTTCGGCCCGCTGGAGGATTTCCAGGGCGGCGTCGGGCAGATGGGTGAAGATGACCAGTTGGCCGATGTCGTGGAGCAGTCCGCACAGGTAATAGCGCTCCACGTTCATTTCCCGGCAGGCGGTGGCGATCACCCGGGCGGCGACGCCGCAGGCGATGCTGTGGCGCCAGAAGGCTTCCGGGTCGAGCCGACCGCCCGAGGTCTTGGAGAACATCTTGACGACATATGTTGCAGCCACCAGATCCCTCAGCTGTTTGCTGCCGATCATGGTCAGGGCGCGGGTGATGGTGTCCACCGGAAAGGGGGTGGCGTAGAGGGCGCTGTTGGCAATCCGCAACAGGCGGGCCGAGAGGCTGGGATCCTCGGCGATGGTGGCCGCCACGTCGTCCATGGAGCTGCGGGGGTCGTCGATGACCCGGTTGATGCGGTGGACAATGTCCGGCAGGGAGCCGATCCCGGAGGACTTGTCCAGGAGTTGATCCATGGTGAGGGACATGTCAGGCCGTCTCCGCGGCTTGTTGCAGGGCTTTGATATGCTGGTCGAACAGGATGCGGATGGCCGGATGGGCCGGGTCGTTGAGCTGGAAGAACCGTCCGGCCTCGGCCAGGATTTCCGGGGCCACGTCGCCGGCGCCGCCCGGGGGCGCCGCCGCGGGGGGCGCGGTCGGGACGGGTGTGGCCTTTGGAGCGGCGGCCCGCACGTCGATTTCAGCGACCCCCCAGGTCTTGAAGATCAGCAAATGCTTGGCGGTGACCTCCTGGCCCTTGCCCAACAGCAGGCGGCCGGAAAGATCCCGCACGTCGCTGTCCACGATCATGCCGGGGGATATCTGTGCAATGGGCAGGTTGGGCATGGGGAACCACCATCGGCTGGGTCCGGAGGTCGGATTTTCCGGCGAATTCGGAGCATACCTTGAATCGAGACTGGATCCTACCGCCATTCTCCGTTTGGGTCAATCGAACGGTTTCGGAGGGATGGGCGTATCGAACCTGGTTGAAATCCCGGTCTCCGGTGCCTACATTTGGTATGGTCATGGGTGGCCCGACGAACCTGACCGTGACTGTCGCGACGCGACTTTCACGGGGGGAGGGTGGAGGGAGGCATCCCCCATCCATTAAAAATTGGGGAGAAGGAATCGTGAGGATATCAGCCAGAAAAAAACCGGCCTGTCGGAAGAACCGTCGATCGGGATGGCGGGTGCGCTCTTTCGGCAGGGCTACGGAGGGGAAGGCGGTCCGGGTTCTGGAGGCAGAGCTGGAACAGACCCGGGCCCAACTGGAAGAGACCCGCACCGGCCATCTGCGCCTGATGGCCGATATGGACAACCTGCGCAAACGGGTGGGGCGGGATATGGACAACGCCCGGAAGTTTGCCCTGGAGGGGTTTTCCACCGATCTGTTGACCGTGGCCGACAATGCCACCCGGGCCCTGGCCGCGATCGAGGCCAGCGCCGGCGGGGGAGGGGAGCGGAATCCGGTGGTCAAGTCCCTGATCGAGGGCGTGGCGATGATCCAGGGGACCCTGGACCGGACCCTGAAGAAGCATGGCATCGTGCGGATCGAAGCCCTGGGCAAGCCGTTCGATCCTCATCTCCATCAGGCCCTGGCCCAGGTGGAGGATCCCAGCGTCCCCCCCGGCACCGTGGTGCTGGAAATCCAGGCCGGCTACACCCTCAATGATCGCCTGCTGCGGCCCACACTGGTCAATGTCGCCAAGTCGTAGCAGCCCATTGATCAACGGGCTGCTGGCGGGGCAGGGAGGCCCCGCCAGCAGCTACGCCAGGGACTGATTCGGGCTGAACGTAGGCGCCATCACCAGGTTCTGGGCACGAAGTCCGGGTCGTTGGCCAGGCGGACGCCGTCACCGGACTGGACGATGACGAACAGGCCTTCGTTCATGGCGTAGCGGTCCACGCTTTCCTCGATGACGATGCCCGCCACCGCTCCCAGGATCTGTTTGTCGGCGTATTCCGGGAAGAAATCCTTGAACTCGGCCAGCCGGGCCAGATGATCCTTGATGTCCTCGCCGCGCAGCTTGCTTTTGACCTCCACCAGCACCACGGCGATGGTATTGACCACCAGCAGGTCGATTTCCATGTGGCGGTTGCCGGGCAGCCGGGCCTCCACCCGACGGCTCACCTTGTGGACCGGCAGGCCGCGTTCGGCGAACAGGGTCGCGCAGGCCGGGGCCACCAGCCCTTCCACGAATTCCCCCCAGCGACTGCCCAGCTGGCCGATCTGTTTGGAAACATCCTTGACCACCCGATCGGTCTCCCGCTGCTGACGCTCGGTCCGGTCGCTGTTTTCCTGCAGGATGCGGCGGGTCTCCTCGATTTCGCGGTCCCATTTCCGCGCCGATTCTTGAAACAGGCGGTTGGTTTCCTGGAACAGTTTCCAGATGTCATCCAGGGTCAGGGCGTGAGGCATGGCTGTACTCCGGTCTGGCGTGGTGGTCTGGAAGACAGGTTACCGGAATTGGCCGGATTCGGGAACAGGGACGCTGAACGCCATCACCAGGTTCTGGGCACGAAGTCCGGGTCGTTGGCCAGGCGGACGCCGTCACCGGACTGGACGATGACGAACAGGCCTTCGTTCATGGCGTAGCGGTCCACGCTTTCCTCGATGACGATGCCCGCCACCGCTCCCAGGATCTGTTTGTCGGCGTATTCCGGGAAGAAATCCTTGAACTCGGCCAGCCGGGCCAGATGATCCTTGATGTCCTCGCCGCGCAGCTTGCTTTTGACCTCCACCAGCACCACGGCGATGGTATTGACCACCAGCAGGTCGATTTCCATGTGGCGGTTGTCGGGCAGTTGGGCTTTCACCCGCTGGCTCACCTTGTGGACCGGCACGCCGCGTTCGGCGAACAGGGTGGCGCAGGCCGGGGCCACCATCCCCTCCACGAACTCTCCCCAACGACTGCCCAACTGGCCGATCTGTTTGGAGACATCCTTGACCACCCGGGCGGTCTCCCGCTGCTGACGCTCGGTCCGGTCGCTGTTCTCCTGCAGGATGCGGCGGGTCTCCTCGATTTCGCGGTCCCATTTCCGCGCCGATTCCTGAAACAGGCGGTTGGTTCCCTCGATTTCGCGGTCCCATTTCCGCGCCGATTCCTGAAACAGGCGGTTGGTTTCCTGGAACAGTTTCCAGATGTCATCCAGGGTCAGGGCGTGAGGCATGGCTGTACTCCGGTCTGGCGTGATGGCCTGACGGACAGGTTACCGGATTTTTCCGGATTCGGGAACAGAATGGCATTCCGCAGACCCAAGCCGACGCTTCTCCTCTCCCATGGCCTGGGCAATCTTCTCTCCAAACATATGCAGGAGTTCGCGCCCGGATTCCCCGGATTCCGGATTCCCGTGTCCCCGGATTCCCTCAGGGTTCTACAGCGAAACGGCCCCGATGAATCCTGTGATCCATCGGGGCCGGGGTGGTTCTCCTCAGCCGGCCAGAGGGATTGTGGCCGGCTCCCGCGGGCAGTTCACGCCGCGGTTGAGTGTTTCATCCGACACCGCTGCAGCAGAAGTTCTTGGCGCTGGAGGCCGCCTTGATGACCTCGGCCACCTTGGCCAGCTCAAGGGTTTCCAGCTTGGTGATGCGAGGGATTTCTTCGAGTACGGTGCGGATGGTGGCCTCCATCCCGGCTCGGGCCAGCTCCCCAACAGCCTTGGTTTTGCTCTGTTCGTCCATTGTCTTTCTCTCCTCACAAAGTGCGGGAGGATGGCCAATCCATCCCCCGCAGGTATGTCAGACCGTCAGCTACTTCACAATGTTATCCAGGGCCCGTTTCCAGGCCATCGGATCGGACCGCAGGGCGGCCACCCCTTCCAGCGCTCCCTCCATGATCCCCTTCTGCACGGAGCAGAAGGCCGGGCGCGGCGGCATCAGTCGTTTGTGGCGTGGGAACTCCACCCCGTAGCAGGAGAAACAGATCTTGTTTGCCCAGCATTCGGCACACTGGGCGAAGTCCTGCTTGGGCTTGTTGCGATACCCCGCGGAACGGATCGGGAACGCATCCACGAATTCCGCGTCGGCTATGTTGCCCATCCACTGGGAGGGGTCGCGCAACAGGTAGCAGGGGTAGACGTTGCCATCGGCATGCACGGTGGCCGAGTTGGCCCCGGCGAAACAGAGCTGGGGCATCTGCACCCGCAGGCTCAGTACCTCCACCACGCGAAAGGCCGAGGCCAGGATCACCGGGGAGTCGCCGGCCAGGGATTCGATGCTGTATCGGGCCGCCGCGCGGAACTCCGCCACCATCCCCGCAAGCTCTTCGTCAGTGGGGGTGAGCCCGGGGAAGTCGCCGCACACGGGCATCAGATGAACCTCTCCGGCTCCGTATTCGTGGGCATGCTGGATGGTGTCCAGAACCGTCACGCCTGCCTCCCGATGGCGCAGCGAGTAGGTGACCTCCACGTTGGTGATCACCCCGGCGGCACGCAATCGGGCAATTCCCTCGGTGACCAGGGCATGGGTGGGCCGGCCGTCACGGGTGAGGCGTTGGCGGTCGTGGACTCGGGCCGGCCCGTCCAGGCTGACGGTCACCCGCACCCGGTAGTCCGCCAGGCGGCGCACCACCGCAGGGGTGAACAGGCTGCCGTTGGAGACCATGGAGAAACTCGGCGGCGGCTGGTCATGGCGGGTGGCGAGTGCCCGGGCGCGGTCCATGGCGTGCCACAAGACCGGCTGATTGAGCATGGGTTCCCCGCCGAAGAACATGATCGCCCGCACCTGCCCTCGATAGATCGCCATGAACCGATCCAGGGCCAGCTCCAGGATGTCCCGGGACATGGGCTGTCCCTTGGCATAGGCATTGCCGCAGCAGTAGAGGCAACTGAAGTTGCACAGCTCGCTGATCAGCAGGGTCAGTTTGTTGAGTTCGGTCGGGACATGCACCTCCGCAGTGACCAACTCTTCCCGTTGCGGGTGATCCACCGGCGGCTCCGCCTCGGGGGCCTCCACTCGCCACAGGTTGTAGGTGGATGGATCGAAAAAGAGGCTGTGTTCCCCCACCGCAATGCGTTTCATAGGGAGCAACTCACGCTTGTTCGTTCGGTGCTGCCACGGGTTTCCGGAGTCGAATCGTCCAGGCTGCGCGATGCCATGGAAAGTCTCCTGTCTTCCACGCTGCTGACCTGACCTGGTCGCAAAGGGATGACCAGCATGGCTTTTGGACCATTGCTCGGAACTGTTTTTTCTTTTTGATCAAATTTTGAGTTCAGTTTACCCGATTTCTCGTTGACTCGCAAGTCTTATTTTTTCAATGAAGAGATTTTTTTGATATGGTATGCTATTTATTGATTTTTCTAAAAAAAACGATTCCAGTTAGATGATCAGGAACCGAAAATGGCCCGTCCGATTTCCAGAATCGGCCATGATGTCCGATTCCAGACTTGCCGGGCTTCCCGTCACCGAACTCCAGGAATCGGTCCGGCCCGGAATCATCATCACGCCGCATCGCGCACGGTGATTTCCAGACGCTTTCCCAGGGCCGCCAGGGCGGCCTCCATGAGATCCATTCGTGTGGCGTGACGCAGGGTCAGCAGCCGGTTCACCTGGGCCAGAGGCCATCCCAGGCGCCGGGCCAGCTCGGCCTTGCCCACCCGGCCGCTGCGCATGGCCGCATGGACGTCCAGCTTGATGCAAACCTGGGCGGAAGGGGTGACCGTGGGACGCCCGGCGGCGGCGGATGGCCTGGGCAGGTCCCGTTGGCCATCGACGTAATCCTCCAGCACCGTTTCCAACGCATCGATGGCGCGCATCAAGGCTTCTTCGCGATCATCGCCGAAAGTGTGCGCTTCGGGGAAGTCGGGAAATGCGACCAGGATGGTCGCATTGGTGTCTTCGGCAAGATCGACCGGATAGTTCCACATGATCCTGTGCCTCCTCAACGCAAGCCGAGATCCTTCTTGATGGCTTCGATCAGCCCCTTGCCAAGCTCCTTGCCTGCGCCATGCATGGGAAGAATCGACCGCCGACCATTCATCTCCACATGCAGGTGTCCGCTTTTGCCGGGGCTGAATACGGCGCCTTGCCGGGACAGCAAGCGCTTGAATTCGTTGCTGTTCATCTTCGGAAATCATGTAGCATGGGACGCAACAAGTCAACCGAACTGTCGAGCCGAAGGAGCATTGGGGAGGGGAGTTGTTGTTGAAAAAAAAGCTATGGAGGAAACTTCCGGAGCCGGGCCGGCTCCGGAAGGGCAGGTCGGGAACTTCCGTCCGCTCAGGCCGCGCGGCGCTGCTGGGGCAGGTCGGCGCGGGGGGACAGCAGGAATTGATGATCCTTGAGCAGCATGTCCAGCATGCGCCGTTCGGCCACGCTCACCAGGTTGCGGGTGACGCGCTCGGACAGCGTCTGAATCTCCTCGTCGGTGAGCCGGGCGAAGACCTTCTTGAACCCCTCGTAGGTCTCGGAACGGGCCAGCAGGTCCAGCGTCTGGGTGGAATGGCGAATGGTTTGCGACATGCCTGTTCTCCTCAAGTCGGCCGGGGTTCCCGGTTTGGGAACCTCGGAGCCAGCGGAATCTGTCCTGGTTTCTCAAGCCCCATGCCAGGCCGGACAAAGGATGAACAAACAATCATTTCAATTGGATAAACGGTAAAACCGCCCCGGCGGATCTGGGGGTGGGGGTGGGGTGGGAAAATAACTCCCGGTCAAATGGGAGGTTTTTTCCGCCGGGGGCAAAAGCGCCTACCCGGCCGGTGACCAGTGCCTGCTATGGGGCGTCCCCATCGTCCAGCAGGGCCAACACCCGCTCCGGGGCCAGGGTCGTCAGGCAGTCCGTGTGGCCCAGGGGGCAGCGGCGCCGGAAGCAGGGCGCGCAGGGCAGGTTCAGGGACAGCACCCGGGCCCGACGGCCCAGGGGCGGGGTGTGGGTGGGATCCGAACTGCCGAACAGGGCGATGACCGGTCGGTCCAGGGCAGCGGCCACATGCATCAGGCCCGAATCGTTGCTGACCACCGCCGTCGCCAGGGATAGCAGATCCACCGCCTCCCCCAGGCGGGTGCGGCCGGTGAGGTCCTGCATCCCCGGCCCTCCCGGACCGGCAATGTCGGCCCCGGCCGGCCGGTCCTTGTCCGAGCCGATGATCCACACCCGCCAGCCCCGGGCCGTCTGGCGACGGGCCAGGGTGGCGAAATGGGCGACGGGCCACATCTTGGCCGGACCGTATTCCGCTCCCGGACACAGCACCAGCAGCGGAGCATCGGCGGGCCCGGCCGGGGCCAGCCGCCGGGCCGTGGCCCGGGCGGCATCCGGATCGACCCGGAGTTTGGGGTAAGGAAGGTCGGCGGGCAGCGTCGCTCCGGGCGCCAACCCCAGGGCGACGAACCGGTCCACGGTGCGGGGCAGCCGCTGGCGGTCCAGGGGGCGGATATCGGTGAGCAGCCCCCAGCGCAGCTCGCCGCGAAAACCGGTGCGCCGCGGGATGCCGGCCCAGAAGGGCACCAGGGCCGACTTGAAGGAATTGGGCAGCAGCAGCGCCTGGCCATAGCCCACACGGGCCAGTTCTCGCCCCAGCCGCCAGCGGACCGCCAGTCCCAGGCGGCCATGGGCCACCGGCAGGGCGATGCCCCGCCGCACCCCGGGCATCCGTTCCAGCAGGGGCAGGCTCCAGGGCGGTGCCAGGACATCGATGGCCCGCCGGGGATCCTGGCGGACGAGGACCTGGAACAGGCTGTCGGCCAGCACCATGTCCCCGACCCAGGCGGGACCGACCACCAGCAGGGGAGGGGAGGGGAGCATCGGCGGAGACGGGGAATCAGCGGCCCTTCAGCCAGGCCACATAACGGGCGATGCCCTCTTCCAGGGAGGTGAAGGGCCGGTCGTAGCCGGCGGTCCGCAGCCGGGTCAGATCGGCCTGGGTGAAGTTCTGGTACTTGTCCCGCAGGGTGTCGGGCATGGCCTTGTAGCGCAGTTCGCCGCGACCGCGCAGACCGATGAGGATGCGGACGATGTCGTTGAAGCTGCGGCTGGCCCCGGTGCCGACATTGAAGATCCCCCGGCGCGGCGGGCCGTCGGCCAGCCAGAAATTGATGGCCACCGCATCGCCGACGAACACGAAATCCCGCCGCTGCCCGCCGTGGCCGTAGCCGCCGGAGCCCTCGAACAGGTGGGCCACCTCCTGCTCTTCCAACTGGTTGTAGAGCTGCAGCACCTGGCTGGCCATGCGTCCCTTGTGGAACTCCCGGGGGCCGTAGACGTTGAAATACCGCAGCCCGGCCACCGTGCTGGTCAAGGTGGGAAAGAAGCGTTCCACATAGCGGTCGAACAGCAGCTTGGAATAGCCGTAGATGTTGAGGGGATTCTCGTTCTCCCGGGCCTCGATGAAGGTGGTGCGATCCCCATAGGTGGCGGCGCTGGAAGCATAGAGGAAGGGAATGCCGCGTTCGGCGGCGAAGTGGAACAATTCTTTGGAATAAGTGAAATTGTTGTCCATCATGTAGCGGCCGTCGTACTCCATGGTGTCGGAGCAGGCGCCCTGATGGAAAATCGCTTCCACGGGATGATCCTCGAAATCCCCGGCGGCCAGCCGGTCGCGGAATTCGGTCTTGTCCATGAAATCCCGGAAAGCCAGATCGGTCAGATTGCGGTACTTGACCGCATTGGTCAGATTGTCCACCACCAGGATGTCGTCCCGCCCCCGGCGGTTGAGACCTTCCACGATGTTGGCGCCGATGAACCCGGCGCCGCCGGTGACGATGAACATGAGTCTCTCCCCCCGGGGTCAGTCCCCGGCCTGCTGGCGGTGGGTCTGGATGTCGGCGACGATGCGGCTGGTGCTGCGGCCTGCCACCAGGGGCACCAGGGCCACCTCGCCGCCCCAGGATTTCACCTCGGTGCCGCCCACCACCTGGTCTTCGGTATAGTCGGCTCCCTTGGCCAGCACCTCGGGTCGGAGGGCGCGGATCAGGCGCAGGGGGGTCTCTTCGTCGAACAGCACCACGGCGTCCACCGCCGCCAGGGCCGCCAGCACCCGGGCGCGGTCATCCTCCCGGATCAGCGGCCGGTCGGACCCCTTCAGCGCCCGCACCGAACGGTCGGTGTTGAGCCCCACCACCAGCCGATGCCCCAGGTGTCGGGCCTTCTCCAGATAGGTGACATGGCCGGCATGGAGCAGATCGAAACAGCCATTGGTGAAGACGGTCCGTTCCCCGCGGTCCCGCCAGGCGTTGACCCGGCCGACCACCTCCTCCAGGCTGGCCACCTTGTCGGACTGTTCCATGGCCTGCCGGTTGTCCAGGGCGGCGCGCAGTTCATCCCGGGTGATGGGGGTGGTGCCGACCTTGCCCACCACCACCCCGGCGGCCAGATTGGCCACCCCCAGGGCATCCAGACGCTCCAGGCCGGCCACCAGTCCGGCGGTCAGGGTGGCGATCACGGTATCCCCGGCGCCGGACACATCGAACACCTCCCGGGCCATGGCCGGAATCCGCCGCGGGGTCGCCCCGCCGTCCAGCAGGGCGAGGCCCAGCTCGCTGAGGGTCACCGTCAGGAATTCGAGTTCCAGCCGGCGGCGCAGCGCCTCCCCTTCGGCCAGCAGGGTGTCCAGATCGTCCACCGGCCGCCCCAGGGCGGTGGCCAGTTCCTGCCGATTGGGACTCAGGGTGGTGGCGCCCCGGTATTTGGCATAGTCGCTGCCCTTGGGGTCCACCAGCACCGGGATGCCCAGCGCCCGCCCCCGCTCGATGAGGGTGGCACAGACCCGGGGCGACAGCACCCCCTTGGCGTAGTCCGACAGCAGCAGGGCGGCGGGGGGATCGGCGGATACCATCTGCTGCGCCACGGCGTTCAGCAGTTGCTCCGGGGCCGGGGTTCCGGAGGGCAGGGGGTGTTCCATGTCCAGCCGCAACATCTGTTGATGGCCGCCGATGATTCGGGTTTTGGTGATGGTGGGCCAGCCGGGCAGGACGATCAGCGCCCCGGTGGCCACGCCGTCCTCGGTCAGCAGGTCGCCCAGCAGCCGACCTTCCGCATCGTCGCCGACGATGCCGGCCACCACGGGCCGCAGGCCGAGCCGGGCCAGATTGAGGGCCACGTTGGCCGCCCCGCCGCAGCCCTGGCTTTCCCGGGTCAGGCGCACCACCGGCACCGGGGCCTCCGGGCTCACCCGCCGCACCTCGCCCCACAGGTAGCGGTCCAGCATCAGGTCGCCGACCACCATCACCTTGCGCTGGCCGAACCCCTCGGTCAGCACGCGATGGATGGCGTCACGACTGGTGAACACCGGCATCCTCGCCGTTCATCACGGCGGCCTCGACCCAGTCGCACACCATATGGCCCAGGAGGATGTGGCCTTCCTGGATGCGGGCGGTGGCCCGGGCGGGCACCACCAGGCAGAGATCGGCATGCCTGGCCATGCGACCGCCGCTGCCACCGGTCAGGCCGATGGTGAACACCCCCAGGTCCCGGGCCTTTTGCAGGCCCTGCAGCACGTTGGGGGAGTTGCCACTGGTGGAAATGCCCACCGCCACGTCGCCGGGGCGGCAATGGGCCTCCACCTGGCGGGCGAAGACGCCGTCGAAGCTGTAATCGTTGGCCAGGGCGGTGAGAATGGAGGAATCGGTGGTCAGGGCGATGGCCGGCAGGGCGCGGCGTTCCCGGGTGAAGCGTCCCACCAGTTCCGCCGCCAGATGTTGGCTGTCCGCCGCGCTGCCGCCGTTGCCGAACCAGACCACCCGACCGCCGGAGGTCACGGCCCGGGTCACCTCCCGGGCGGCGCGTTGCAGGTCGGGCAGCAGGGCCGCGAGGCCGTTGACCATGGCCAGGTGGTCGGCGATGGTGGCGTTGAAATCGATCATCCGAACAGGTCTCTCGATTGATGGGGGCGGACGGTTCATGTCCCGCGTCACCGGTCCGTCGTGGAGCTGAACCGGGGGTCGTCGGACAGGTAGGCATCGACGAACCGTGGCAGGTTATCAAAGACCGGCACCTGGGGCAATTCCTTCACCCACGCGGCCTCATGTCCGCTGCACACGATGGCCCCGTTGCAGCCGGCGCCCCGGGCGGCCAGATAGTCGCGCTGGGCATCGCCCACCATCCAGGTGCGCGCCGGATCGAAGCCCCAGTCCTGCTGGGCCCGAAGGATATTGCCCGAGCGGGGTTTGCGGCAGCCACACCGGTCTTCGTTGCGGTGGGGGCACAGATAGACCTGGGTGATCCGTCCTCCGGCCTCCTCGATGGCCCGGAACAGCCTGGCATGGATCGAACCCAGGATTTCGAAGGAGATGATGCCTTTGGCGATGGCCGCCTGGTTGGTGACCAGCAGGCAGATCACTCCCGCCGCATGCAACCGGGCCATGGCCTCGGGCACGCCGGGCAGCACGATCAGCTCCTCGGGGGATTTCACATAGTCGGGCCGGTCGCGGTTGAGTACGCCGTCGCGGTCCAGCAGCAGAACACGCCGGGATGGGTCGATCATGCCGGAATCTCCGAAAGAACAGGCTGCGCCTCCCTCCACCGATGAAAGTCGCTCCGCGACTTCCACGGTAAGCCAGTGGGAGTGATACGCCATCCGGGGGGTGGGGGACAATGCCTTTTCTGCCAAGATGTTCGAACACTCTGTTCGAACATCTTTCTCGTGGCGCAGCGTCCGGAAATTACTTACCATGCCATCGACCCGCAGGAGTCGTGTGCGGGAATCCCGTGGATTGATTGTTCTGGGTCGTTTGTATAAAAGGAGTGGTGAGACATGAACAGAGAGAGCTGGCAGGATTACCAGATGCGTTACCGGAGACAGTTGCGCAAGGACGTGGAGGACGCCTTCGCCGAAGTGACGGAGCGGGAGCAGCGGCAGGCGGCGGCGGAGCCGTCGGGATTTTCGGAGACGGGCCGACGGCCCCGGGAACCGGGGCGACGCCCGGGGCTGGAGCCGTCGCAGCGGGCCGGGGACTTCGCCCCGGAATCCCGGACCCGGGCGGCGATCATTGAGCCCGTGGGACAACCCAAAGGCGAGAATCCGGAATGGGCGGACTCCCATGCGATGGTCAAGCGTGTCGAGAAGGCCCACCAGCAAAGCGTGTTCGAGAGAATTCGTCTGGCCGGTTCCCGGAGCTCCCGGGGCTGGGGCGAGGACGGCGACTCCTCCAGGCAGCCGTTTCAGGTCGCGGAGTCCAGGGATTTCTCCCCGCTGGGCGTTGCGCGGACCGGTGACAGCGACGGCATCAGCCTGAAACCGTTTCAGGTCGCGGATGCCAGCCTGTCTCCGGATCTGCGGCGCGTCACGGACAGCGGCAATCCCCTGCTGCTGCGCCAGACCGGAAATCCGGGCGCGACCAGGCCGACCGCCGCTGCCGAAAGCGGCCATCGGGAGCGACAGGGTGCCCCCATGGACGAAAGGAAGAGACCACTAATGGGGCAGGAGGCCGCGGATCGGGCCAAGGCCTTGAGAGAAGGTTCTCCCAGTTCACCGGGTCCATCGGTTCCCAGCCAACTGGCCGCATTGGGCATGACGGAAACCTGGAGACATGACCAGGAGATCCCCAACCTGGACAGGCAGCTGATCCTCAATATGGAGGAAACCCGTGACAAGGGGGGGATGCATTGGTGGCGTCAGATACAGAACGACGGGGAGTGGAACTACAAAAATGATAAAAACACTGCCTACCAGGGATGGGGTTCAATCGCGACACCATCGGCAGAGAGGGAACTCGCCGGCAACCGCAACTTTGGCGCTACATGCGCTGCCCTGGGACTCGACAAGTCAACCTGTCTGAGAGGCAGTGGATTGTTTCAGGGGTACTCGAACTTCATCAGGGACAACCCAAAAGAGTCGGATGGAACAACATCAATGCCGTGGTGGGAGAAAATCTCCCCATACAGGGACAAGCCACCATCAAATCATCTGGATTCTTCGGGAGGCCCGGAGAACAACAATCAAACCGACAAGTCTTTGGTGAGCCAGGGCCGGCCCTGGGACCTGGACTCGAACAGTTGCATGGGGGAACCGGCGGATGACTGTGCCGCAGTCAGTCGAGGGTATGATTTTGGCCGTGAATACATGGATCGCTACTGGAAGAAGTGAGTGCTGCGGCCCGATGCGCGGATGGAATGTCAGAATTTTCCGTTGGTTGCAACAACAGATCCGGAGGGGGCTGCCCAGGAGAGCGGCAGCCCCCTGTGTTCCTGGAAGAGTACCGCCATGATGTCTCGGGAGATGCCAATGAAAAAGGGATGGTGGACCATCTGCATCAAATGTGTGATCGGATTCTTCAATGTGGTGTCCCTGCTTATTATTTTTATGATTAGCTTCTTGATATCCGCAATCATTACCGTTGATAATTTACCCTCTCGGCCAGAGTACCGCCAGGAAGAGACCTATAGCCAATTCAGACGGCTCGAGCGGCTGGTGACCCTGTACAGACAGGATGTGGAATCCCATGGGCGACAAGGCTGTTGTCGGCTGTTTTTGACCAAAGAGGGAAAATTGGACCAGACGCAGGGGGGGGCGCAATGGGTCGCTGCCGAACGACAATCCGAGTATGAGAAATACATGGCTGAAGCAGGAGTGATCGCCATGAAGCCTCTCTGTGATGGCTGTGATCAGATCCTGTTGCAAACGCCATCGGAATCGAAGAACGAGAAATATTATTTGTATTCGGATGTTTTTGTTGATGCTTCTAAGTTGTCATGCAGAAACTACGTATTCGAAAAGTCGGATTGGAAACGGGATGTGGGATGTAAAAAATTGTATAACAGTCCGTTCTATCGTGTCGTTTATATAGGAAATTGACGGCAGTCTCTGTCTGGCATCGGAGGGGAACATGAGAATCCATGATCGACCTTTTGGATGTTTGTGGGCGTTCGCCCTGCTTGTCGGGGCGATTGTGTATTACATGTTTGGCTATTGCCTGCCGATCCCGTCTTTTGTTGCTGCGTGTTGTTGGAATCGATCCAAGTCGGATCTTGCAGTATTGGTTGATAATTACAAGAAAGATTTGGTGTTGTATAGAGAAGAAGGATGCAGCGCACTCTATTTCAAGGAAGACAGGGATACGGTCGAAGGCTGGAGTACGTGTGGTATCCCTGGACCAAAATTGAAATGGTATGCGGATTTGATGACAAAAAATGGTATTCTTAAATTGCAAATCGAAGGTGAAGGGAGTGCATCGGAGCATATCCTGCTTGCGATACAATTGTGTCATGCCGATGTTTATTACATGTATTCCGATGGTCCAGAAATGCCATGCAGAAAAAGGGTTTATAATGTCGATGGGGAGATTCCTTTCGATTGTGGAGAGGTCGGGCCGGGATGGCAGTATGTTGTCTACAGAGATCTCAGTGTTGGGCCTTAGCATTTCAAAAATCGGTGAGATGGATCGCTGACTTTCACGATCCTCCGGGGCAGGGGTGAAACGAGGGGCCGCATCGGCAAAGGTTCCTGAACGTCCCGCCTTCTGCCATAATCGGCCATCGCCTGCCCGGCGCCAGGGCAGGGCCTGCGGCGAGGAATGGGGGCATGAAAACCTGGTGGAACACGGCAGGACGACAGGACCCATGGGTGCGGACCGGGACGCGAACCGCGGCGTGGCCGCTGGCGCTGCTGGCGGCTGTGCTGCTGGTGGCGCTGCTGGCCGGACCGGCCCGGGCGGCCGATCCCCCCGCCCAGCACACCCTGGGCGCGGCCCATGGCGAACGCCTCACCTTCAACATCCACTGGCAGGGCGTCCCCGCCGGCCGGGGGACCCTGGCCTTCGACCGCGCCGGGGAACAGGACTTCGTCCTGACCGCCACCCTCAATTCCGCCGGCGCCGTGGACCTGTTCTTCAAGGTGGAAGACGTGGTGACCGCCCGGGGCGTCGTCGATGCCCGGGGCCTCAGCTCCCGGCATTATCTCAAGACCCAACTGGAAGGCCGTCTGCGCCGCCGCTCGGAATGCACCTTCGACCGCCAGGCCGACCGGGTGACCTGTCAGGTCAACCAGGAAGCTCCCGAGATCATCGAGGGCATCGCCGGCAACGTCAACGACCCCATCACCACCCTCTACCTCATCCGCGCCCACCTGGACTTCGCCCCCGGCGCCACCCTCTACATTCCCCTGCTGGACGGCAAGAAATGGTACATGGCCCGGGTCGATATCGGCCAGCCGGAGCGGAAATTCACCCCCCTGGGCTGGTTCGATGTGATCCCGGTCCATCCCCAGCTCAAGACCTCCCAGCTGTTCCGCCACCGGGGCGGCATCACCGTCTGGCTCACCAACGACGACCGCCGCATGCCGGTGCGGGTCGAAACCAAGGTCAGGATCGGCGCCGTGGCCGCCGATCTGGTGGGCTATGCCGATGGCCGTGGCGGTCGGGCCACCCTGCACGAACAACCCAAGCCTTGAGGAGCGGCCATGACCGTCATCGCCGCCATCATCCCGGCCCGTTTCGCCGCCACCCGCCTGCCGGGCAAACCCCTGCTGGAGATCGCCGGCAAGCCCATGATCCAGCATGTTTGCGAGCGGGTCGCCCGGGCGGCCCGCCTGGACCGGGTGCTGGTGGCCACCGACGATTCGCGCATCGTCGCTGCGGTCCAGGCGTTCGGCGGCGAGGTGGTGCTGACCTCTCCCCATCATCAGTCGGGCACCGACCGGGTGGCGGAAGCGGCCCGGACCCTGCAGGCCGATCTGGTGGTCAACGTCCAGGGCGATGAACCCCTGCTGGACCCGGCGGCCATCGACCTGGCCACCGCGTCGCTGCTGGCCGATCCGACCCTGCCCATGGGCACCATCGCCCACCCCATCGAGCATCCGGCGGACCTGCTGGATCCCAACGTGGTCAAGGTGGTGCGGGATCGCCGCGGCTGCGCCCTGTATTTTTCCCGCTGGCCCATTCCGTATCAGCGGGACCCGTTCGGCGCCCCTCTGCCCGGCGCCGTGCCGGCGCCGGAGTCCTGGGCGGCCTGGCCGGCCCGTCCCTTGCGCCATGTGGGGCTGTATGTCTACCGGGCCGATTTTCTGCAAACCTTCGCCCGCCTGGTCCCCACCCCCCTGGAACTCAGCGAGCGCCTGGAACAGCTGCGGGCCCTGGAGCATGGCCATCCCATCCGGGTGGTGGAGACCGGACCCATGGGCCCGGGAGTGGACACCCCGGCGGACCTGGCCCGCATCCGCGAACTGCTGACCTCAATGGACGGGGAGAGCCGCTGCCCGGCGTCCCCGGTCGGTCACGGACGGGATGGCCGGCCAGGGCGACAGGCTCCCTGACCATGCCCCGGATCCGCCTCTGCCGGCCCGAGGATCCGCCGCTGGTGCAGCGGTTTCTGGAAGATCATTGGGCCCGGGGCCATGTGCTGGCCCGCAACCGGGCGTTGTTCGACTGGCAGTATCATCATCCCGGTCACGACCGCTGGGAGCTGGTCCTCGCCTGGGAGGGCGAAGACCTGCTGGGGGTGCTGGGCTTCATCGCCCCGGACCGCTACGATCCGGCCCTGGCCGATCGCTCCACCCTGTGGCTCGCCCTGTGGAAATCCCGGGAGGAACAGGCCGGACCCGGCCTGGGCCTGGCCATGCTGCGGTTCCTGGAGGACACCATCCCCCATGCCGCCATCGGGGTGGTGGGCATCAATCCCCTGCATCCGCCCCTGTACCGGGCCATGGGGTTCTGCAGCGGGGAGTTGACCCAGTGGGTGCTGTTCAATCCCCTGGCCCGTTCCTGTCTGGCCCTGGTGCCGGCGGGTTTCCATTGCCCGTCCCCGTCCCCGGGATCGGGGACCATCGGGCTGGTTCCCCTGGACCGGGACGGGCTCCAGACCCTGGCGCTGCCGGAGGCCGGCCGGCCGGCCCAGCCGCTCAAAACCCCCCATTATTTCATCAACCGGTTTCTGGAACATCCTTTTTATCATTACGGCGTCCATGGGCTGGTCAGGGACGGGACGACGGTGGCCCTGCTGGCCTCCCGGGAACTGGGTCATGGCAGCGCCCGGGCCTTGCGGTTGGTGGATTATCTGGGTGATCCGACCCATCTGGCCGGCTGCGGCCCGGCCCTGGCCCGGCTGCTGGCGGCGGAGGGGTACGAATATGCCGACTGCTGGGCGGTGCTGCCCGATCCGGAGCCGTTGGCGCGGGCCGGGTTCCTGGCGGTGGATCCCGACGGTGGCCTGGTGGTGCCCAGCCATTTCGAGCCGTTCCGCCAGGCCAACGAGCGGCTGCGCTACGCCTTCAAGGGTCCCGGGGACCACCAGATCTTCCGGGCCGACGGCGATCAGGACCGGCCCAACCGGCTGACCCCGATGGATGGGGATGGCCGCTTTCCGGCTGCCATGGTCAGGGACGGCGCCATGCCGAAGCCGTGAACATCCTGTTCCTGATCAGAGCCCTGGACCGGGGCGGGGCGGAGCGGCAACTGAGCCTGTTGGCCCGGGGCCTGGCGGCGGCCGGCCATGCCGTGACCGTGGCGGTGTTCTACCCGGGCAACGCCTTCGAGGACGAACTGCGCCGCTCCGGGGTCGAACTGATCCACCTGGGCAAACGCGGCCGTTGGGATCTGCTGGGATTCCTGCCCCGACTGGCGGGGGTGATCCGTCGGCTGCGGCCCCGGGTGGTCCACGGCTACCTGGTGGAACCCAATCTGTTCCTGGCCCTGCTCAAGCCGTTGTTGCCCCCGGAGACCCGGGTGGTGTGGGGCGTGCGCGCCTCGGACATGGACCTGATGCAGTATCATCCGGTCACCCGTTTCACCTTCGCCCTGTCGCGTCTGCTGGCCCGCCGGGCCGACCGGTTGATATTCAACTCCCGGGCCGGGTTGGAGTTCCACGTCCGGCGGGGCTATCCCGCCGACCGGGCGGTGGTGGTGCCCAACGGCATCGAATGCCACGGCCTGTTCCAGCCCGATCCGGCGGCCCGGGCGGCCCTGCGGGCCGAGTGGAGAGTCGGGCCGGAGCGGCGCCTGGTGGGCATTGCCGCCCGCCTGGACGCCATGAAGGACCATGGGACCTTCCTGGCCGCCGCCGCCCGGGTGGCGGAGCGGCGTCCGGAGGTGCTGTTCGTCGTCGCCGGCCCGCTGGGCAACGTGCCGGTGCAGCGGCTGGAGACCCTGGCGGTCACCCAGGGGGTGGCGGAGCGGGTGATCTGGGCCGGCCCCCGGGACGACATGCGGGCGGTCTACAATGCCCTGGATCTGGGGGTGTCCAGTTCCGCCTTCGGGGAGGGGTTTTCCGGGGTGATCGGCGAGGGCATGGCCTGCGGCCTGCCTTTTGTCGCCACCCGGGTGGGGGATGCGGCGGCCATCATCGGCGCCACCGGTCTGGTGGTGCCCCCCCGGGATCCCGCGGCCCTGGCCGCGGCCATCGACCGGCAGCTCGACCGGCTGGCCCGGGAGGGGGAGGCCCTGCGTCAGGCGGCGCGGGACCATATCTTGAATCATTTCACCGTGGACAATCTGGTCACCGCCACGGCCCGGCACCTGGCGGATTTGGCATGATCCGGGTGACTCACCTGATCACCGGCCTGGGGGTGGGCGGGGCCGAACGGATGCTGTTCCGGCTGCTGGCGGCCACCGACCGCGCCCGCTTCGACCACCGGGTGATTTCCCTGACCGGGGAGGGGCCCATGGGCCGGCGGATCCGGGCCGAGCTGGGCTGGCCGGTCCAGGCCCTGGGGATGGCCCCCGGCCGGCCCGATCCCCGGGTGCTGCCCGGCCTGATCCGGCTGTTGCGGGCGTCCCGGCCCGACCTGTTGCAGACCTGGCTCTACCACGCCGATCTGCTGGGGCTGGTGGCAGGACGCCTGGCCCGGGTGCCTCGCATCGTCTGGAGCCTGCGCTGTTCGACCATGCAGTCCGGGGGCTGGCGGCTGGAGGCGGTAAAATGGCTGCTGGCGCGCCTGTCCCGCTGGCCCGACGCCGTGCTGGCCAACAGCCAGGCCGGGCTGGAGCATCATCGCGGCCTGGGGTATGCCCCGCGCCGCTGGCAGGTGATTCCCAACGGCTTCGACCTGGACCGCCTGCGGCGGGACCCGACGGCCCGGGGTCGGCTGCTGGCGGAACTGGGGCTGGCGGAGGGGG
>PEAP01000208.1 GCA_002753665.1 Magnetococcales bacterium DC0425bin3
GCCGCCGGCGGCGGCGCGCCCCTGGGCAGCCGGGGCCCCCATGAGACGGTGGTGGCCTTCGGCACCGATGGCGGCGGCGCGGCCAGCCTGATGATTCCCGCCGGTGGGTTTCGCCTGCCGGCGTCCGCCGCGACCGCCCAGGTGGTGACCGGCGAGGACGGCAGCGGCCGCAGTCGCAACGACCTGTACATGGACGGCACCGCCATCCTGCGCTTCGCCCTGGACCGGGTGCCGCCCCTGGTGGATGAGCTGCTGGCCGGAATGGGCTGGGACAGGGACGGCCTGGACTACGCCTTTCTGCACCAGGCCAACGGCTTCATCATCGATTATCTGCGCAAGAAGCTGAAGCTGCCCCAGGCCAAGGTCCCCATCCATCTGGGGCGCTACGGCAACCTCTCTCCGGCCAGCCTGCCCCTGGTGCTGTGCGCGGAGCTGGCCGGTCGTCCGGTCATGCCGGAGCGGGTGGTGCTGGCGGGGTTCGGGGTGGGCCTGAGCTGGGCCGGCCTGGCCACCAGCCTGGCCGGCTGCCGCTGTCTGCCGATCCTGGAATTGCCATGAAGCCGCCATGAGCGACCAGCGGCTGGTCTGCGACCACATCGGCTTGGCCACCCACGCCCTGGAGCTGACCACCGCCTTCTTCACCGGCTGCACCGCCTTCACGGTGGCCGGACCGGCGGTGGTGGATCCCCACCAGGGCGTGACCATCCGTTTTCTCGGCAATCCGGACGTTCCCTGGCCGCGCATTGAGCTGCTGCAACCCCTGTCGCCCCGGTCGCCGGTGTTCCGGCAGGCCCGGGGCGGTGGGGGGCCGCTGCATCTGTGCTTTCAGGTGGCATCCCTGGCGGACTTCCGGACCGTCTGCCGCAGCGCCCGGCTGACCCCCCTCAGCCAGCCCGCCCCGGCGCCGGCCTTCGGGGAGGGGCGACGGGTGGCCTTCGTGCAGGTGCCCGGAGTGGGGGTGATCGAGCTGGTGGAAACCCCGGGCGCCGCGGCCCTGGAGCGCCTGGCCGACCTGCCGATCCGGGAAATGAAGCAGAGTTTCGTCGCGCTGAACCGCCTGCCCCTGCCGGGTCCGGGGGTTCCGGACTGACCTTGCCGTCCGGGTTTGCCCTCAGCCGCTCTTGGCCAGGCGGAACCCCAGGCCGCCGGAGTTCTTGGCTTCCATGTCGTCCACCTTGACGTTGTTGCGGCGCGCCGGCCGGCAGGCCTTGGGGGTGCTGCGGGCGCTGCCGCCCCGGCGGATGGGGATAAAGCTGGCGTCGTCGCTGCCGGGGCCGGTGGGATTGACCGTCGGCTCCTCCCGGTAGGGCCGGAAACCGTCGGACACCCATTCCCAGACGTTGCCCAGCATGTCGTGGAAGCCCCAGGCGTTGGGCTTCTTCTGTCCCACCTTCTGGACCTGGCCCTTGGAATTGACGTTGTACCAGCAATAATCGTCGATGACCTTGCGGGGATCGCCCTCGAAGGGATAGGGGCTGGTGGTGCCGGCCCGGCAGGCGTATTCCCATTCGGCCTCGGTGGGCAGCCGCAGTTTGGAGGCATCGCCGCCCAGCAGGCCCAGCTGCTGGATGAACTCCGTCACCTCCTCCAGCAGCACCGTCTCCATGGGAAAGTCGCCCTTGAGTTCCAGCAGGCGTTGTTCCTTCTCTTCCCGTTCCTGCTCTTCCGGGCTCTTGGGGCGGCGGGCCCAGGAGGATTGACGGGTATCCGAGTCCATCACCTTGCGCCACTGGGCCAGGGTGACCGGGGTGCGGGCCAGCCAGAAGCCGTCCAGGGTGACCTTGTGGACCGGTCCCTCGTTGATGTGGCGTCCGGCCTCGTCTTCCGGGCTGCCCATCAGGAAGCTGCCCTTGGGCACCCAGAGGAACACCATGCCGGTGACCGGCTCCACCCATTCCTTCTTCTGGGGCGTTTCCCCCACGATCAGGTCCATGGCGATATCCGCCACGGGTTTCTGCTCCTGGGCCACCATCTCCAGGAACTGGCGCACCTCGTCGGGGGTCACCAGGATGCCGGCCTTGGTCATGTAGGCCAGCAGCACCTTCTCCAGAGGGGGATTGGGCGGCTTGTCCGCCATGGCCCGGGCCTTGGGCAGGATGCGGCGCATGGGGTCGAACTTCTTTTTCAGGCCCTGGGCGCGTTTCTTTTCCATCCGCCCCTCGGCGCTGCCGGTGGCGTGGGCCTCTCGGGACAGGAACGCCGTCAGGACGTTTTCCACCTCGGAAAGGTCGTTCTGGATCAGGTCCAGGACCTTGAAACAGGTCTCCGGTCGGGTCTTGTCGGGCTCCTGGTAGAAGAACCGCCAGGTGCGGCCGTCGGTCTGGACGTAGAAGCGGGTGCCGGGCCGGGGTTCCGGAGCCGCGCCCTTGGCCAGGCTGCCCGGAGGGGTCACTTCCAGGATGACCGCCGGCGCGCCGCCGCTGCCGGGGGTGAGCCCCAGGGGCAGGCCGGGACCGGGCCGATCGCCGGCCATCTCCAGGAGGCTGTTGACCTCCAGGGGATTGGCCAGGTTCCAACCCAGCTGGTGCAGCAGGCTGCCCACCAGGGCAAAGCGGACTTGCAGGGGATGGCGGTAGTTCCCCTTGTCCAGGTGCTTGCGGATTTCCTGCAACAGCGGCGTCATGCCATCGCCTTCCGGGTGTCAGGGGGCCGAGACCTCAACTCCCCATACCCTAGGGGAATGCGGGTTGGGGATCAACCGTTGACACGCTGCCGGAGGCGTCGGGCAGTAGAACGCCCTGGTTTCCGGGCCGGCGACGGGCTATGATCCGGCCATCGAATCCCCTCTGCTCCGGGGTCCCCTTCCAGGGGAATGCGACCCGGCGGACCACAACCATGACCCGATTCATCGACCGGATCGGCGCGTTCCTGCGACAACTGTTCAAGGGCCGCATCGACAGTCCCCAAGCCCTGCGAATCCGGGACTCGGTCCATTTCGGCCCCATGCCGGTGGCCAGCCTCGACGGCCTCCGGCTGCGGGTGACCGAAATCAACACCCGTCAGGCCGATCATCGCCGCAGTCCGGTGTTCACCCTGACCCACGAGTCCGGCCTGCGGCTGTTCATGCATGTGCAGGGCGATGCCGAAACGCCGCTGGTGGTGAGTCAGCGGGTGGAGCGCAGCGAGGTGAGCCGTCTGTTCGACCTGGCCCAG
>PEAP01000209.1 GCA_002753665.1 Magnetococcales bacterium DC0425bin3
GATGTCCGCCTGCTGGAGCCGGGACTCGCGTGGCTGGAGCAGCGCTGCGGCAAGCCGGTGTTCGGGGTGCTGCCCTTTCTGCCGGGGTTGTTTCTGGAGGCCGAAGACAGTTTCTTCGACCCCGGCGCCGGAGTGGCCCGCCGCGCCGCGCCCTTGCGGGTGCTGGTGCCGCGCCTGCCGCGCCTCAGCAACCACACCGATCTCGACCCCCTGCGGCTGCACCCCGGGGTGGAGGTGATCCTGTGGGAGGCGGGCCGACCCATCCCCCCGGCCGACCTGATCCTGCTGCCCGGCTCCAAGAGCGTGCGCGCCGATCTGGCCTGGCTGCGCAGCCTGGGATGGGAGGCGGCCATTCTGCGCCATTTGCGCTACGGCGGGCGGGTGCTGGGGATCTGCGGCGGCTTCCAGATGCTGGGGCAGGAGCTGGACGACGGCAACGGGGTGGAGGGCCCCCCGGGGCGGGATCCCGGCCTGGGGCTGTTGCCCATGACCACCCATTTCGAGGGGCAGAAGATCCTCGAAAACCGCCACGGCACCCTGGTCTGGGACGCCGCCCCGGTGCAGGGCTACGAGATCCACATGGGCCGCAGCCGGGGATCGGCCCTGGAACGCCCCCTGCTGCACCTGGAGGGCGCACCCCACGGGGCCATCGCGGATGACGGTCGGGTGGCCGGCTGCTATCTCCATGGCCTGCTGGACAGCCCCGCCGGCTGCCGGGCGGTGCTGCGCTGGGCCGGGATGAGCGCCGGCGAGGGCATCGACCTGGCGGCGGAGCGAACGGCGGCCTTCGACCGCCTGGCCGACGCCCTGGACGCCCATCTGGATGTCCCCGGCCTGTTGCAGGCCTGCGGAGCCGCCTGATGGACGCCCAGGTCGATCCGGCCCTGGGCCTGTTGAAGTCCACCTTTGGCTACGACCGCTTTCGCGGTCTGCAGCGGGCGGTGATCGACCATGTCCTGGCCGGCGGCGATGCCCTGGTGCTGATGCCCACCGGCGGGGGCAAATCGCTGTGTTTCCAGATTCCCGCCATGCTGCGCCGCGGGGTGGGCATCGTGGTCAGCCCCCTGATCGCCCTGATGCAGGACCAGGTCCAGGCCCTGCGCCAGAACGGCGTGCGGGCCGCCTTCATCAACTCCACCCTGGATGCGTCCCAGAGCGGCCAGGTGCTGTACCAGGCCCGCCAGGGGGCGCTGGATCTGCTCTACATGGCCCCGGAGCGCCTGCTGCTGCCCCACACCCTGGAATTCCTGAAGTCCATTCCCCTGGCGCTGCTGGCCATCGACGAAGTTCACTGCGTGTCGCGCTGGGGCCATGATTTTCGTCCCGACTATCTGGGGCTGTCGGTGCTGCCGGAGCATTTTCCCGAGGTGCCGCGCCTGGGGCTCACCGCCACCGCCGACGAGGCCACCCGCCGCGAGATCCTGGAGCGGCTGCATCTGCAGAACGCCCGGCTGTTCGTGGCCGGTTTCGACCGGCCCAACATCCGCTATCGCCTGGCGCCCAAGGACAACGCCCACAAGCAGTTGGCCGCCTTCCTGAAGCGCGATCATCCCGGGGATGCCGGCATCGTCTATCGGCTGTCCCGGCGCAAGACCGAGCAGACCGCCGCCTGGCTGGTGGAGCAGGGTTTCAATGCCCTGCCCTACCATGCCGGCATGGACGCCGGGGAGCGGCTGCGCAACCAGCAGCGCTTCCTGCGGGAGGACGGGGTGATCATGGTGGCCACCATCGCCTTCGGCATGGGCATCGACAAGCCGGACGTGCGCTTCGTGGCCCATCTGGACCTGCCCAAGAGCCTGGAAGCCTATTACCAGGAAACCGGCCGGGCCGGGCGGGACGGGTTGCCGGCCAACGCCTTTCTCACCTACGGTTTGGAGGATGTGGCCTTTCTGGGCAACCTGATGCGCAACTCCAGCGCCGGGGAGCAGCACAAGCGGCTGGAGCAGCTCAAGCTGGAGGCCCTGCTGGGGTTCTGCGAGACCACCCTCTGCCGGCGTCAGGTCCTGCTCAATTATTTCGGGGAGGCCCATCCGGGCCAGTGCGGCAACTGCGACACCTGCCTGGATCCGGTGGAAACCTGGGACGGCCTGGTGGCGGCCCAGAAGGCGCTGTCCTGCGTCTTTCGCACCGGACAGCGCTTCGGGGTGGCCCATCTGGTCAACGTGTTGCTGGGCAAGGAGGAAACCCGCCTGCTGGCCCTCGGCCATCAGCGCCTCTCGACCTACGGCATCGGCCAGGAACTCAACGAGCGGCAGTGGCGGTCGATCTATCGGCAACTGCTGGCCCGGGGCTTTCTGGAGCCGGACCCCCAGGGCCATGGCGGCCTGCGCCTGACCGAACAGAGCCGCCCGGTGCTGCGGGGCGAGCAGACGGTGTATTTCCGCCACGATCCGGACAACCCCCTCACCGATACCAGCCTGCGCCTCACCCTGGAACGCAAGCGGCGGCGGGAGGTGGCCTTCGACGACCCCAACGACCTGGACTTGTGGCAGGCCTTGCGCGCCTGGCGGCTGACCCAGGCCCGGGAGCTGGAAGTGCCGCCCTATGTGGTGTTCCACGACAGCACCCTGCGGGACGTGGTGCTGCAGAAACCCAGCACCCTGCAGGCCCTGGGCGGACTGCACGGCATCGGCAAGCGCAAGCTGGCCACCTATGGCGAGGCGGTGCTGCGGGTCGTGCGGGAGCATGGCGCGGCAACCACCACGACAGTCTGAGCCATCAGGAGTTTGGGCAGGGGGCTGTTCATGCAGGCGGCTCGTCGTTGGCATGGGGCATCCGGGTGGCGATGACCTCCGCGAATGCGGCCCCGATCTGCTCGATGGCGACCGGTTTGGTCAGACAGGCATCGGCCCCGGCCTGACGGCAGGGTTCGACCTCCTCCTGATGGGCGGTCATGGCCAGGATGACGATCGGACGATGACGGGGCTCGGCCCGAATGATGCGGATGGCCTCCTTGCCGTCCAGATGGGGCATGCGGACATCCATCAGGATGGCGTTGATCTCGGGATGCTCCGCCAGTTCCCTGAGCGCCATGGCACCGTCGGAGGCGAGCAGGAGATTGCCCACCCGGGATTGCAGTCCCCGGGCGATGGAGAAAGCCAGGCGCATGTCGTCGTCCACCACCAGCAGGGTGATGGGT
>PEAP01000210.1 GCA_002753665.1 Magnetococcales bacterium DC0425bin3
CACCGACAAGGTCCGGACGGCCCCCCTGAGCGATCTGGAATCCTGGGGTGATCGGATTATGGATGCCGGATCCCTGGATGAGGTTTTCGTGACGGACCTGGAAGGGTCGCAAAGCCATTAGTCCAGCCGCAAGGCCGACAGGAAGGCGGGGCTGTTCCGTCTCTCCCTGCTCATTCCCGATGAGGCCCCCCCCCGCAGGCACAGTCAACGGGCCGAGGAGCCTTCATGGCCGAACAGGACAGTGGTTACAAACAACTCTTCAGTCACGCCGCCATGGTGCGGGATCTTCTGCTGGGCTTCGTTCGCGAGGACTGGGTCCGGCTGCTGGATTTCACCACCCTGGAGAAGGTCGGCGGCAGCCAGGTCACCGACGATCTGCGGGAACGCCACAGTGACGTCATCTGGCGGCTGCGCTGGGGCGCGGAATGGCTCTACATCTACCTGGTGCTGGAATTTCAGGCCACGGTGGACTGGACCATGCCGCTGCGGCTGGACATATACGTCAAGCTGCTCTACCAGGACCTGATCCGCTCCGGCCGGGTCCGTCCCGGAGAAAAACTGCCCCCTGTCCTGCCGCTGGTGCTGTACAATGGCCGGGAGAAGTGGACGGCACCCCTGGAAGTGGCGGATCTCATCGCCCCGGCTCCGGCCGGCCTGGACCGCTACCGCCCGCGGATGCAATATCTGCTCATCGATACCCACCGCCTGGGGCAGGCCGATCTGGCCCAGGATCGCAACCTGGCCGCAGCCCTGCTGCGTCTGGAATGCAGCCGGACCCCTGGGGATGTGCGCGGCGTGGTGCGGGAGTTGATCCATTGGTTGCGAGCCCCGGAGCAGAGCAGCCTGAGGCGGGCCTTCGCCGTGTGGCTGGGGCGGGTGTTGCTGCCCCGCAGACTGCCCGGGCAACGGGTTCCGGAACTCGCGGATTTGCAGGAGGTGGATACCATGTTGGCCGAAACCGTATTGGAATGGACCAAACAATGGGAGGCGGAAGGCTGGGCCAAAGGGCACGCGGCAGGCCAACAGGCCGGTCTGCGGGAAGGCCGGCAGGAAGGCCGGCAGGAAGGCGAGGCCAGGCTGTTGCTGCGGCAACTGCGGCGACGCTTTGGAGACCTGCCGGCGTGGGTCACCGACAAGGTCCGGACGGCCCCCCTGAGCGATCTGGAATCCTGGGGTGATCGGATTATGGATGCCGGATCCCTGGATGAGGTTTTCGTGACGGACCTGGAAGGGTCGCAAAGCCATTAGCTCGGCCGTAAGGCCGACTGAAAAGCGTTGCGGATGCGTGGCGGCGTTGGTCGCGGCGGCAGTCAGGTCCCTTGTCGTCTGCCTCCGCCGTCATTCGGCAGTGGCCAACGCAAAGGCCTCCAGCTTCACGAAGCTGGAGACCTTGTGAAGCTGGAGGCCTTCAGGCGACTTGCCGGCGGCGACCACCCCAAGCGTGGTGGTCGCCGCCGAATAGCAGAAATGGCTCAGCCGAAGATCGCCTTGCCCTGACCGGCGGAACCGAGCACGGTCTTGTTCTTCTCGATGATCATCATCTTCAGCTCATCCCGGGCGGGTCCGAGGTACTTGCGGGGGTCGAACTCGGCGGGGCTCTTGTTGAAGGTTTGCCGGATGACGGCGGTCATGGCCAGACGGCCATCGGAGTCGATGTTGATCTTGCAGACGGCGGACTTGGCGGCCCGGCGCAGCTGCTCCTCGGGAATGCCGATGGCATCCTTCAGCTTGCCGCCGTTGGAGTTGATCATCTCGACGTACTTGGGCACCACCGAGGAGGAGCCGTGGAGTACGATGGGGAAGCCGGGAATGCGCTTCTCGATTTCCTCCAGGATATCGAAGCGCAGCGGCGGCGGCACCAGCACGCCTTCGGCGTTGCGGGTGCATTGCGCCGGGGTGAACTTGTTGGCGCCGTGGGAAGTGCCGATGGAAATGGCCAGGGAATCCACGCCGGTCTTGGCGACGAACTCCTCGACTTCCTCGGGACGGGTGTAGGTGGACTTCTCGGCGGACACATCGTCTTCCACGCCGGCCAGCTGGCCAAGCTCACCTTCCACGGTGACATCCCGGGGATGAGCATATTCCACCACCTGCTTGGTGAGGGCCATGTTGTCCTTGAAGGAGTGATGGGAGCCGTCGATCATCACCGAGGAGAAGCCGGAGTCGATGCAGGACTTGCACAGCTCCAGGGTGTCGCCATGATCGAGATGCAGGGCGAACTTCAGGTGCGGGTTGATGGCCTTGAGCATCTGGGCCGCGCCCTGGGCCATGTATTGCAGCAGGATCTGGTTGGCGTACTTCCGCGCGCCGCTCGACACCTGCAGAATGAAGGGAGAGTCGGACTCGCCGCAGCCGGCGACAATGGCTTGCAGCTGTTCCATGTTGTTGAAATTGTAGGCGGGAATGGCAAACTTGCCCTTGAAGGCCGCCTCGAACATCTTCTTGGTGTTGACCAACCCAAGGTCCTTGTAGCTGACGCTCATGTTACCCTCATGCGATCTGAGTGTGGGATAAGACACCGGAAAAAGTTCCGAGGCTTACCGGGGAATACGGATTCGGGGCGGGCTTCGCGGGATTCCGCACCGGCAAGCCCTGCCCCGTCGGAAACCAGTCCACCCTTTGACTCCCAAGAGAATACGGAATTTCTTCAAAATCTTCAACGCCAAGTTAATTTGTGTTACAGATAAGAATTATTTATCATCTAAAAATCCTTCCAGACAGTCCAACACCCGCCGCAGCGGGGGGAATTCGTTGAAGGGAAAGCCGTGGCGCTGGAACCAGGGTGACGCCGCCGTGGCCTGGGCCACGGCGGCGTCCTTCAGCAGCAGGCGATCCACACCGATGGCCAGGGCCGGCGGCTGGGGATGCCGGTCGATGGTCGACAGGCGCTGGAGCAGTTGGGCGGCATGCCAGCGGTGGAACAGCTCCAGGTGGACGGCGGCGCCCCAGGGGGCCTTGAAGGAAAAATCCGGGATCCAGATCTCCTGGCCGCCGGCGGGCAGGATGGCGGGATCGTCGCGCAGGGTCCAACCGGCGGGGGCCTGGGCGCGGAACTCCCGGGCGAATTCCACGATCTCCTCCGGGCGGTGGCCGGTGGGGTGGGTGGGATCGGGTTTGGGACCGTTG
>PEAP01000211.1 GCA_002753665.1 Magnetococcales bacterium DC0425bin3
GTGGTCAGCTGATCCGGTCCCGGGGGGGGGGCGCCCGGGGGCAGCGGGTGGAACAGGGGCAGGTCACCGCTGGGCAGGGCGCGCCGCAGGCGGGTGATCAGGTCGCTGGTATCCACGCCCGGCAGGGGGGTGGCCAACACCGCTGCCGCCGGTTGGAAGAATTTGGCCAGGAACAGGGCGGAGCCCAGATCGCCGGACACCACCACCCCGAAGCCGGCGCCCTGGATGGTCTCGTGGAACTGCCGCACCAGGTCGTGGTCGTTGCCGATGATCAGGACGCTGCGGTCGTCGGGGCGCAGGGTGCGGCGATCGTCCCGGATGGATTCCACGTCGGTATCGGTCAGTCCGGGTTTGGCCGGGGTCGATTCGTCGCCATCGCCATCGCCGTCGCCATCGGCAGTCGGCTGAGCGGCGGGCTGGGCCATTTCCGCACCCGGCAGGTAGAGGGTGAACACGCTCCCTTCCCCCGGCTTGCTGGCGACCTCGATGCGCCCCTTGAGCAGTATGGACAGCTCCTGACAGATGGCCAGTCCCAGGCCGGTGCCCTTGATCTTGCGGGTGAAGGCGTTGTCCACCTGCCGGAAGGGTTCGAAGATCAGCTTCAACTGGTCCGGCGGAATGCCGAGACCGGTATCGCTGACCGCGATGGCGATCCAGGAGGTGATCGGGGGCTGGTCGGCGGCGGTGGGTGGGGGAGGCGTGTCCGGATCGGGGGTCCAGGGATGGAAATCCACGGTCACGGCGCCCTGTTCGGTGAACTTGAGGGCGTTGGAGATCAGATTCTTCAGGATCTGTTCCACCCGTTGCCGGTCGCTGTGAATGGCCTCGGGCAGTCCTTCCTTGAGGATGACGCGGAAGCCCAGATTCTTCTGGTGGGCCACATGCCGATAGAGCTTGTCGATGGAGTCGGCCAGTTCCTGGAGTTCCAGGCGATCCATGTAGATCCGCACCCGTCCGGCCTCGATGCGGGCCAGGTCCAGGACTTCCTCGATGAGTTCCAGCAGATCGGTGCCGGCGGCATGGATGGTTTGGGCGAATTCCACCTGCTTGGGGGTCAGGTTGCCGTCGCGGTTTTCCTCCAGCAGCTTGGAGAGGATCAGCAGGCTGTTGAGGGGCGAGCGCAGTTCATGGGACATGGAGGCCAGGAAGCGCGACTTGTAGCGGCTGGCCTGTTCCAGTTCCTTGATGGTGTCGTTGAGCAGCTTCTGGTGCTGGGCCAGCTCGTTCTTCTGCTGTTGGGTCTGATCGAGGAGTTCGCGGTTGCGCAGGGCGGCCCGGGCGCCGCCGAAGGCGATGGCCAGGGAGCCGGCCATGCGTTCCAGGAACCGGACATGGGTCGGGTCGAAGGGATTGACCGATCCCAGGACCAGCACGCCCCGGGACTGGCCGTTGTTGAGCAGGGGGATCAGGGCCAGGCTGTGGGGCAGAAAGGCCACCGTGCCGGAATCCATGATGAACCCTTCGCCGGCCAGGCCCCGGAGCAGGAGGGATTTCTTGTCCAATGCCACCTGACCGGGCAGGCCTTCGCCCAGGTTGAAGCGTTTGGCCGGATTGTGGCCGGGGGGCAGACCGTAGCCGCCGGCCAGCTCCAGGTGGGTTTCGGCGTCGCCCAGCAGGTAGATGGCGCCGATCTGGGCTTTCACATGCTGGGCCAGGAATCCCAGGGCGGTTTCGGCCAGCTCGCGCAGGCTGGTGATGCCGCGCATGCGGGCGTTGAGCCGGGCGGTGCTGGAGAGGGTCCAGTCGTTTTCCCGCAGGCCGCGCACCAGGGGTTGCAGCGCCAGCAGGTAGGTGAGGGGCAGCCCGAGCCCCAACAGCAGGCCGGCGTGGATCACGGATCCGGTGGAGGAGGTGCTGCCCCACAGGACCCAGAGGATTTCGATGGTGCCCAGCAGCAGGCAGCCGATCAGGAAACGGCAGGACAGGCCGCAATGGATCCGGCCCGGCAACCGGGTTCCATCCGCCAGCGCGTCGAGTCCGGCCGGAGCGGGAGATGGCGGGGACGATGGGGGATCTTCTGCAAGGGGCATGTCCATGCCGGGCATTATACTGAAAAGTATGGCGAATGGCAGCCCTCCAGTACATGGCGCAACTTGGCGCGGGGGCATGGCAAGGCCGCCGACAGTGGCCGGTCCGATTTTTTGATGGCTTGCTCAGCGCGATCATCTTATGATTGGGCAAGCAAGTACGGTTTGTCTTTCCCGGGATTTCATCGTGAAAGTCGCGGAGCGACATTCATCGGGGGAGGGTGGAGAGAGGCATCCCCTATTCATCGAAGTTTTTGGAGATGCTCATGCCAGTGCAACGCCATATTGCGGAGATTACCTCTCCCAGATTGACCATCCACCTTTCTCCCACATTTTTGCATCATCGGGTGGAGGTGCTTGTTTCCATCCTGGATGAGGAGGCAACACCGCC
Source organism: Magnetococcales bacterium DC0425bin3 (assembly GCA_002753665.1). Taxonomy (GTDB): domain Bacteria; phylum Pseudomonadota; class Magnetococcia; order Magnetococcales; family DC0425bin3; genus DC0425bin3. The sequence goes on from PEAP01000211.1 coordinate 2,419, forward strand.
TACCTGCAAGAAACGCCTGCCCCCACCCCAGTTCGCTGGTCGGGTCAAGGAAGACGGTGATGTCTTTTCCTCCCTGCCCGCGGAAGTCTGGAACACGATGGAATGATTCTGCTCGATACTCATGTCTGGCATTGGTGGGTCAACCAGATTCCGGGCAGGCTCTCCATCTACCGTGAACTGGATGACCTGCTGGTTGACCCTGCAACCGGAGATCGAGTGCGCTGTCAGTGGAAGTGATTGGCATCCTGGGCGAAAATCGCTTCGAAATCGGCATGTTCCTCGATGATCTCCAGGCAGGCGTCCACCGCATGGGGGCAGAACTGTTTGCCCCGACCGTCTTGGAGGATCGCCAGGGCCTTGTCGAGGCCCATGGAGGGGCGGTAGGGGCGGTGGGAGGCCAGCGCCTCCATGACATCGGCCACGGCCAGCACCTTGGCCTCGGGATGGATCTCGTCGCCGCGCAGCTGCCGTGGATAGCCGCTGCCGTCGAGCTTTTCGTGATGCTGGTGGACGATTTCGGCGATGGGGGCGGCGAAGTGGATGGGACGCAGGATTTCGTATCCCACCTCGCTGTGGGTCTTGATGATCTCGAATTCGGCGGCGGTGAGCTTGCCGGGTTTGGCGAGAATCTCGGCGGGAACGGTGATCTTGCCGATGTCATGGAGAACACCGGCCAGCCTGAGGGACTCCAGCCGGTCCGG
>PEAP01000047.1 GCA_002753665.1 Magnetococcales bacterium DC0425bin3
CCAGTTCCTGCGCGGGGAGGTTGAAGTAATAGGGCGGGGTCAACAGTCCCCTGCGGATCAGGTAATGAGCCATGTTGACCATGCCCTGATCGAACACCTCCAGCTCCGCCTTGATGCCGACGGATTGCATGCGTTCGGCCAGCCGGACCATGGTCTCCAGGCTGTTGACGGCGACCCCCCGGGAAAAAGTCACCGAGCCGAGGGTCAGACTGGCCATGTCCGGTTTGGCGCTGCCCTGCAAGTCGAGGACGGCGCAGCGTTGCTCCCAGGACAGGCCACCCCGGCCCGTGGTGGAGGCGACGATCACCACCGCCGGACAATTGTGGCGGATTCCCGCGATGATTTCGGCATGAATCTCCGGCTGCCAAGCCGGTTCGCCCTGCCCGTCCCGGGCATGGACATGCGCCATGGCGGCCCCGGCGGCCACGCACCGGGTCACGTCGGCAATGATCGCCGCCGGGGTCAGGGGGACCTGGGGAGGCAGCAGGGACAGGGGGGCCGCTCCGGTGGGCGCCAGATTGATGATGAACGGCCCCTCGGCACTCTCGATAGCCATTATTTGGAATAATTTTCCATGGTTGACCCTGTTCTGCCAGCCAGCAGGCTACCATTCCAGAGAAGTTCAAAACAAGGAGAAAAAAATACAAAACGCTGGCGACCCGCTCAATCAGGCCTGCCGCCTTCCGCGCCTCCTGGACCGATGACCCGGAAGAGCGGCAGCGCCCCCGGACGCTCCAGGCAGGGAATGCCATGGGGCTTCAGACGGTGGACCAGCACCAGACCCAGGGCGCCCAGACCCAGCAGCAGGCGCCGAAATCCGGAATAGGCCGACCGGCCCATGGGCCGGGGTCGGCGTGGCACCGGAATCACCCCCATCGGCAGGCCCGACAGGCCGATCATGGCCGTCACCAAGGGAAGATCCGTTGGAAATTGCAGCAGAAATCTGCGCAGATCGTCGCGGATGACCACGAACAATCCCGCCGTCTCCGGCACCCCGGTGAGCCGGTGGAGCAGCCCCTTGAACAATCGGGAGGTCAGCAGACGCCCGGCCGGCGTATGGCGGCCGCTGCGGCCGGCAAACAGAGCGGCATGTTCCCCCCGTTGCGCCGCCACCAACAGATCCGGGATGGCCTCTGGCGGATCCTGGAGATCGGCGTCCAGCAGAATGGTCCAATGTCCCCGACTGAACGACAGCCCCATCAAGATTGCTTTCTGCTGTCCAACATTCCTGTCCAGGTCGATGACCAGGGTCCGTTGATCCCGGCGAGCGATCCGCTCCAGAATCTCCAGGGAGTCATCGGGGCTGGCATCGTTGACGAAGATGAGCCGATAATCCGTGGCGCAAGTGCGCATGACAGTCTGGAGACGACCGTGCAGCTCCTCCAGAAAAGGACCGTTCCGAAACACCGGCAGAACCACCGTCAGGGGCATGGGAGAAGATGCGCTCATTACCGTGAAAATGGCCGATCCCCCCCCTGCCCCCAAGGTGCTGCTGGCCCTGGACCTGCTGGTCCTGACCCTGTTGTTCGCCAATGGACTCTTCATCCAACACCGGTTCCTGCCCAATTGGGACAACGCCTGGATGCTGACCATGGCCGGGCGCCTGTGGGACGGCGGACCGCCGGCCGGAGAGGTCATCCTGATGACCGCTCCGCCCTACCTGGCCCTGATCGCACCGGCCAACCTGCTGGCCATGGCCGTTGGGATTCCGGCCCCCCAGGCTCTGCTCCACTGGACCCTGTTGCTGGTGTGGGTCTCCTTCCGCATCGCCCGGCCGGCCTTGATCCATCTGGCCCGGGGCGGCACCGTCCACCTGTTCTGGCTGGGGCTGGGGTATGGCCTGGCCCTGGCGCCCCTGATCGGCTTCGATCTGGGGCAGCGGGATCATCTGTTCCTGGTGTTGTTCCTGCCTGCTGTCCTGTTGACCTGTTCCGGAGTCGGGAGCGGCCGCCATGTCACCGCCGGGATGGTGGCCGCCCTGGGCTGCGCCATCAAACCGTTTTTTCTCCTGCCGGCCCTGGCTCTCTATCTGACCCGGATCGCCCTCTCCCGCCCTCGCTCCCCGACCCCCAGCGAGTGGGCCTTTCTGCTGACCAGCGCCCTGCTGACCCTGTGGTCGGTCGTGGCCCATCCCGGCTGGGTCGCCTTCCTCCCCCGGGCCATGGACCTTTATGGCAGCCTGCGGGTGGCTTGGGACATCCTGTTTTTCGGATCGCTGTTGCGCTATCCCCTGCTGACCCTGATCGTCATGCTGGCCGCGGAACGCCTGGCTGCCGACCGGTTGCGCACCCTGATCCGGGGCCTCTCCGCCACCGCCCTGGCCGCCTGGCTGGCGATGCTGCTCCAGGGCCGGGGCTGGCCCTATCATCAGATCCCGGTGTCTTCGATCCTGTTCCTCACCCTCTGGATCCTGCTGGGCGGCCTGGCGGCCGGTGCAACCCGTCAGGGGCCGTGGCGACCGGCATGGCGCCGCCTGCTCATGGCGGTGGGCTGTCTCCTGCTGGTATTCCACCCAGCCACTCTGCGCCTCTGGATCAGCACCAAACAGCATGATGCCGCCAAATCCAGGTTGCAACCCGTCATGGCGGCCATGCCGCCCGCCGTGCGGGGCCGGCCCATGATGATCCTCTCGGCCCGCATGGCGGAATCCGTGTGGCTGTTCATCCACAACCACAGCCCAATGGCTGGACGTTTTCCCGCGATCTATGGACTGGAAGGTCTGCTCCGCCTGCATGACCAGGGCCGTCGATCCCTGGTGGAAAAGCACGGCGATTGGCTGTTCTCCATCCTGGAACAGGATTGGGATGCCGTGCAACCCTCCTGTCTGGTGGTGGATCTGAATCCGCTGCCGTCCGACTCCATCCCCTCCTTCAACCTGCTGGCATTTCTCCATGGGCACCCAGGCATCGCCAGGCGGCTGGATGGCTACGCTCACGCCGCCGGACCAGTCAGCGGCTGGCTCATCCTGGTCCGCAAGACAGCCGCGGCCCCGCCTCTCACCCCGCCAGCCGATGCACCGCCAGCCGCTTCCGCCGATACAGCAGGTCCATGAGGCCACACACCTGGAACAGGGTCAGGGCCGGAGAAAAGTCGGCCTCCAGGTGGGAGCGGTCCAGCAGGCGGGGCTTGGTTGCGGGGGTGATGAGGGCATGATTGGTCAGGAATACCTCCTGAAAATTCGCCCGTTCGATCAGCAGCGCCGCCTCCCGGCAATAGGACCGGATCTCCCCGCCGATCCAGGCGAAGGTCGTCACCGGCCGATCCAGCAGGGTTTCCATCCGCTCCCGGGCGCCGATGGTTTCCTCCCGCAGGCGTTGGGAACCCAGGTCGGCGGTGAGCCGGACGTGGGTCAGGCCGTGGCAGCCGATGGCATGGCCCCGGTCCATCAGATCCCGGCACTGGGCGATATCGAGAAACAGACGCTGGCCAGGCTCCGGGGGATCCCCTGGAAAGATCCGGTGGTCCCGGGCCCAGTCCGCCTGGCGTTCCGCAGGCAGCTCCAACACGGCGGCGGGAACAAAGAAAATCCCCCGGCAGCCGTGCTGTTCCAGCAGCGGCGCCACCACCTCGTGGCCCGAGCGCAACCCGTCGTCGAAGGTGAACAGCAGGTGGGGCTTGCCGACCGGTGGTGGGGGATCCTTGCGGATGAAGCGCTGGAGAGCCGCAGGGTTGGACGGTTCGAAATGCCGGCCCAGCAGCCGCACCTGGGTCTCGAACGCCCCGGCCAGGCGGGGCGGAACATCGTGCAGGTTGACGATACGAAAGGCAGGCTGCCGCCCCTGGCGGGCGATCAGGACCGCGGGCAGCCCGGTGGCGGCCAGCAGGGCGGCCAGCAGACGCTTGAGATGGAACGGCCGCAGCATGGCGTCAGAACATGACGTAGATGAACGGCGACAGGGTGGCCTCGGTCTCTTCTTCCCGCAGGTCCATGGCCAGTTCGGCCAGGGGTTCGACCAGGGGCAGCAGGGCGGGATCGGCGGTGGCCCAAAGGGCGGTGAGATCGGCGGCCAATTCCGTGGGCTCGATGGTCTTCAGGGCCGGGGCGGGATCGTCGGGCGCCCGGTAATAGCTCTCCACCCCCGGGTCGGCCCCGGCGGGAAAATGGCGCACCCCGGCCGCCTCCAGCACGTTGACCAGCGGCAGCAGATGCCGGTCGAAAAAACGGTCGATGCGTTGCTCATGGTCGCTCATGACGACTCCTCCCGGGGATGAATCAATCCGGAGCGAAGCGTTCCTGCCGCGCCCGCTCCGCCTGCCGTTCCGGCTGTCCCTTCTTGCAGAGGACGTAGCTGCCCATCACCAGCAGGTCCATGTCGGTGCGCATGAAACAGCGATAGGCGTCCTTGGGCGAACAGACGATGGGCTCGCCCCGCACGTTGAAACTGGTGTTGACCACCACCCCCACCCCGGTGCGGGCCTCGAAGGCGCTGATGACCCGATGGAATTCCGGATTGTCGGCCGGATTGACGGTCTGCACCCGGGCGCTGTAATCCATGTGGGTCACCGCCGGAATGTCGCTGCGGGGCTGGCGCACCACCTCCAGCAGGTCGTCGGTATCGGCCGAGGTCTTGGTGATGGGCAGGCGGCGCTCGGCCCGCACGTCGGCCACCAGCAGCATGTAGGGACTGGCCCGGTCCAGCTCGAACCAGGTCCCGCAGGCCGACTCCAGCACCGCCGGGGCAAAGGGCCGGAACGACTCCCTCTGCTTGATCTTGAGGTTCATCACGGTCTGGGTTTCGGGATTGCGCGGATCCCCCAGGATGGAGCGTCCGCCCAAGGCCCGGGGGCCGAACTCCATGGGTCCGTTGAAGAATCCCACCACCTTGCCCGCGGCCAGATGGTCGGCGATCAGCGCGGCCCGCTGCCCGGGGTCCGGCAGGTGGGTGAAGGGCAACTGGTTGATGTCCAGAAAGGCGTGGATCTCGGCCTCGCTGAAGCTGGGTCCCAGCAGGCTGGCCCGCTGGCGGTCCGACTGCCCGGACGGCCGGGGCGCCCGGGGCAGGCCGAAATGGCGGTGGGCGGCCAGCAAGGCCGCTCCCAGGGCACCGCCGGCATCGCCGGCGGCCGGTTGGATCCAGAGATTCTCGAACAGCCCGCTGCGCAGCAGCCGCCCGTTGGCCACGCAGTTGAGGGCCACGCCCCCGGCCATCACCAGGTTGCGGGAGCCGGTGAGCCGGCGCAGATGTTTGGCACAGGCCAACACCACCTCCTCGGTCACCTGTTGGATGGAAGCGGCCAGATCCATCTCCCGGCGGGTGATGCGCCCGTCCGGCGGCAGGGCCGGCCCGCCGAAGAGTTTTTCGAAGGCGTCCCCGGTCATGCACAGAGTGTCCAGATAGCCGAAGTGACGCATGTTGAGCCGGAAGGAGCCATCCTCCCGGATGTCGATCAGCTCCCGGCGGATCAGGTCGGCGTAGCGGGGCGTGCCGTAGGGGGCCAGCCCCATCAGCTTGTATTCCCCGGAGTTGACCTTGAAGCCGCAGAACACGGTGAAGGCGCTGTAGAGCAGCCCCAGGGAATGGGGAAAATCGATTTGTTCGAGGATGCGGATGGCACCGTCCACCCCATGGCCCAGATTGGTGGTGGCCCATTCCCCGACTCCATCCAGGGTGAGGATGGCCGCCTCGTCGAAGGGCGACGGATAGAAAGCCGAGGCCATGTGGGCGTCGTGGTGGCGGGTGAACAGGACCGGCACCGGCACCTGGAGATAGTCCCGGATGCGCCGGGCGGCATGGACCTTGATGCCCAGCAGGGATCGGGCGGCCTTGCGCCAGTTGTCCCGGCCCCGGGGGGCGGTGGCGAGGGTGGTCTTGAGAACCCGGTCCAGGGTCAGCAGGGTGTCGTCGTAGAAGACCACCGCCCGCAGGTCCTCCGCCTCGATGAAGGCCGCCTCCAGGCAGTAGTTGATGGCGTTGCGGGGAAAGCGCGGGTCGTGCTTGACCCGGGTGAAGCGCTCCTCCTGGGCGGCGGCGATCACCTCCCCGTCCCGCACCAGCGCGGCGCTGGAATCGTGATAATAGGCCGAAATGCCGAGGATATAGCCACTCATGGCCCGCTCCCGCCGGCCGCCGCCGGCAGTCCCATGCGCGCCCGCAGGGCCGGCTCCAGGCAGTCCGCCAGCACCCGGTGGTAGAGGGGGGTGGGATGCACGTCCTGGGGAAACCGGAACGCCCGCCGGGTGGCCGGAGGAAAGGTCAGCAGATGGGGCAGCGGATCCACCACCGTCACCCCCGGGGGCCGGTGCAGCTCGGCGAAGCGGGCCTGGCAGGCCCGGGACGAGCTGCTGCCTTCGACATATTGATAGAGCGGGATGGGAAACAGCACCACCGGGGCTTGGCTGGCCCGGATCAGGCGGGTCAGGATGTCCCGCAGCAGCAGCCAGTGGGGATGATCCGCCTGGTCGTAGCCCGGCACCGGTTGATACCGGCTCAACCGCTGGGCCAGTTCCTTCACCGGCCCGCCCAGACGGTTGACCACCCCCCGCAGGGTGGCGAAACTCCCGCCCCGGTCCACCTGCTCCAGGGTGGCGTCATCCAGCTCCGCCGGATCCAGGGGCAGGCGCGGCACCGGCACATGGCAGAGGGTCAGCTCCCCGGCGCCGTCGCGAATGAAATAGGGCTTGGCCCGCACCACCGTTTCGCCGTCCATGTTGCGGGTCTCCCGGTAGCGGCTGTTGACCCGGCGGATGTTCTCCACCTGCACGGCCACCACCACCAGGTCGTACTCCATGGTGCGGGTGACCTCCTCGAAGGCCAGCAGATGCTGATCGGTGCCGGTGCCCGGCAGGCCCAGGTTGAACAGCTCCAACCCCGGCAGGCGCTGCTCCAGCAGATCGCCATAACGGCGCTGGTTGCTCACCCCGTCCCCGGCGGTGAAACTGTCGCCGCACAGGATGACCCGGAATCCCCCCGAAGGCTTGGCCGTCCGGAACTCGTGGCCACAGCGGAATCCCTGGCCGTTGACGGCCACCAGATAGCCGCCCGCCTCATGTTCCACCCGCGCCCGCAGACCGGGGATAAAGGTATGACCGATGCGGGGATGATAGCGGAAGAGTTCTCTCAAGGGTGGATCCCGGCGTGGCATTCGAACGAACTTCTTGAACCCGATGACACTATGTTACCCTCATTCCCCGGGAGCGTCCATTCCCGTCCATTCCCTTGAAGAATTCCGGCTTCCAGCATGAGGATTGTGGCCCGTGTTCGACGAAACATCCCTGAAAAACATGATCTGCGACCTGTTTCTGGACGGGGACCGGGAGTTTCCCCTGGGCGCCGACACCGCCCTGCTCCAGGAAGGCATCTGCGATTCCATGGGCCTGGTGCGGCTGGCGGCGGCCCTGGAGGCGGCGGCGCCGGGCCTGCGGATCGACGACCAGGACATCACCCACGACCACTTCGGCTCCATCCGGCAGATGCTGGCTTTTCTGGCCGGCCGGGCCTGAAGCCCGTGACGCGCCAGGGCACTCCGATCCCCGCCGACCCGACCCTGGGGGAAACCCTGTGGCGGGCCTGGATGGAGGATCCCGACGGGCTGGTCGGCGTGTTCGTCTCCGGAACGGGCGCGGAACTGCGCTGCGACCGCCGGCGCCTGCTGGCCCGGGTGCAGGGCTTCGCCGACCGCTTCGCCCGGGAAGCCGAGCCGGAGCGCGGCATCGCCGCCATCTGCTGCCATACCGGCCTGGACCAGATCGCCGCCTTTCTGGGGGCGCTGTGGGCCGGGCAGTTGCCCACCTTTCTGGCCCCGCCCTCGCCACGCATGGAACCCCGCAAGTACCGGGAGTCCTTCGCCCAGATGGTGACCCACATCCAGCCACGCTGGATGGTGGTGGACCGCCTGGCCCTGGGCGCGGTGGATCCCGCTGCCCTGGACGGCGCCGCGGGCTGCCGGCTGGTGCGGCCCGAGGCCGTCACCGACGCCACGGCCATCCGCCCCCCGGCGCCCCAGGACGGGGCGGCGGTGGCGGTGGTGCAGCACAGCTCCGGCACCACCGGCCTGCAGAAGGGCGTGGCCCTGAGCCATGGGGCCATCCTGCTCCACAACCGCCGCTACGCCGCCGCCCTGGACCTGCAGGCCGATGACCGGGTGGTCTCCTGGCTGCCGCTCTACCACGACATGGGCTTCATCGCCTGCTTCCTCATGCCGCTGCTGGAGCGGATCCCCTTCGTTCACCTCTCGCCTTTCGACTGGGCCCGGCGTCCGGCCCTGCTGCTGGAGCAGATGGCCCGCCAGGGCGGCACCCGTTGCTGGCTGCCCAATTTCGCCTTCGTCTTCATGGCGGAGTCCATCCGGGAGGGCCATGGGTCCCCCGACCTGAGCCTGTCCCATGTGCGCAGCTGGATCGATTGCTCCGAACCGGTGACCGCCGCGGCCATGGACCGCTTCGTGGCGCGTTTCGCCCCCCTGGGGGTGACCGCCGCCCAATGCGGCGCCAGCTACGCCATGGCCGAGACGGTGTTCGCCGTCACCCAGACCCCCCCGGGGGCAACCCGGGTGCTGCGGGTGGACGAATCGGCCTTTCGCCAGCAGCGGCGCATCGTCCCGCTGGACCACGATGCCGGCGCCCTGGGCTTCGTGAGCAACGGCCCCCCCCTGGCCGGGCTGGAGGTCCGCATCGGCGCTGCCCCGGAAGCGGCGGAGGGACAGGTCGGGGAAATCCAGTTGCGGGGCGCCACCTGCTTCTCCGGCTATTACCGGCGGCCCGACCTGACCGCCGCCGCCTTCACCGGCGACGGCTGGTACCGGACCGGCGACCTGGGGTTTCTCTGGCGGGGCGAGGTGTATGTCACCGGCCGCAGCAAGGAGCTGCTCATCATTCAGGGCCGCAACTTCCATCCGGCGGAAATCGAGGCCCGGGTCATGGAGGTGGACGGCGTGCATCCGGGACGGGCGGTGGCCTTCGGCCTGGCCGACCCGGCCAGCGGCACCGAACGGCTGATCCTGCTGGCCGAGAGCGCCCTGGAGACCGCCGGGGACCGCAAGCGCCTGGCCCTGAAGATCCGCGCCCATGTCGCCCAGAACCTGGACTGCACCCCGGCGGAGGTCCATGTGCTGCCGCGCCAATGGCTGGTGAAGTCCACCTCCGGCAAGCTGGCCCGCAACGACAACCGGGCCAAGTATCTCCGGGAACTGACCGGGGCCGCGCGCCATGCTGTTTGAACGTCCCGCCTTCTGGTTGGTGCTGGCGGTGGCCTTCACCGCCCTGCGCCTGTGGGATGCCCCCCACCAGGCCCGCCGGCGGGCCATGGCCCTCACCCTGTGCGGTGCCGCGGGGCTGGGCGGCCTGCTGGGGCTGCTGCTTCCGCTGGGGCTGCTGCTGGCCACCGCGGGGCTGCTGGCCTGGCGGATGCGGCAGGTTGTGCCGGCCGGCTCCCTTCCCCGGCTGTCCCCCCAACTGCGCTCCCTGCTCTGGATCCTGCCCCTGCTGGCCCTGTGGCTGGTGGGCAAGGAGTCCACCGCCCGGGGACTGGACCCCTGGCGGCTGCTGCTGTTCGTCGGTTTCTCCTACGTTCTGGTCAAGGTGTGGACCCTGGTGCGGGACTTCCACGACGGCCGCCTGTCCGCTCCACCCGATTCCTGCCCCCCTGGCTTCTGGGAAATCGCCGCCTACCTGCTGCATTTTCCCACCTACATCGCCGGTCCCATGCACCAGATGGCCGAATTCCGCGCCGCCCTGGCCCAGCCCCATGCCCTCACCGCCGCCCGCCTGGTGGACATCCTGTACCGCCTGCTGCTGGGACTGGTGAAAATCAAGCTGCTGGTGCCCCTGCTGACCCCCATGAGCCTGCTGGTGTTCCGCAACGACAATCCGTTGACCGTTTGGGACCTGATTCAGGGGGCGGTGGGGTATTTCTTCCTGCTGTGGGCGGACTTCTCCGGCTACAGCGACCTGGCGGTGGCCTGCTCCCGGCTGGTGGGGGTGGAGGTTCCGGAAAATTTCCGCGCCCCGTTCCTGGCCCGCAACATCCGGGATTTCTGGCAGCGCTGGCACATCTCCTTCAGCCGGGTGCTGACCCAGTATCTCTTCACCCCCCTCACCCGCCGCCTGCAGCGGCGTTGGCCCGACCGACCCAACCTGACCATGGCCCTGGCCTACGGCGGAACCTTTCTGATCTGCGGCTACTGGCACGGTCCCACGGTCAATTTCGTGCTGTGGGGGCTGTATCACGCCCTGGGCCTGATCCTCCACGACCTCTACCGGGTGCGGATCATGAAACTGCGCCTGCAGCGCCGCAAGCAGGGCCGGCGCCCGGAGCTGCTGCCGGTGGCCGTGGGCGTCCCGTTGGCCACGGCCGCCACCTTTCTGTTCGTCGCCATGGGCTGGATTCTGTTCGTCCTGCCCATGGAACGGCTGCTGGTCCTCACGGAGTAGCCCGACATGGACACCCCGAAGACACGGTGGATCCGATGGCTGGCCCTGCCGACCCCGGAGGAAGGACGCATGGCCCTCAAACTGGCGGCCTGCCTGCTGCTGGCCATGCTCCTCTACCTGACGGACATCGCCGTGCGCTTTCCCCAGGACATGTTCCTCTACGGGAGGTTCTAGGATGAACGCGCCCGCCGCCCCCGCCGTGCGCTGGCCACGCATCCTGGGCCTGCTGATCCTGGCGCTGCTGCTGACCGAACTGGCGGCCCGGATCGCCTTCTGGGTGTGGAGCGGCGAGTCCTACCGCAACCTGGACCTCTACCGCTGGTCACCCTACGGGCTGGTGCGCAACAATCCCCAGGCGACTTCCAACGCTTTCAAGATCAACCCCAACGGCTTCCGCAATCTGGAAACCTTTCAGCCGCGGAAGCCCCCCGACACCTACCGGGTCCTCATGCTGGGGGGCTCGGTCCTCTACGCCGGCCTGGGGGGCTGGTATCCTCCGGAGACCCGACGGGTGCCCACGTCCGAGACCATCGCCCAACACCTGGCCGAGCGGCTGCGGGCCGATCCCCGCTGGGCCGGCCGCCGGGTCGAGGTCCTCAACGCCGCGGTCAACTTCAACCGCATCGTGGAGGTCAGCGGCGCCTATCTGGGGGAGTTCATCAACTGGGATCCGGACCTGGTGATCGTGTTCGGCTCGGCCAACAATTTCTTCCATCCCCCGCCGGAACATGGCGATGGCGGCCAGATCGTCCATTCCCTGGCCAGCCCCCATGTCTGGGCCGCGGAATTCGACCGCCGGGCCAACGAACACACCCTCATGACCCTGCTGGAAACGGCCCATCTGACCGCCCGACATTATTCGGCCGCCGCCGCCCTGGCCCACAAGTTCCTCTCGAAGGCCATCGACGCCGCCCTGGCCCTGAGCGAACGGCTGAGGGTGCGGACCGTTCCGCTGGACGGCCCCGCCCCGCCCCCGGCCCAACCCCTGTCCGACGCCGCCTTCGACCGCTATGTGGACGACTATCTGGCCCATGCCGACGCCATGATCGCCGCCGCCAGACGCCGGCAGCAGAAGATCGTCTTCTTCTGGGAATATTTCCTGGCCCATGTCGCCCCGGCCAAGCCCATGGGCGCGGCCGAGGCCCTGCTGGCCCGGCACAACCAGAGCCACGCCACGGCCAGCGACCGCGAATTCACCCTTCGCGCCCGGGACCGGGTGGCCCGGGAGCTGGCGGCCCAGGGGGTGGAGCTGATCGATCCCTGGCCGGAACTGACCGCCTGGCCGAAACAGGTTTACATCGATTATCTCCACTACACCGCCGAGGGCAATGAATTCATGGCGGAGGTGCTGTACCGGCGGATCTGGTAACCCGGCCGGCCTCACTCCGGCCGGCGCAGGTCCAGGGTGGTGGGGTATTCCGGATGTCCCCCCTCGACGGGCACGCCGATGGGCCCCACCCCGCTGCCCTCGGCCACGAACCGCCCCCCGGAATGGGGCGCCGGCCCGGAGCGCCACACCCCCGGGCTGTGACCCAGATCCCAGAACCGGCTGATGCGCCGCGCTTCGGCCTCGTAGGAGTTGACCGGAAAGGTGTCGTAGCTGCGCCCTCCGGGATGGGAGACGTAGTAGGTGCAGCCGCCCAAGGCTCGGTTGTGCCAGAGGTCGATGACATCGAACACCAGGGGCGCATGCACCCCGATCAGCGGATGCAGCGCCGACGGCGGCTGCCAGGCCTTGAAGCGCACCCCGGCCACATGGTCACCCACCGTGCCGGTGTTGTGCAGCGGCAGCTGACGGCCGTTGCAGGTCACCCCATGGCGGCCGGGGGTCAGGCCCGTGACCCGGACCTGCAGCCGCTCCACCGAGGAATCCACGAAACGCGCCGTCCCGTTGCGGACCACTTCTTCCCCCAGCACATGCCAGGGTTCCAGGGCCTGGCGCAGTTCCAGGTGGATGTCCTGGACCTGGATTTCGCCGAACTTGGGAAAGCGGAACTCCACGAAGGGGTCCAGCCAGTCGTCCTGGAAGGGATAACCCGCCTCCCGCAGCTCCGCGGTCACCTCCTCCAGGTCGCGCTGCACGAAGTGGGGCAGCATGAAGCGGTCATGGAGCGCCGTGCCCCAGCGGATCAGGGGCTTGCGGTAGGGGGTCTTCCAGAAGCGGGCGACCAGGGTGCGCAGCAGCAGCATCTGCACCAGGCTCATGCGGGCATGGGGCGGCATTTCGAAGGCGCGCAGCTCCAGCAGCCCCAGGCGGCCGGTGGGGCTGTCGGGGGAATAGAGCTTGTCGATGCAGAATTCCGTCCGATGGGTGTTGCCGGCGATGTCCACCAGCAGGTGGCGCAGCAGGCGGTCGGCCAGCCACGGCCGGCTCTCCTCCCCGGCCGGAACCCCGGCCAGGGCGATATCCAGCTCGTACAGGTAGGCATCCCGTCCCTCGTCGATGCGGGGCGCCTGGCTGGTGGGACCGATGAACAGGCTGGAAAACAGGTACGACAACCCCGGATGGTGCTGCCAGTAGGTGATCAGGCTGGCCAGCAGCTCGGGACGCCGCAGCAGGGGGCTGTCGGCCGGGGTGGCCCCGCCGAGGGTGACATGGTTGCCCCCACCGGTGCCGGTATGCCGGCCGTCCAGCAGGAACTTCTCCGTGCCCAGGCGGGCCAGGTGGGCCTCCTCGTACAGGACGGTGGTATTGGCCACCAGCTCCTCCCAGGAGCGGGCCGGGTGGATGTTGACCTCGATGACCCCGGGATCGGGGGTGACATAGAACTTCGCCAGCCGCCAGTCCTCGGGGGGTGGATAGCCCTCCAGCAGCACCGGGATCCCCAGCTCCACCGCCGTGGCCTCGATGGCCTGCAACAGCACCACGAAGCCCTCCAGATGGCTCAGGGGCGGCAGGAACACATGCAGCCGCCCCTGGCGCGGCTCCACGCACAGGGCGGTGCCCACGAACTGCTCCAGCAGCGCGGCCGGATCGAACTCCTCCGCGTCCACCGCCGGCCGGTCGGCGCCATTCGGGGTGGGATAGGTCACCGAAGGGTTGATAGGCGGCGGCGTCGGGGGCAGGGGAACCCGAGGTTCGAAGACACAGCGCACCGGCGGGATCGGCCGCTGTTCCGGCGGGCACCAGTGGAGGGAGGCCAGGGGCAGCCGGTAGCCCATGGGGGAATCCCCCGGAATCAGGAACAAACGCCCCCGACGAAACCCCCAACGGCAGCTCTTCCAGCGATACCCTGACTGATCCCATTCCAGGGGCAGGGCGAACCCCACCGGGCGCTGCAGCCCATGGTTCAGCATCCGGGCCAGGGCCTGGCGCTCCAGGGGATCGTCCAGGCGGGCCTGGAGGGGATCCAACCCCAGGGGCTGCTGGCTCTCCAGCCACAGGGCGTGAAACGGATCCTCATGGGCCGGAAAAACGGTCCCGGCCAATCCCCCCAGACGCTCGGCCAGGCGTTTGGCGAAGGTTGCGGCCCGCTGCACGTCCACGCCGTCGTCCCGGGTCGGATGACCCTGCAGGTCCGGGTGGCTCCACAGGGGCACCCCGTCGGTGCGCCAACAGCAGGCAAAGCGCCAGCGGGGCAGCACCTCCCCCGGGTACAGCTTGCCCTGACCGAAATGCAGCACCCCCCCGGGGGCGAAGCGGTCGGCCAGGCGTTGCAGCAGGTCCCGGGCCCGCTCGCGTTTGTGGGGACCATCGGCGGCCACGGTCCACTCCGGGCCTTCCATGTCGTCCACCGACACGAAGGTGGGCTCCCCGCCCATGGTGAGGCGCACATCCCCGGCGGCCAGTTCGGCGTCCACCTGCCGCCCCAGGGCGTCGATGGCCTGCCATTGGGCGTCGGTGTAGGGTTTGGTGACCCGGGGATCCTCGTGGATGCGGGTCACGGTGTTGCGATAGCTGAACTGCGTCTCGCAGCGGTCGGTGGCCCCGGTCACCGGCGCGGCGCTGGCCGGATCGGGGGTGCAGGCCAGGGGGATATGCCCCTCGCCGGCGAACAGCCCCGAGGTGGGATCCAACCCGATCCAGCCGGCCCCGGGCACATAGACCTCGCACCAGGCATGCAGGTCGGTAAAATCCTGGGCCGGCCCCGAGGGACCGTCCAGGGATTTCACGTCCGGCGTCAACTGGACCAGATAACCCGACACGAACCGGGCCGCCAGCCCCAGCCGGCGCAGGGCCTGCACCAGCAGCCAACCGGAATCCCGGCAGGAACCGGTCTTCCTGCTCAGGGTCTCCTGGCAGCTCTGCACTCCCGGTTCCAGACGGATGGTGTAGCCCACGGCCTGGCACAGGCGCCGGTTGACCTCCACCAGGTAATCCACCGTGCCCTGGGGCATGTGATCCAGCCCTGCCAGCCAGCGCTCCAGCAGGGGACTCTCCTCCCGAACCTCCAGGTAGGGGGCCAGGTCCCTGCGCAAGTCGGGTTCGTAGACAAAGGGGAACTCCCGGGCCGATTCATCCAGGAAGAAGTCGAAGGGATTGATGGTGACCATGCGGGCCACCACCTCCACATCCACCACCAGCTCCCGACAGGGTTCCAGGAATACCACCCGGGCCAGAAAATTGCCGAAAGGATCCTGTTGCCAGTTGATGAAATGCCCGGGAGGCCGGATCTTCAGGCTGTAGGATTCGATGGGCGTGCGACAGTGGGGCGCCGGACGCAGACGGAACACATGGGGCGACAGGATCACGGGCCGGTCATAGCGATAGGCCGTATGGTGATGGATGGCGACGCGGATGGACATGATGGGACCTTGGTGAGTGCTGGTTGATCCTGGTGTACGGCTTGCATGGTCTGGTAAGACGGTCGGCCGAGGGCCGAACCGTGGCCTGATTCCCCCCTGTCAGGGATTTTTTTCATGTCACCACCGTGGTTGGACTCCTCCCCTCCGGAAACCGGATCGCTGCCGGACCTGGCCGCCACCGCCCCCGGCTACGGTGAGGTGTTCGACGCATTCAACCAGCCCCGCGCCCATTGGCGCCGGTTCCTCGATTTTCTCTATGCCGGGGGGCCGGACCTGCCGGGCCGCCTGGAGGAAGACGCCAACCGCCTGCTGCGGGAATCCGGGGCGACCTACAACGTCCGGGGGGCGCCGGGCACCCGCCGCCGGGCCTGGCCCCTGGATCCGATTCCCCTGATCCTGGATGCGGGTTCCTGGAACACTCTGGCCGTCGGCCTGATCCAGCGCCACCGCCTGCTGACCCTGCTGCTGCGGGATCTCTATGGACCCGGCCTTGCCATCCGCGACGGCATCGTGCCCGGGGAAGCGATTTTCGGCTGGCGCGGCTTTCTTCTGGCCGCCCATGGTCTGGATCCCCGGGGGGCCATTCCCCTGTCCCTCTATGCCGCCGACCTGGGCCGGGATCCGACCGGGCGGTTCCTGGTGCTGTCCGATCGCACCCAGGCGCCCTCGGGCCATGGCTATGTGCTGCAGAATCGCCGGGTCATGGGCCGGCTGTACAGCGGCCAGTTGGCCACCATTCCGCCCCTGCTGCCGTTCTTTCGCACCATGCGGTCGGATCTGGTCTCCCTGACGCCCTTTTCCAAGCAGGACGCCCATGTGGTCCTCCTGACCCCGGGACCGGCCAACGAAACCCACTACGAACATGCCCTGCTGGCCCATTTCATGGGGCTGACCCTGGCCCAGGGGGATGACCTGACGGTGCGCTCGGGACGCCTGTGGCTCAAGACCCTGGGGGGCCTGATGCCGGTGGAGGTGGTGCTGCGGCGGGTGGACGAAGCCTGGTGCGACCCCCTGGAACTGCGGGAAGATTCCCTGCTGGGGGTGGTGGGGCTGGCCCACGCCTCCCGCTCCGGCCAGGTGACCCTGGCCAATGCCCTGGGCAGCGGCGTCCTGGAGACCCTGGCCCTGCATGCCTACATGCCGGCCCTGGCCCGCTATTTCCTGGGCGAAGACCTGCTGCTGGACAATCCCCGCACCTGGTGGCTGGGGGACCCGGTCCAGCGGGCCGCGGCCCTGGAGCGCTGGGACAGCCTCACCATCCTGCCCCTGACCCACGATCCCTCCTTTCCCATCTCCGGAGCCGGGGCGCAGTTGCCCGCCTCCCGGGAGCGGGTCATGGAGGCGCCCCACCGCTTCGTGGCCCGGGAACCCTTCGTGCCCTCGGTGGCGCCGGGGGTGGACCGGGGCCGGCTGTGCCAGCGGCCGGTACTGCTGCGGGCCTACCTCACCAACGACGGCAGCCGCTCCCAGGTGATGCCCGGCGGCCTGGCCCGGGTGGCCGCCGGCCCCGACACCCAGGCCTTTTCGCCCCTGCAGGGGGGCGTCACCAAGGATGTGTGGGTCATCCACCCCACCACCGTGGTGCCGTCCGGGACCCTGATGGGCACGCCGGTGCTGGATCCGGCCCCCCTGGTGGGGGTGCCCAGCCGGGTGGCCGAAAACCTCTTCTGGATCGGTCGCTACGCCGAACGGGCGGAAGGCACCATCCGCCTGTTCAGGGAATTCATGGCCCTGGAGTCGGAGGAAACCGGCCTGACCCATCGCCAGCGCCACCTGTGCCAGCGCCTGCTGCTGGTCAGCCTGACCCACGTCACCGCCACCTATCCGGGCTTCGCCGGCGACGAGGGCCGCCATGCGTTGGCCGAACCCTTCACGGAGCTGCGCTCCACCCTGCTGGATCCGGAGCGGATCGGCAGTCTGGCCTTTTCCCTGCGGGCCATGATCCAATGCGCCTTTTCGGTGCGGGATCGCCTGTCCACCGATACCTGGGAGCTGGTGGACGGCCTGTCCCAGGCCCTGGACCGCCTCCAGGGGCAGATCCCCAAGCATCTGGGGGGCATGTTCTGGGAGACCGGTCCCCTGTTGCAGGGCCTCACCGCCCTGGCCGGCCTGACCTGGGAAAACATGAACCGGGACCTGGGTTGGCGGTTTCTGGATCTGGGTCGCCGCCTGGAGCGGGCCATGTTCCTGGCCCAACTGCTGGAGACCACCCTGGCCGAACCCATGGACGAGGGCGGCGAGGCGGCCATCCTGGAACGGCTGCTGGCCATCAACGACAGCCTGGCGGCCTACCGCATGCAGTTCCGCACCGCCCTGGAACTGCCGTCGGTGCTGGAAAAGCTGATCCAGGACGACACCGATCCGCGCTCCCTGGTATTCCAGCTCAAGCTGATGGAAGCCCATGCCGGCGAGATTCCCCGCGGCCCCGGGTTGACCCTGTACCGGACCCCCCTGGGGCGAGTGGTGTTCGAAACCCTGGCCGCCATCCGCCTGGCCACCCCCGAGTCCCTGGCGCGTCCCGATACGGACAGCGGCCGCCGGGAGGAGTTGGTCCGGTTGACGGAGCGCATCCGCAAACTGCTGCCCCTGTTTTCCGAACGGACTTCCAACAGCTATTTCCGGCATGCCGAGCCTCCCCACCATCTGTTCAAATCCGCATGGAATCCCGCGTGATGGACTACCGCATCGCCCACATCACCCGCTACCGGTACGGTGAACCGGTGACCATCTGCCACAACCGCGTGCTGTTGGCCCCCCTGACCCTGCCCTGGCAGCAATGCCGGCAGTTCGAACTGGCCGTGAATCCCCGGCCGGCGCTGGTGCAGTCCTTTGGGGATTATTTCGGCAATACGGTGCATTATTTCGAAATTCACGAACCCCACCAGGAGCTGGTGGTGCGGGCCAACAGCCTGGTGACCTGCACCCCTCCGCAGCATCCCGATCCCGCCGCTTCCTGCGCCTGGGACAACCCCTGCCCGCCCCCGCCGGACCTGGCGGCCGGCCTGCGTCTCAACCGTCTGTTCGTCCTGGACTCCCCCATGGTGTACCGCAGTCGGACCCTGGCGGATCTGGCCCGGCAGGATTTCACCCCGGGCCGTCCCCTCGTGGAGGCGGCCCTGGCTTTCACCCGACGCATTCATGGAACATTCCGCTTCCAGCCCGGCAGCACCAGCGTGGCCACCCCGGTGGAGCAGGTGCTGGAGCAGCAACGGGGCGTGTGCCAGGATTTCGCCCATCTGGCCCTGGGCGCCCTGCGCTCCCTAGGTCTGTGCGCCCGCTATGTCAGCGGCTATCTGGAAACCGATCCCCCCCCGGGCCAGCCGCGCCTGGAGGGAGCGGATGCCTCCCATGCCTGGTTTTCCCTCCAGGTTCCCGGGCTGGGCTGGGTGGATTTCGATCCCACCAACGGCCTCATGCCTGGCCCGCGCCACATCACCGTGGCGGTGGGACGGGACTACGGCGACGTGGCCCCGGTCAAGGGCGTGGTGCTGGGCGGACGGGAACATGTTTTGACCGTTTCGGTGGATGTGGCCCGCACGGAACATTAGGTGGATGGGGGAGGCCTCCCTCCACCCTCCACCGATGAAAGCCGCTTCCCGGCTTCCATGGCAGCCGAGCAGGCTGCCTGGACCAGCAGCCGTTGATCAGGAATCGCACAGCCCCTGCCCATTTCGTGATCATCTGCCGGACTATTGGGCGGCAAACCGCCCGGCGGCCACAAAACAAGCCGTCCGGTCAAGACCATGGCAAGCGGTGGGCCAGCCGGGGCAGGGGACAGGAAAGAAGTTTGGAGAGGGAAGAATCAGGCCCCGTGGAGCCGCTCGAACCGCCGGTCCAGCGCGGCGCCCAGGTGGGCCAGCACCGGGCCCCAGGCCCGCTCCGGGCCCTGGCGGAACAGGCGCATGGAGGCATACCAGGGACTGGTTTCGCCGTTCGTGCCCCAGCGCCATTCGGCGCCGTGGGCCAGCACCGTCCATACCGGCCGGCCCAGGGCTCCGGCCAGGTGGGCCACCACGCCGTCGATGGAAATCACCAGGTCCAGCCCGGCGATCACCGCCGCCGTGGCGGAAAAATCCGGCAAGGGGGGGATCTGGATCCGGGCGGCCAGGCTGTGTTTCTCCAGAACCTTGGCCGGCTCCCCCACCTGCAGGGCCACCCAGTCCCACGCCCGGGGCATGACCAGACCCCAGAGCCGGTCCAGGGGCAGGCTGCGGACCTGGTCCAGGCGCCCCAGGGAGGCGCCGGCCCAGGCCAGCCCCACCACGGGACGGCCCGGTGTGCGGGGCAAGGTCGATTCCGGGGTTTTCAGGTAACCCTCGGCCCCGGGGAAGGTCCCCCCGCTGCCCAACAGATGGGGCAGGGACAACAGCGGGGCATGGCAATCGAACGGCGGCAGGGGCTCACCCCGGGCGATCAGAACCTGCGGTCCCTCCAGGCCGGCCAGCAGGCCTTTCAGCGCCGGTTGGACCTCCAGAATCACCCGGCCGCCCCGCTCCCGTACCAGGTGTACGAAGCGGACGAACTGCAGGGTATCCCCCAACCCCTGCTCGGCATGGATCAGAATGGTCCGGCCGTCCAGGGCGCCGCCATCCCAGCGGGGTTGGGCGAAGGGCCGGGCGCGGGACTGGAAGCGCGGCAGCCGGCCGCGCCATTCGTATTCGGCCCAGCCCTGGGTGAATTGGCCGTTCTGCAACAGGGCCAGGGCGCGGTTGAAGCGGATCTCGGCATCGTCCGGGCTCAGGGCCGCGGCGCGTTCCAGGACGGTCAATGCCTCCGCCGCCACGCCATGCTCCTGGAGTGCCCGGCCCAGATTGTTGTGGCTGCGGGGGTTGTCCGGCTCCAGGGCGGTGGCCTGACGAAAATGGTGCAGGGCCTCGTCCCCATGACCGGCCTGCCACAGCGCCACCGCCAGATTGCTGTGGGCGATGGCAAAGGCCGGATCCCGCTCCACCGCCTCGGCAAAGGCCAGCGCCGCCTCCCGCAGCTCGCCCCGGGCCAGATGCTGCCGGCCCCGCTCGTTGCTGGCCACGGCCCCGGAATGGGGGGTGTGAATCGTCATGGGAACACTCCGCTGCATCATGGGAAAAACCACCTCCGGCTCCAGGCCGGACGCCACGGACCATAGCAACTCCGAAAAATCCTGTAAACGCCTCCCTCCCCCACGGCGCAGGCGGATCCTCCAAGACCATTGACAGCTCCCGAGACCAGAGTCCACACTGCATGGGATCTGCCTGCACGAGCCGTTTGGAATCTTCTCTCAAGTCTCAGCTCTCCGGTAGGAATTGCGGTGCTTTATCTGACCCTCCTGTTGGCGATTCCCCTGATCGGTTCGCTGTTGATCTCCCAGATTGCCGCCACCCGGATCCTGTTGATCCGGCGGCTGGCCCTGGCCCATGCCTCCCTGACCCTGCTCACCGCGGTCGGTCTGATGGCCCTGTTCGATCCTGGCTCCACCAGCCTCCAGTTGACCGAATATTTTCAGTGGAATTCCCGCCTGGGGACCTCCTATTCCCTGGGTATCGACGGCTTTTCCTACCCCATGGTGGTCCTGTCGGCGCTGTTGTGTTTCATCGCCGTGCTGGTGTCCGGCAACATCACCAAACAGGTCAAGGATTACTTCGCCCTGCTGCTGCTGCTGGAAACGGCCATCCTGGGGGTCTTCATGGCCCAGGATTGGGCGCTGTTCTACCTGTTCTGGGAACTGACCCTGATTCCCCTGTTCTTCCTGATCGACCGCTGGGGGGGAGCCAACCGCCATGGCGCGTCCATCAACTTCGTCCTCTACACCATGGGCGGCTCGGTCTTCCTGCTGATCAGCCTGCTGCTGCTCTACGAAACCTCACCGGACCGCAGTTTCGAGATGGCCTCCATGGCGGCCGGGGCGCGGACCCTGGACGACGGCAAACAGATCCTGATCTTCCTCGGCTTCCTGATCGGCTTCGGGGTCAAGATCCCGATCTTTCCGGTCCATGGCTGGCTGCCCCTGGCCCATGTGGAGGCCCCCAGCCCGGTGAGCATCCTGCTGTCGGGCATTCTCCTCAAGATGGGCGCCTACGGTCTGATCCGGGCCGCCCTGACGGTGCCGGCGGGCATCGCCGCCCTGCAACCCCTGCTGGCCACCCTGGCCCTGATCGGCCTGATCTATGGCGGCCTGCTGGCCTGGCGGCAGCGGGACATGAAGCGCATGATCGCCTATGCCTCCATGAGCCACATGGGCGTGGTGCTGCTGGGCATCGCCGCTCTCAACACCACCGGTCTGATGGGCGCCTCCATGCAGATGGTCTCCCACGGCCTGGTGATCGCCAGTCTGTTCCTGCTCATCGGTCTGCTCTACGAACGCACCAAAACCCGCGACATCGAGCAATACAGTTCCCTGGTCCGCACCGCGCCCCGCTTCACCTTCTTCACCGTGCTGGCCTTCCTGGCCGCGGTGGGCTTTCCCGGCACCTCGGGCTTCATCGCCGAGCTGCATATCCTGGTGGGCGGTTTCGCCCGCTGGCACTGGGCCGTGGCTCCCCTGACCCTGGGGGTGCTGATCAGCGCCGCCTATTCCATCCACACCGTCGGCCGGCTCTTCACCGGCCCGGTACGGCCCGCCATGCGCAACGTGGCGGACATGCGTCCCCACGAGATGGTGGCCGCCTCGGTGCTGGCCGCCGGCATCCTGTTCTTCGGCCTCTTCCCCGCGTCCCTGCTGGCGCTGTTCTCGGTCTCGGCCGGGCTGTTCGGCGCCGCCTTCCAATCGGGCTTCTGAGGGACCCGCCGCCATGACCGCCAGCCAGCACCATCGCGCCACCGTCCGCCACCAACTGGCCGAAGCCATCGCCCACATGCCCCATATTCTGCCCGGGCAGGCGTCCATCAAGGATTTCGTCCACCACAATACCCTGCACGGCTACCAGCACCATTCCTTTCCCAAGGCCCTGGCGGAGTCCCAGCGCCGCACCGGCACCCGCGCCTTTTTGCCGGAGGACCGGTTTCGCGTCCTGCATGGTCAGGGACGCATCACCGACCAGGGGCTGCTGCACATTTTGAACTCCGAACCCTATCTGGCCGCCACGGACATCCTCTTCACCCGCGACGGGCAACCCTTGCGACGGCGCGATGTCTACCTGGCCACCCTGCTGCATCCCTGCGAGTCCCTGACCGAAGCCCAGCTGGTCTGGCAGATCGAGGAGCTGGGCGCCCTGGAGCGCTTCCAGGCCGACCTGCCCGACGCCGCCCGGCAGCGGCTGCTGCTGGCAGCCGGACTGGCCGGCAGCGAGGCCGCGGCGGTGACCGACCTCTGGCAGGCGGCCCTGCAGTCCCTGGGACTGGAACATGCCGCCCTGCATCCCGAGGAATTGCTGGATCTGTCTCCGGATCAGGCCGATGGCATCCTCCACACCTTTGCCGAGGAATCGGAAACCGGTAACCAGGAACCCCTGCGTTTCACCCCCCGCATGGAGCGGGAGGCCGACCTGCTGCTCAACGCCCTGCTGCACCGCGAGGGTCACGATTTCACCCTGCGCCGCCTGCTGCTGTCCCTCACCGGCCACGACCTCCTGGACGACCTGCGCCCCCTGCTGGTGCGGCTGATGGCCAACCACCTGGACCTGGGCGTGGCGGCCTGGACCCACCCGGACCGGGAACACGGCCTGTACGCCGTCTGGCGGGCAACCGCCGCCCACGATCTGGCCTGGGGTCTGGACGGCTGGTCCGGGGGGCAGGACCTGCTGGCCGGCCTGCCCGACGACTCCCTGGAGGCCATCCTCCAGGAACTGGAACGCCTGGGGCTGCCGGAAGCGGCCTGGGCCGGTTATCTGGAAGGGCTGGCCCTGGAGCTGCCCGGTTGGGGCGGCATGTTCGCCTGGCGCCAGGCCCATCCCCGCTACCAGGGCAGCCCGGCCCGCATCGATCTGACCGACTATCTGGCGGTGCGTCTGATTCTGGAGCGGCTGTATGCCGAGCGCCTCTGCCGGCGCCTTTGGAAGACCGCCGCGACCCTGAAGGGGCTGCGGGATTATTTTCATGTCCACCGGGCCGAATTCCTGGTGCGCTATGCCCTGTTCAACATCCGCCTGCCGGAATACGCCGTGCTGCGCGCCCAGGCCCTGGTGCGCATGGCCGAAAGCCATGCCCCGGCCGCGGAGGACTGGAACCGGATCGCCCACCTGATCTGGATCTGGCGCCACAGCCCGGCCGCCGACCGGGCCCGGGGTCACAGCGTCTACCGCAGCGGCTGGCGGCTGTTCCGCCTGGCCCAGCATCTGGGGCTGGACGGCAGCGCCGTGCGGGACCTGACCCAAACGCAGATCCACGAGCTGCTGGGCTGCCTGGACCAGCTCACCCCGGACACCCGGGATTTCATCTGGCTGCGCGCCTACGAGAACCACTACCGGGATCAACTGTTCCAGGCCATCAAGGAAAACCATGACCGGGGCCTCTGGAAGACCCGGGAAGGCGGCCCTCCCCAGGCCCAGGTGCTGTTCTGCATGGACGACCGGGAAGAGGGCATCCGCCGGCATCTGGAGGAACACAACCCGAACATCGAAACCCTGGGCGCGGCGGGTTTTTTTGGGGTGGCGATCAACTGGC
>PEAP01000048.1 GCA_002753665.1 Magnetococcales bacterium DC0425bin3
AAGGTCATGGGAACAATCTCGTGTGGATGAGAATGAAAACCGTTCACCATAAAGCTGAAAACCGCTCACGCAGCTTTGGCGACGGCGGGGGAATATTTCGGGAGGAGGGAGGGGGGGGGGCCTTATGCCCGCCATGGTTTGCCATCAGCGCCGAGACCAGGAAGTCCAGAACGTTCCGCTTCTGTTGACGACACGTGGCGACCACCGTCATGATGCGCTCCGCGAACCGGCTTCCCTCCGCGCTGTCGGTGCCGAAGCTGCCTTTGCGCCACAGCACCCCCCTTTCGCAAGGCCCGTTCCGCTGCATTGTTGGTGGGCTCAACGCCGGGCACGCGAAGGAAGGTCCACAGGGCCGGAAACCTCTTCAGAAGCTGGCGACAGGTCCCCGCCGTCTTTCCGTCGGAACAGGCAACTCCTTCCTTCAGCAGACTTTTCACTGTCTCCATCCCCAGGCGTTGCAAGCGCTCCAGCGGTCAGACCCCAACACTCCGGCAAATCCGCCCAACAGCGCTGCCGCCGCCTGTCCTTCCGCCGGCCATGGCCTTGACTTTGAGCCAAAGTTTCCCGGCTGTCAAGTCACACAGCCGATTTTACTTCGGTGAACGCTTACCTCAATACGACGGATCGACCGCACGCTCATCCTCCCAGAAAATCCTCAACCCGCACGGCATCGATCTGCTCGGGCCGCATGAAGCGGTCGGCATAGTCCCGGTAAACCCCCTGGGTCAGGAACAGGTCGAAGAGGTCCGGGTCGATGTGGCCGTCCTTTTTCATGAAATGCATGATGCGCAAGGCCTGGCTGAGGGTCTTGGGCTCCTTGTAGGGCCGGTCGGTGGCGGTCAGGGCCTCGAAGATGTCGGCCAGGCTCATGATGCGGGCCGGGATGGACATGTCCTGCCGTTTCAGCCCCCGCGGGTAGCCGGTACCGATCATGGTTTCGTGGTGGGCGCCGGCGTATTCGGGCACCGGCCGCAGATCGGCGGGAAAGGGCAACTGGTCCAGCATGACGATGGTCTGGATGATATGCTCGTTGACCTTGAAGCGCTCCTCGTCGGTGAGCGTGCCCCGGCCGATGCAGAGATTGTACACCTCGCCGTAGTTGTAGAGAGCCTCCGGGACCTGCATCCGGATGCCCAGGCGCCGCCACTGGTCGGGCAGGCCCCGAAAGGCCCGGGGGATGACCTGTTCGGGTTTGTCGTCCAGCAACCGCTCCACCGCCGGCACCGGCACCGGGGAGATGTCCCGGCGGTGGGTCATCTCCCCGTGGCTGAGTCCCTTGCGGTCGTCGAAATGGCGGATCCAGGTGCGACCGGCGATCTCCCGCACCCGGTCCCGGCGGGCCGGGTCCATGAATTCCCCGCCGATGTTGCACTCGGCGATGAAGGCGAACTCCTCCTCCAGCACCGCCACTTCCCGCTGGAAGCGTTCCTGGAGCGCTCCCGCCACGCCACCGGCCAACTGCTCCCGCAGACAGCGGATCTCGGCGTCGCGGCGCAGCACCTCGAAGCGGGTGCGCACCTCGTGGATGCGGTTGTGGATGGTCTCCAGCTTGGTGGCCTTGTCCACCACATATTCCGGGGTGGTCACCTTGCCGCAGTCGTGGAGCCAGGACGCCAGGTGGATGTGGTGCCGGTCGGCCTCGGTGAGGGAAAAGTCCCGGAGCGGCCCCTCTCCGACCCGATGGGCCGCCTCGGCCAGCATCCGGGCGACTTCCGGCACCCGCTCGCAATGGCCGCCGGTGTAGGGGGATTTGGCGTCGATGGCGGCGGCGATCAGGCGGATGAAGGCATTGAACAGCTCCTTCTGGCTGTTCAGCAGTTTCTGGTTGTCCAGGGTGAGGGCGGCCAGGGCGGCCAGGGCTTCCACGAAGCCCTCGATTTCCGGATCGAAGCCGATGACCGCGCCGGTGGCGGGATCCTGGGCATTGATCAACTGCAACACCCCCACCACCGGTCCCTGGCGGGGCTTGAGGGGCACGGTGAGGAAGGAGCGGGACCGGTAGCCGGTGCGGGCATCGAAGCCGTGAATCACGCTGAAATCGAAGCCGCATTCCTGGTAGGCGTCGGCCACGTTGGTGATGGCGCCATGCAGGGCGGCATGGACCGCCACGTTGTTCCGGCTCCCCTCGCCGGGGGCGGATCCGGCCAAGGACAGGGGATTGAAAGTGATGGGGGGCCCCCCGGGACCGCCCAGGACCAGATCCAGGGAGCCGATGCGCACAATCTCGTAGCGCAGCCGGTCATCGGCGTCGCGCAGGAACAGGATGCCCCCGTCGGCCCGGGTCAGCTCCCGGGCGCCTTGCAGGATGTTGTCCAGCAGCAGGCCGATGTCCCGCTGGGCGGCCATGGCGATGCCCAGCTCCACCAGTTTCTCCAGCTTGGCCTGGGTGCGGACCAGATCCCGGGTGCGTTCCTGGACCATGGTTTCCAGGATGTCCGCCTGGCGGGACAGCCGGTCATGGGCCAGCTCCAGCTCGGCCTTCTGGGCGCGGATCTGTTCATGGGCCAGCTTAAGGTTATGCTCGCTGCGGTCGCTGATGCGCACCAGCCGCCGGGTGTCCCGGGACAGCTTGCCGTAGCGGCCCACCAGCAGGGAAAACCCCTCCCGCAACGCCTCGGGACTGGCGCCGGAATCGGCCAGGAGGACCCGGGCCCGATCCAGGGCCGCCTCCTCTTCCCCGAAGATATCGAATTCCATCAGGTTGCCGTTGGTTTGAGGTGGAATTCGGCGTTTCGCAGTTCCTCGCCGAACTCGCCGCCCAGCTCTTCCATGTTGTCATCCTCGGGATCATACAGCCAGTTGACCACGACCTTGACGCCGTTTTCGGCGGTCTGGTCCAGCAGATCGAACAGCCGCATGATGACCTTGGCCGAGCTGCTGTTGAAATAGATCAGCTCGAAATCGAACTCCACCCGCCCCCCCTCCAGGCCCTTCAGATGGTTGGTCAGGCGTTCCAGCACCGGTCCGTAGAAGGCCGGCACGTCCTCGGGATAGGATTCGCCCCGCAGGTGAAACCGGTTGGCGGCAAAGTCGAAGTCGACGTGGGGCGACCGTTCGGTGGCAGCGATTTTCAGGGTACTCATGTCAGGGAATCCCGGGAGTCAAATGTGGGCCTTGAGACAAAAATAGGCGTGTTGCTCGTCCATGTCGGCAAAGTCGTACTCAATGGGGCGGCTGGCCCGTCGGGCGATGTCGATGAACCCC
The DNA here is from genome assembly GCA_002753665.1 of Magnetococcales bacterium DC0425bin3. Classification (GTDB taxonomy): domain Bacteria; phylum Pseudomonadota; class Magnetococcia; order Magnetococcales; family DC0425bin3; genus DC0425bin3. The sequence goes on from PEAP01000048.1 coordinate 3,205, forward strand.
ACCCCTGCTCCCTTGCTGTACTCGGGAACGTCGCCCCGCAGGGTTTCCTTGTAGAGGGATTTCAGGCTGACCGGATCCATGGTGCGCAGGCGCTTGAGGCTCCCTTCGATACGGGGCACATCCTCACGGCGCACCTGATTGGCGCAGAGGATAAAGAAAGACCGACCCTCGCGGCCGATGGCCAGCGTCCCGTAGCTCAGGCTGTTGTTCCCATCATCCAACGGCTCGCGCTCGTTGGAGTAGCGGATCACGTTCTGCATCTGTTCGACGAAGATGGAGAATATGCCCCGCTGGGTCTTGATATCGGTCCCATCCAGGGCCAGCTTGCGCTTCAGGGCATCGCCCACGCCCGTCAAGACTCCTTCGCTCATGAACCCACAATAATAGAACAGGAGGTTCTGGTTGCGGATCTGATTGCGGAATGTCAATTGGTCCCGTGCCAGCATCGTCCTCGCGCCTCATCCTGGTCCCTCCGGGGCGGACAGTCCGGGCCGGAAGGAGGGATCGTCGGTTTACCCCCCCTGAAAGCTTCGCGTCCGTATCATACGGCCCTTGGGCGGCACTCGCCACGGCTTTTCCGCCGTCCCTGTCGCCGGGGCTTGGAAAGATGGGGGGAATGGGGTACATAATAACGATAACGATCTCAATGCCGGCCGGCTCGCAGCCGGATCAACCGCTCGGGCCGTCATCCGGGCCATCCGGGGAGGCTGGGTCATGTCCATTACCGTCACCCGCGAGGGAAACAACGCCGTCATCAGCATCCGTGGGCAGTTCAATTTCAGCCTGCACCGGCAGTTCCGGGACGCCTACGAGAAATTTCCTCCCACCACCCCCATGGTGGTGGATCTGGCCGGGGTGCAATACCTGGACAGCTCCGCCCTGGGCATGCTGCTGCTGCTCCACGAACATTGCGGCGGCGAAAAATCCAACATCACCGTGCGGGGCTGCAACCCCAAGGTCGCCCAGATTCTCCAGGTGGCCAATTTCAAGAAACTGATGAAGTTCCTCTGATCGGCTTCCCTGCGCCATGCGCCGCCCCCTGCTCCCCCTGCTGGGTTGGGGGGCCCTGCTGATCCTGCTGTCCCTGGCGGAATTCCGCCTGCTGGAGATGATCCACCGGGACGCCCTGCCGACCCTGATCCAGGTGGCCCAGGGCATCGCCAACGCCGGGGAGGTGTGGCGCAACGAACGCAACCGCATCCTGATTCCCTGGCTGATCCAGGCCATCGCCACCCGGAGTGGCGCCCCCTTCGGCTGGGTCTACCTGTGGACCCTGCTGGGCATGGGACTGCTCAAGAACCTCCTGCTGTTCGGACTGATCCACGCCCGGACGCGGGACGCGGCCCTGGCGGGCCGCACCACCCTGTTGGGAATCCTCGGCTTCCTGCTGGTGCGGGATGGCGACTGGCTGTTCCTGTGGGACTACACCGATATCATGGTCATGGGCCTGCTGGGCTACGGCATTCTCGCCCACCGTTCCACCCTGTTCCTGGTGCTGCTGTTTCTGGGGGCCATCTGGGCCAAGGAGTCGGCCTGGTTCATCGCCGTGGCGGTGTTGATCGGGGCGTTCCTGCCCGATCCGGGGGATCCCGGGCCGCCGCTGCGCTGGCCCCCCCGCTGGGGAGCATTGCTGGCCGGACTGGGTCTCCTGGCCGGCGGAATTCGATTGGTGGAATGGTTGCGTCAGACCCTGGCCCCGGCGACGGCCGCAGCCCCCTCCGCTCTGGAACCGCCCTTCAAGGGCGCCCTGAATTGGGCCGCCTTCCTGGCCAATTGGCAGGAACCCTTGCTGTTCATGAAACTGCCCGTCAACCTGATGGTGCTGGGCATCCCGCTGTTTCTGCTGGCTTGCACCGGACGCGGACGCGACCCGGCCCGGCTGCTTCTGATCCTGGTGACCGCGGTGGAATTCGGGGCGATCCTGGCCTTCGGGCTGATCAACGAAACCCGGGTGTTCTCGGGCCTGATTCCCCTGATCCTGTTCCTGGCGATAACCGAGGACCCGTCCCGGATCAAGCTCCCCCGACCATGTGACAACCCGCCGGCTGGAGGGACGGCGCCACCGCGACAGAGTCTTCCAGGCCACCGGGCTGGAAGCGGCGGACCCGGTTGCGGCCGCCCCCCTTGGCTTCATAGAGGGCTGCGTCGGCCATGTACAGCAGGCGATCCACGCCGTCGTCCTTCCCGAGTTGGGAGTATTCGGCCACGCCGATGCTGACGGTGACCTTGAGCCCGTCCACCACCATCCGCTCCACCTTCTGGCGGAACCGCTCGGCGGCTTCCACCGTGCCGGGAACCTCGGTGTAGGGCAGGATCACGCAGAACTCCTCGCCGCCGTAGCGGCAGCAGTAGTCCACGTTGCGAAAATGATCCCGCATGGCCGAGGCCACCGCCTGCAACACCCGGTCCCCCTGGCTGTGGCCATGCTGATCGTTGAATTTCTTGAAATGGTCCACGTCCACCATGCACAGCCCAAAACCGGCGCCATAACGGCGGGCACGCAGGAATTCCTCCTGGAGGATTTCCTCCATGCGGCGGCGGTTGAGCAGGTCGGTGAGGCCGTCGGTGTAGGACAGCTCCCGCAGCTTCACCTCCAACTGCTTCTCCTGGGTCACGTCCCGCAGCAGGGCGGCCGAGCCGATCACCTCCCCCTGGCCGTTGCGGATGGAGGCGGCGAAAAAGTTGAGGACCCGGTGGTTGTAGACCACCGTATCGGGCATGTCCTGCCCGCTGGAAGCCAGAAAGGCCGCCACGAAGGCCGGGTCATCGATGAGGCTGGCAAAGCCCTCGTCCATGAGGCGCTGCTCGTCCTTGCCCAGCAGCCGCTGGGCTGCCGGGTTGACCAGCACCACCCGCCCCCCGGCATCGGTGACCACGATCCCCTCCCGGGCGCTGAGCAGGATGGTGGTCAGCTTGTTGCGCTCGTCGGCCAGGCCGGCATGGGCCCGTTGCAGCTCCTCGCCCATCCGATTGAAGATCCGGGCCATGTGCCCCAGCTCGTCCCGTCCCGACTCCGGCACCCGCTGGTGCAGATGGCCCTGGGCCATGCGGGTCATGGCCAGGGTCACCCCGGCCACATGCCGCACCACCGACTTGCGGACCACCACCACCAGCAGCAGGAATCCCGCCCCCAAAGCGATCATGATGACCGAGGAATCCTGGACCACCCGATCCAGGGCAGTCTTGGGAACGGTGATGTCGAAGTAGATCTCGAAGGCCCCCAGGAAGAGGCCGTCCCGCAGGATGGGAATGTAGGTCTCCACCAGGTCGGAGTCCGCCCGCTCACCCTCCAGGGTCAGACGCGGGCCGGTCACGATGTTGGTGAACACCTGCCCCCGGGCCACGGTATCGAAATAATACGGCCGATCGTTCACCCGACCGATTTCCTCCGGCCGGGAACTCAGCACGATGCGCCCCTCGGGATCGAACACCCGATATTTCGACATGCCGAAATCCTGCAACAGCACGTCGGCTTCCTGTTTGAAATCCGGGTGGCGGGTCATCTCCTCCAGGGTCCCGGTACGGTTTTCCATCAAGGCCCGGGCCATGTGCCGCCCCAACCGGATCGATTCCCGCTCGGTGGCATGGGTCAGCAGGTCGGTGAAGACGGGAAAGGCAAAATAGATGGTATAGAACGGCAGCAGGATGGCGATCATCCCCGACAGAAGAAAGGTCGAACGCAGGAATTTGTATTTCAGCATCGGTCAGTCCTGGAGGCGGTTGTGGGAGGGCATGACCTCGACAGGATGGGGGAAGCGTCCCTCCACCCTCTGCCGATGACAGTCGCGAGTCGGCTGTCATCGGCAATTCTTATACAGCCAGTGTCGCCGATATCTGTAACAAATAAATATCAGAATAAGGGGATTTTTGAGACGGAATGTTTCGTTATATTGTGACCGACAGGGGGGGGGCAGCCCCCCCCTGTCATGGGCGATCCTGCCGGCGCAGCGCAGACGCCATGGCGGCCAGACAACGGTCTACTGCTTGAATTCCTGCGTCCCTCCCCCGTCCTTGGGATTGCGGCGCTGGAGGACGCCGGCGTCCACCAGCTTGTCGGCCATGTTCTGCATGGCCGCCAGGGATACCAGAAAGCCCCGCAGGGACATCACCATGTGCTGCCGCACCTCCGGCACCGGGTTGCCCTTGTCGTCGCGTTCTGTGTGGGACAGACCCACCAGGTTCATCCGCACCATGCCCAGGTTGAAGCTGATGTCGCCGATGCCTTCGATGTACTGCTCCGGAATCATGGAACCCTCCTTGCTCATGGTCGAATCTCCCCAATGCGCCCTCGGCACCTGTCGTGCCTGATGTCCTCTAACCTGAATCGCCGCGTTATGGAAGTCATATCGGTGGAGGGTGGAGGGAGGCGGAGGTGCGATCCTGCAACCGAACCTCTTGACGTTGGGACAGGGATCACACAGATTGGCAGCTCCGCCCCGCAGTGCCAGCAGATCTTGAACAGGGAATCGAGCGATGATGAAACCGGCGACTTTTCTTCCTTTTCTCTCCTGGATTCCCAAGCTGACCAAGGAAAACCTCCGCCTGGATCTGGTCGCCGGCATCACGGTGGCCCTGGTGCTGATTCCCCAGTCCATGGCCTACGCCCAATTGGCCGGGTTGCCGCCCTACTACGGGCTGTACGCCGCCTTCCTGCCGGTGATGGTCGCCGCGCTGTTCGGGTCGTCCCGGCAACTGGCCACCGGGCCGGTGGCGGTGGTCTCCCTCCTCACGGCTTCCGCCTTGATTCCCCTGGCCAATCCGGGCACCGAGCAGTATGTCGCCCTGGCCATTCTCATGTCCCTGCTGGTCGGCGCGGTGCAGTTGACCCTGGGTCTCTTCCGCCTGGGGGTGGTGGTCAATTTTCTGTCCCACCCGGTGATCGTCGGTTTCACCAATGCCGCGGCCCTGATCATCGGCCTGTCCCAGCTCTCCAAGATGTTCGGCATCAAGATGGGCCGCAGCGAACATTTCATGAACGACATCTGGGAGATGCTGCAACAAGTCAACCAGACCCATCTCCCGACGCTGTGCTTCGGCCTCGTGGCCTTCCTGCTCATGTGGACCTTGAAAAAACACCACCCCAAGCTGCCCAACGTTCTGATCGCCGTCGGCCTGACCACGGCGGCGAGCTGGTATTTCGATTTCCAGGAGATGGGCGGCGCCGTGGTGGGGGCCATCCCCCAGGGACTGCCTTCCCTGGACTTTCCGGTCATCGACATCAACCTGGTGGCCACCTTGCTGCCCTCGGCCATGGTGATCTCCCTGGTAGGCTTCATGGAGGCCATTTCCATCGCCAAGGTCATGGCCGTCAAGAACCGGGATCGCCTCGATCCGAATCAGGAGCTGATCGGTCAAGGCTTGGCCAACATCGTCGGCAGTGTGAGTCAGGCCTATCCCGCCTCGGGTTCATTTTCACGTTCGGCGGTCAATTTCAGCGCCGGGGCCACCAGCGGCATGGCCTCGGTCTTCACTGCCCTGATGGTCCTGGTCACCCTGCTCTTCCTCACGCCCCTGCTTTTTCATCTGCCCCAGTCGGTGTTGGCGGCGGTCATCATGATGGCGGTGGTCGGGCTCATCAATTTCAAGGCCATCCGACACGCCTGGCAGGCCCATCCCCACGATGGCGTGGCCGCCATCGTCACCTTCATCGCCACCCTGGGCTTCGCCCCGCACCTGGACAACGGCATCCTGGTTGGGGCGGGCTTGACCCTGTGTCTCTATCTCTATCGCACCATGCGGCCGCGGGTGGCCATCCTGGGCCGCTTCAAGGACGGTACCCTGCGCGATGTGGCCATTCATCCCAAACTGCCCACGGACGACCGCATCATCGTCCTGCGCTTCGACGGCCAACTGTTCTTCGCCAACGTTTCCTATTTCGAGGACAGCCTGCTCAACGCCCTGGCCGACAAGCCGCGGGTCCGCCATGTCCTGGTGGTGGGCGACGGCATCAACCAGATCGACGCCTCGGGCGAGGAAGCGCTCAGCAATCTGTATGATCGCCTGCATTCCAACAACATCGCCCTGGTCTTTTCCGGTCTCAAGCGGCAGGTGCTGGAGACCATGCGCCGCACCCATCTGTTCGACAAGCTGGGCGGCGATGCCAGCCTCTTTCCCACCGAGGACATGGCGCTGGCGGCCATCTATGACAAGATGGGACCGGATGGCGCCCATCGTCCTTTGATGTCGAACGGCTTCGGCGCTCCCAGCCTGTCCGCCGCCGGCACCGGCAGCTGATATTACCGTGGAAGCCGGGAAGCGGCTTTCATCGGTGACGGGTGGAGGGAAGGCATCCCCCATCCATCAAGGCCAGACAGGTTCCAAATGACCACAATGATTTCAGAAGTCTACGAGGCCTTCCGAACCGCTGGCGTGCCGGATGATCAGGCCCACGCCGCAGCCGAGGCGCGGTCGGCCGAAAGCATCGCCACGAAGGGTGATGTCAGCAATCTCGAGCGCAAGCTGGATGCCCTCGGTGGCGAAGTCAGGCTCATCAAATGGCTGCTGGCCCTGATGGTCGCCGCCGAGGTCTTGCCCATGCTCAAGATCTGGTTTGGCCACTGAGGCCCGTCACGGGGCGCGGTCGGCCGAAAGCGGCACGCAGCCCTCGGGCCAATCAGGTCGGTTGCATTTTCCCGAAGATTGTCTTATAAGGAAACCATCAGCGTGAGCTGATCTTACTTAGCAGACCAGCGCATGTACGCGGGTGCGATTGACTTAGAACCCCGGTGGGACATGTCGCTCCAGGTCAGGGTTCGGGTACTCCGGCACCGGAGGAGGAACGGTTGATCTGGGCAAGCCTGGGTAAACCGAGGGGGGTCTGCCAGGAACATTTTTTTGTATGAAGCGTCCAAGACCGGTTTGGTCCTGGAGGAAATTCGGCGGGGTTGCTGTTTCGATGACTCCGCCGAATTTATTTTTGCACATCCCAGCACCAGACTGGTTTTTGGTCATTCCTTTTCCAGCGCACCAGATCGGATGGGTGAACATTGGCATAGGGCTGGGTCTCGGGCGGTCTGGAAACAGGCTGGTCAGGTCCCAGACAGAAGCCTTCGATGTGGCCCTTGGGATCCTCCACATCGAAATGAAAGACGCTATCGTAGCGAATTCCCAGACGAAATTTCGAATTCAAACGGCATCTGGCACCCTCGAGAGTGACCGGCAACCGCGTCAGGTCGGGCCGGTCAAGATGTTTCTGCAACGTGTTTTCCGCACGAAAGATCTTGCCCTCCTCGTCGGCAACGGAACACTTGGATGTGGAATCTGTTCGCTCGAAACGAGGCATGCCCTTCGGATCGAGTTCTACCGTTCCATTGAACCCTGAAAAGAAATCCTGCAGCCGTCTGTTCTTGAAATTCCATATGGGCAACATCATGTAACTGGAAGACTGTATTTTGGGCACTCCGCGAACCACAGCCTTCACCTGCCGAAGAACGCCATGGCGGCCATCGGACAACGTTTTGACAGCACTCTCATAATCCTTCCATACCCTGGCCAGATTGCCGGTCAATATGGGTAGGCCGACCGGAAAAACAAAGGGCCGAAATTCCTTCAGCATGTCTTTCCAGCTTTCAACTTCCTGAAATACCAGATAAATCTCATTGATCGGCACCTGCTGGGGTCCCTCCGAAGCCATGATCTTGCCATCGATAGAATCTAACAGACGCCTTGCCATATCCAGATCATACCGCCACGCACCGCCCTCATGGACCGGAAGAAGCAGAAGAAACTCCCGCTGGTTCGGCAGGGTCAGACGTTTGACTTTTTTCTCGATATCCCGCGGCTTCCCCGGAACCCCCGCCAGGATGAACAGACGGCGATCCACATCCTTGCCCTTCATGACTTCAACAGGTGCCGGATGACGCTGGCCGGGATCAACAGCCGGTCGCGGATGTCTTCGGGCTGGGCATCGATGAGTTCCAGCAAAGGGTTGGCGACCGGCTTCGGATCCCTGGGGGCAACCGAACTCAGGAAGACGAATCTCGTATAGGGCAGCCCTTTCTCTTCCAACCAGTGTTTGAATCGTTCGATCGCCTGCGCGTCCTCACTTGGGTCGATGAAGGGGCGCCCAGCGGCCTCCTTTTCGGTCGCGATGAAGCACCGGTCGATGTAGGTGAACGCGCGATCATCGACCTCTGGCTCGCCTTCGCGATCCTCGTGATAACGAAAAGGAGGATTCAAACTGAGGTAGCGGCGCTTGCCAGGATCGAGGGGTTTCTGGAACGCCCTGAGGACTGCGCGCTGCACCCGGTTGCCATCGAAGGGAATCGCCATGTTCGGAGGCAGGAGCTTGGCCTGTTCAGGGGGATGACTCTCCATGAAGGCCTTCGTCTCCGCCCTCTTGGTGGCCGGCGCGATGAAGATGCGGGGCGAATGGGACGGATCAGGCACCACGCACAGGGAATCACCCAGATGAGTCAGGATGATATCCTGCAGTTTGACAGTGGGCAGGAAACGACGCAGTTGGGACAACTCGGTCCTGACCATATTGCCGAGGTCGGACAAGAGCAGTGGCTCTGCCTTCAGCCGGTCATATTCCGTTACCGTCCGACGCAAAGCTTCGATCAGTGCTGTCAATTCTTCACGCATCATCGATCAGTGCTGTCAATTCTTCACACATCATCAATATTGTCTGCGATCGCAACTTTCGATGGATGGGGGGGGGATGGGGGAGGCCTCCCTCCACCCTCCACCGATGAAGACCACTCCGCGACTTTCACGGTAAACTCGTGGCCAGAGCATATCCAGTGAATCCCCAGTCGTCAAGACTCCGAACTTTGCGAAGAACGGCAGAGATGCGCCTTTGAAGTCGGCCGTCTCAACGCCACCAGCACCAACCCGAAAGCGCCCGGTGTGTACTGAGTCCCATCACGGGGTGAGGCCCGTCACGGGGCCGTCCAGCGCCGCACCTCGGGATCCGTGGAGCAGGCCAGCAGGTGGTCCACGATCTTGCGGAAATTGTTGAAGGAGGTCTGCCGGTCGGTCAACGCCAGGAGCATGCGGCGCATGGTTTCGTCGCGGCGGGCGGGATCGGCGTAGGGGTGCAGGGCCAGCAGGCGGGTGATGGTTTCCAGATAGGCCACCATGCCGCCGACCAGGCTCTGCACCCGATAGCGGCGCCGGAACTGTTTGCGTGCCTCGGCGCTGCCGCCGCCATGGCGGCAGAACAGCAGCACCGGCCGGGACTGGAGTTCGGCGTCGTGCCGCTCCTGGAACGGACGGATGTTGTCCATCAGGTCGAGGATGTATATCTCCCGGGCCCCGGGAATGGCCGGATCATCGCTGGCCCCGCCGCGCAGATCGAACAGCAGGGTCGGCTCGCGCCGGGCGAGGAACTGTCCCACCGTCAATTCGTTGTGCTGCCCGAACATGGGATCCCGTAGCCGGATTGTGATGGCCACCGGCAAGCGCCCAGGCTTCCGCCCTGCCGCCGCACGGACCGGCGCCGGAGGCCGTATTCTAAAGCAGGCTCCAGTCCCGAACAAGGAGGGGCATCGCACCTGGAAATCAGGCGAAACAAATTCAACAGGGTGCAAATCACACCATAATGAATGTTGATTCGCGGCCGACGCTTTCCCAGATCCGCCGCTTCCAAGCGCGATGACCCGCTCCAAACAAGGCGATTGCCTTCCTCAAGAGATTGTTGTATAAAAAGAATCAAGCTACTTCCTCCCCCCAGAGGCAGAGACGAAGAACAGGACATGGACGTACTGGTGGTTTCCAGCAAATATCCCCCGGAGTACGCCGGCTCGGGGTTGAGAATTCACCGCACCTGGAAGCGGTTGCTGCCAATGCTGGATGCCCGGGTACGGGTATTGTGCGGCTCGGTGGAATACGACACCCCCACCCGCTACGATTGGGAAGGAATTCCGGTGCAGCGTCTTGCCAGTCCAGGATGGCGCGCCCTGGAACGGGCCACCCCCGACGGACTGCGGCGGCTGTCGGCGGCGGCTCGCTTTCACGCGGAGTTTTTCCAGGCCCTGGGCCAGTTGCGATCCATGCGCTGCGACTTGGTGCATGTGGTGGGTATGTGTCCCGCCACTTCGGCGGCCATAGCCTGGGCCCGCGCCCGGGACCTTCCCCTGGTGGTGGAGCTGGTCAATACGGGTGCGGAACCGTTCCAGCCACCGCCTGGCTTGGCCCGCGCTTGGCGTTTCCGACTCGACCGGCGCACCCTGGTGGTGGCCATCTCCGGCAAGCTGCGGGAAATTTGTGTCCGCTTCGGCCTGGAGGCCAATGCCTGGCAGCGGCCCAATCCCGTGGATGAAGGCCGCTTCTACCCACCCACTCCCCATGAACGGGATGCCCTGCGGCGCTCGTTCACGCCCTTTGGCCCGGACGACCGCGTGGTGACGTGGGTGGCCAATTTCATTCCGGGAAAGAACCAGGGCTTCCTGGTCGAGATGCTGGCCAGGCTGCCGGAACACTTCAAGCTGGTGCTGGCCGGACCGCTGGTGGAAAACGGGCCCCTGGGGCAACGCAATCGCGCCCACATGGCGGCAATACGGCAGCGTATTGCCGAATTGGGGCTGGCCCGTCGCGTCCATCTGGTGACCGGGTTCGTGGACGCCGCAGCCTATACCCGCCTGGCGGACGTCGTGGCCATTCCCTCGCTGGCGGAAGGCCTGAGTACTCCCATGCTCGAAGGCCTGGCCTGTGGCTGTCCGGTGGTGGCCAACGGCGGGGAACCCGCCTTCCGGGATTGGATCCGCGACGACGACAACGGGTTTCTGCCTCCATTGGATGCGGAAATCTGGGCCCGCTCCGTGGCTGCCGTCGCCGCGTGGCCGGAGACATGTCGGCGGCGATTGTCCGCAGAGGTGTTGGCTCAAGCCTCCACGCGGGCGGTGGATGGAGCCTTCGTGCGGCTGGTGCGGGCGTTGCGCGCGCTGCCGCCGGACGGCACCCTGGATGTGTCCGCCGCGCTGGCGTGAGGTGAGAACAGGACGGAGCGGCTGCTGGTCCCGTCGCTGTACCATCGGCAGACCGTCCAACAGGTTACCGTGAAAGTCGCTGTGTGACTTGCATGGTGCGAGGGTGGAGGGAGGCATCCCCCATCTCAGGTTATACTGCGCGGTCTCCGGCTCGTGCCGAAAGACGGAGGAATGTCCCCTTGCCCACCCTGTCCAATCCGACCCTGACGTTGCTGATGGTGTTGCTGGCCGGCGGGCTGTCGTTTCCGGCTGCCGCCGCGGACAGCGCCGATTCCTCCCCGGCCGGACCGCGGCATACCTGGAAGGAACCGGTGACGGGCATGGAATTCGTCTGGGTGGAGGGGGGGTGTTTCGAGATGGGCTCCCCGCCTGCCGAGCTGGACCGGGATGCCGACGAGACCCGGCACCGGCTGTGCGTGGATGGCCTGTGGGTGGGCAGGCATGAGGTGACCAATGCCCAGTTCCGCATGTGGAAACCGGACCATGCCAGCGGCTACCGGTCGGGTCATTCCCTGAACGGCGACGACCAGCCGGTGGTGGAGGTGGACTGGCACGATGCCGTGGGCTTCGCCCGCTGGCTGTCCTCCCAGGGCAACGGCGAATTCCGCCTGCCCACGGAGGCGGAGTGGGAATACGCCGCCCGCGGCGGCTCGGAAACCGCCCGGCCCTGGGGCGATGGCACCCGGGACGCCTGCCGCCATGCCAATGTATTCAATCCCTCCACCAAGAGCGCCTTCGGCTGGGACTGGGAACCCTTCCCCTGCGAGGACGGGCACCGGGTGACGGCGCCGGTGGGCAGTCTGCAACCCAACGCCTTCGGGCTCCACGACCTGCTGGGCAACGCCCTGGAATGGACTTGTTCGGCCTACGAGTCCTATGATGATGGATCGGAAAAGGTCTGCGCCGAGTCGGCCACCTACCGGGTGGTCCGGGGCGGTGGCTGGAACAACGGCCCATCCCTGGTCCGCTCCGCCAACCGCCGCCAGGGTGTGCCCAGCTTTCGCTACAACCATCTGGGATTCCGCCTGGTCAGCCAACCCTGACCGTCCGCTGATCGGGCACTGACCGTCTCCATCGATAAGGATGATCTGCCATGAACTGGCGCGACCACATAACCACCGATCCCGGTATCTGCCACGGTCAGGCCTGCATTCGCGGCACCCGAATTCCGGTCGCCGTGGTTCTCGACAATCTGGCGGCCAACCTGTCCCATGCGGACATTCTGCAAAGTTATCCCTCTCTCACCGCAGCGGACATCGTGGCCGCCACCCGGTACGCGGCGGATCTGGCACGGGAGCGGATCGTCAATCCGGAGCTGCGAGTGGTGGCATGAAGTTCAAGATCGATGAAAATCTTCCTGCTCAAAACCCGCTTTCCCGCACCAGCACCCCCCGGGCGCTGTCCAGGAAGGTTTCCCACAGGCTCTGGGGCAGGCCCGGCAGCTGCACCGAGCCCCGGAAGATGCGCACCAGGCCGGCGCGGGGGGGATTGGTCGGCTCCAGCAGGACCCGGTAGAAGGCGCGCCGGGGAATCCGCTCCCCCCGGGGAGCGTTGTAAGCCGGGATCTCCCCGCCGAAATCGGTGGTCAGCCAGCTCTCCCGCAACTGCTCGATATTGGCGGTCTCGATGGCCACCACCCGGGCCTCGATGGGCTCCTGGTCGCCCATTTCCGGCAGGAAGAGGCAGCGGCCGCCGAACAGAATGCGGTCCCGCTGATGCTCGGTGGCATAGGCCTCCAGGCTCCAGCGGCTGTCGTCGGCCAGCTCCAGCAGGGGTTCCCGGGGCGAGACCCAATCCCCGGGACGCAGATGTTCCAGGCGCTGGACCACCTCGCCATTCCCCGGGGCCATGAGGGTCAATTGGGCCTGCTGGGGCAGCAGCCCGCGCTGTTCGGCCAGACGGGTTTCCAGTTGCAGGCGGGTTTCCCGCTGGCGTTCCAGCAGGAGGGGATCCATGGTTTCCAGGGCGAGCTGATGGCCCAACAGGCGGATTTCCCGGGTGGCCTGGTCCAGGCGGTGGGTCAATTCCGGGGCCTGCAGCCGGGCCAGGGGTTGCCCGGCCCGCACCCGGTCGCCGGGGGCCACCAGCCATTCCTCCAGCCGGGCCGGCGCCGGAGAGAACAGGGTCGGCAGCGGCAGGGGCCGCAGCAGGGCCGGCGCCCGCAGCAGGGTCTGCCAGGGATGAAGCAGCAGAAACCCGCCCAAGCCCGCCAGCAACAAGGTCACCACCAGGTTGGCGTTGAGCCGCAGGCGGCCGCGCCACTGCCACCAGAGCCCCAGCTCCCGGGTCACCGGCCGCACGATGAACCAGCCCACTTCCACCATCATCAGGAACAGTCCCAGGACCTTGAAGAAAAAGTGGTACACCAGCAGGGCGATGCCCAGGAACAGCACCAGGCGATAGATCCAGGTAAGCAGCGCGAACAGGACCAGCCCCCCCCGGCGCCCGCGCAGGGTGGGCTCGGGATCGGGATCCCCCAGCCCCAGGAGGCGTTCCCGCAGCCACCAGCGTCCCAGGACACCGGCCCGGTCGTGCAGGTTGGGAATCTCCAGCCAGTCCGACAGCAGGTAGTAGCCGTCGAATCGCAGGAAGGGGCTCAGGTTGATCCCCAGGGTCATGATCCAACTGGTGGTGGCCAGGTAGAACGCCCCGCTGCGGGCCGGACCGTCGGGCAGGAAACTCCAGGCCAGGGTGGCCAGCACCGCCAGGGCCAGCTCGGCCAGCACGCCCGCCCCCCCCACCGCCAGACGTTGCCGCCAGCGGGGCAGCTTCCAGACCTCGGTCACATCGGTATACAGCACCGGCCACATGACCAGGAAGGCCACCCCCATGGTAGGCACCCGGCAGCCATGGCGTCGGGCCGCCAGGGCATGCCCCAACTCATGGGCGGTCTTGGACAGGGTCATGGCCAGGACGAACAGCAGGAGGCCGCCGGGAGAGAACAGCTCCGGCAGGGTATGGAGAAACGTCTCCCACTGCCGCCCCGCCAGCCACAGGGCCAGCAGGCCGGTGCCGGCCATGAAAAACCAGAACGGGCCGGTGAACAGCCAGGCAACCCCGGGCAACAGCCAGCTCAGGAAGCGGTCGGGGCGGACCAGGGGGACGCGAAAGAACAGATAGGTATGGAGCAGGCGCCTGGCCCAACCCTCCTGCCGGGCGGCGGCCTGCCGGGCCAGGCGCTGCAGCTCCTGGGGGCCGTTGGCCCGGACCAGGTTGTGCAGGGTGAGGAAGCGGGCCAGGTCCTGGACATGCCCGACATCCACCCCCAGGGGGGTTTCCCGGCGGGTGCGCTCGGCCACCTGGTCGGGGCGGCCGGCGGTCCAGCGGGACAGGATCTCGAACTCCCGCCAGCCCAGGGTGAAAAAGCGGTTGCTGGCCGGATCATGCAGGGTCCAGGTGGGGGAATGATCCCGGGCCCGGGGGCCGGGGAACAGCTGCAACTCCTCCCGCAGGGGGGGCAGTCCGGTCATGGGTCAGAATCCCAGCATCTGGCGCAGCTCCGCCAGGGGCCGCCGCAACAGGTACTGGAACAGGTAGACCCGGTCGCCGTAGATCCGGCCGGTGCCCCGCAGGCCGATGCGGCGCGGGGCCACCGTGGCGTCGAAGCGGGCCTTGAGGCGGTAGGCGAGAAAACCGTCCGGGGTCTGGAAGGGCTGGTGGGAGGCCTCGGTGAGCCGGGCCACCAGGGGATTGCCGGGCTGGGTGTTGAGAAAGAGCCGCACCTCCGCGCCCGGTTGCAGCTGCACGGCATCCTTGACCGGCAGGTGCAGTTCCAGCTCGGTGGCGTCCGGGTCGGCGATGGTCAGGATGCGCTGCCCCAGGCTGACCGGCCGACCCAGCCAGTCGTTGACGGTGTCGAACAGGGCGATGCCGTCCCGGGGGGATTCCACCCGGGTGCGGGCCAGCAACTGCTCCACATGGTCCAGCTCCGCCTGGCGCTGTTCCATCCGGCCCTGGAGCAGGGCCAGGCGGATCTTGCTGTCCCGGTCCAGCACCGCCCGCTGGGACTCCTGGCGCAATTCCTGGCGGGCCTGGTCCAGCAGGGTGCGGGCCACCTCCAGGCGGTCCTTCAGGGAGGTGTCCTCCAGGGCGAACAGGAACTGACCCTGGCGCACCGCCCGGTTGGGCTGCACCAGAAAACGCGCCACCACGCCGTCCTGGGGCGCCCGGACCACCACCGGGTCCACCGCCACCACCTCGGCGGGGGCCAGCACCGTCTGCCGCACCGGCAGGCCCAGCATCCCCAGGGCCAGGACCCCCAGCAGCAGCATCAGCGGCCGCCGGGGCCAGGACGACCGCCAGCGCCTGGCGCCCTGGCGGGCCAGCAGGGCGAACCAGGCATGGGCATAGGCCTGGGACAGATGGCTCAACAATTCCTGGTCGGCCGCGCTCCAGGGGTTCTCCCGGGCCAGCAGCAGACCGCCGGCCCGGCCTGCCCCGGGAAAGTCCAAAGGCAGCCAGATGGCCCGGGGCGGCAACCATTCATCCCAGGCGGCGCGCTCTTCCGCCGGCAGCGTTTCCGGATCCACCAGCCGGACACCCGGCTCGGAACCATCCCGGTCCAGGGCGGCCAGACGCCGGTTCAGCCAGGCCACGAAGGGGGTCTGGGGATCCACTTCGGCCAGCCCGGACAGGGCGGCGATGGCTCCCCGGCCCGGGGCTTCCCGCCGCCAGAAGGCCGCCTGCCGGTAGGGGGTCAGCAGATGGGTTTCGTTGACCAGCAGGAACCCCAGGGCGCCCAGGTCGGGGGCCTGCCGGGCCATGGTTTCCAGTTCCAGCAGCAGGCTCAGGCCCCGCACCTGGGTGTCGGAGGTCTGGGTCATGGGGGCGCTGGCTCCTGGAGGGTGGGAAAACGCGCCGTGCCGCTCATGCCGGCCATCAGTCCGGAAATCTCCTCCTGGAAGCGGCCGATGACCTTGATGGACTGGCTGACCGCATCCACCTGGGAGGCCAGACGGGTCACCGTGGCCGGGTATTCCTGGCCGGTTTCATCCACCCGGACGAAGAACGGCGTGCCAGGCGTCAGTCGGGGAATCCAGCGGGAGGGCACGATGAGGACCGCCTCCAGGCCGTGGTTATCCAGAATATCGAGGATGGGTTGGCCTTCGGCCACGAACTGGTGGGGCTGGGCGGAACGGCTGGTGACCTGGCCGGCGAACGGCGCCGGGATGGTGCAGCGCGCTACCAGGGCCCGGTGCAGGTCCACCTCGGCGGCGGCCTGCCGGGCGGCGGACTGTTCCAGCTCCAGCTCCAGATCGGTCGCGGATTTCAGCTCCAGCAGCCGCCGGGCCGCGGCGGATTTCTTCTCGGCAGTCTGCAGCTCGGCCTGGGCCTTGCGCAGGCGGGCCTGCTGAACCTGGCAATCGAACCGCACCAGGACCTGCCCCTGGGGGAAGGTCTCCCCCTCCGCCACGGTCAGTTGCAGGATGCGCCCCGCCATGCCGGCGGCCAGGACCGTGTGCTGCCGGGGGGTCAACTGGGCGCGGAGGTCACCGTTGCCGCGCCGGGGGGGTGGATCGGCCAGCAGGGGCGCGGCGCCGCTGCAGCACAGGGCCGGCAGCAGCAGCCAAAGCCAGCGGCGCCGGGGGCTGGGCTGGGGGCTGTCGGACCGGGGTGGAGCATTCATGGAATCGTACCGCACGGTGGTTCCCCATTCCCCGTCAGGGCAGCGCCACGGCCGCGCCGACGGCAGGTGATCCGAGCCCGGCCCGGGGCGGCAGCAGCACCCGGTAGGGGGCCACATAGGAGGTCGTCAACCCCTCCTCCCGGACCAGGCGGTCGATGACCGGACGGGCGCTGGCCGGGTCCGGAAAGCGTCCCACCCGCACCGAGTGCCAGGTGTGGCCGCCGGTGGTGGGCAGGGGCAGCCACATGGCATCGTAGCCGCGCCGGCGCAATTTTTCCACCAGGGCGTCGGCATTGCCCTGCTCCAGGAACGCCGCCACCCGGATGGAATAATCTTCCAGGGACGCCGGGGCTGCCGGCCCCAGCGCCTCGGGCCTGTCGGCCGGCACGGGGGGCGACGGGTCGGAAACCCGGGCGGTACCCGCCAGTTCCAGCAGTTGATTGACCCGCTGCAACAGCCCGGCCCGCCAGGCGGCCGGGTCCGGAGCGGGGGCCGGGTCCGCTTTCTGGGCCGGCGGGGCGGCGGCGGTGAGCGATTGGCCGTACCACAGCCGCTGCCAGTCCGCCAGGGTGCCGCGAATGGTCCTGGTCAGCCCGGGCAGATCGGCGGTCAGCCGGTCCATGGGCACCGGATCCACCCCCAGGGCCACCTGGAGCTGGCCCTGGGCCTGCTGCAGCAGCGCCCGGGTCTGCACCAAACGCACCCGGGCCAGGATGGCCCGCAGGCGGATGTTGAGCAGCTCGGTTCCGGACAGGACCTGCTGGTCATGGTGGACCTGGGCATGGGCCAGGATACAGCGTTCCACCTCGTCCAGCTCCATGGCGCGCTGATGATGGAGGAAGGCCGACAGGTACTGGCGATAGGCGATGTGGACCTGGCCCAGGATGGCCATGTGCAGGGCCAGGCGCCGGGTTTCGGTGACGGTTTCGTGGGCCTTGGCCCAGTCCAGCCGGGCGGGGGCGCTGGCCAGGTTGAGCAAATTCCAGGTCAGCCGTGCGCCGGCGTCGGACCAGTGCTGGTTGACCAGGAAGGCGTTGCTGTCGTAGTTGGCCCCCAGGGAAAATTCCAGGCCGGGGAACAGGCGGGCCATGGCCTTGCGGGTTTCGGCCACGCTGATGCGAGCCTGGTAGTTTTCTTCCCGCAGCTCCGGCCGGTTCTGCAGGGCCAGGCGTTCCATCTCCTCCAGGGACAGGTGGATGGGCGCCGGCGCCGGATCGGGATTGTCCCCGCCCAGCTCCAGGGGGGTGGCCGGCGGCACGTTGAGCAGCGGGGCCAGTTCGGTATGGGCCAGGGTCAGGTCGTCCCGCAGCCGTTCCAGCTGGCCCACCATTTCCATGAGGCTGCGCTGGTTCTGCAGGACCTCCAGGGGCGGCCGCAGGCCCTCCTTGCCCATGGCCTGGAGCCGGGCCTGGGCGGCGCTGGCCTCCTCCAACACGGCGCGCAGTTCCTGCTGGGATTCCTGGGCGCCCAGGGCCTTCCAATAGGCGAAGCGCACCTCGCGCATGAGGTTCTGCACCACCTTGCGGCGCCGCTCCCGGGTGATCAGCACCTGGTCGGCCTCCTGCTGGGCGCGGAAGTAACTGACGCCGAAATCCAGGGCGTTCCAGGTCAGGGACAGGTCGGCCTGTTCCTGGTCGCGTTCCTGGGAGGTGGAGGCTTCCAGGGAGATGGTGCCGGTCTGCATGGACTGGCTGATGGACGCCGCGGCATTGCTGCGGCTGGTATAACCCGCCGCGGCCAGCAGGGTCGGCAGCAGGTCGGCCCGGGACAGGTCCAACTGCCGGCTGGAGAGCAGATCCTCCATGCGCTTCAGCCGATGGTCCAGGTTGTAGAGGATGGACCGGGCCATGGCCTCGTACAGGCTGACCGGACCCGCAATGGGCGGCTGGTCCTGGAACATCCGCTCCCGGTCCCGGGTGGCCAGGGCGGTCTGATCGTCATCGCTCAGGGGTTTGGGCTGCACCGTGCAGCCGGCGGCCAGCAGACCCAGCAGCAGCAGGCCCGGCAGCGGCCACCGCCGCCGGCCATCCCGGCCCGCGCCAGCGTCTTGGCGGCCCGCGGCGGAGTCCGTCAGGAATGAGTGCCTGCCCATGTCGAGTTGACGCCACACCGCTGCAAGCCGATCCGCTGCCGAGTCGGGAGCCATGGGTTGGGTGGGACAGGGCTCCGCAGGATTTGCCGCAATCCCGCCGTCCCCCCCACCAGGGGTCGGCTGGGTTTGGTCGATGGAAATTAAATGCAAGGATTCGGCCAAATCCACCCACCCCCTTCGCCATCAACCCATCGGTCGATTGCAGCCTGGAAACCCGGTTCGTTCTTCAATAGGATGGCATAGCAGCCCGTTGACAAATGGGCTGATAGCGGGGCAGGGATGCCCCGCCGGAATCAACGGGTTTCCAATCCGTTGATTCCGTGAGGGAACCGCAAGCCCTGTTTGCGGTTCCCGACGTTGAAAAAGCCATGGATGGCTTTTTCAACGCTCTGATTAGGTCCGCACGGGGCGGTCATGGCCAGGGAGCCATCTCTCTCCCTTCGAAGGAGAAATTCCCATATGCATACCCTGGTGCGCCGTTGGCTGCAAAACCCGGCTGCCAGCGGGATCCTGATCTTTGTGGCCGCCATGGCCGCCCTGCTGGTGCAGAATTCCCCCTGGAAGCCGCTCTACGACGGCTTGCTCGACATGCCGGTGGCCCTGCAGTTCGGCGCCTTCATCATTGCCAAGCCGCTGCTGCTGTGGATCAACGACGGCCTGATGGCCGTGTTCTTCCTGTTGGTGGGGCTGGAACTGAAACGGGAATTCCTCGAAGGCCAGCTCGCCCAGCCCGCCAACGTGATCCTGCCCATGATCGGCGCGCTGGGCGGCATCGCGGTCCCGGCGGCGCTCTACATCCTGGTCAACCATGGCGACCCCGCGGCCATGACCGGCTGGGCGATCCCCACCGCCACCGACATCGCCTTCGCCCTGGGCATCCTGGCGCTGCTGGGAAAGCGCGTCCCGCCGGCGCTGAAGCTCTTCCTGCTTACCCTGGCCATCATCGACGATCTGGTGGCCATCGTCATCATCGCCCTGTTCTACACCAACGATCTGGCCATGGGCTCCCTCTCCGTTGCCGCCGCGGCGTTGCTGCTGCTGATTCTCATGAACCGGATCGGCATTCGCGGCATTTCCGGCTACGTTCTGGTGGGCCTGGTCCTGTGGGTGGCGGTCCTCAAGTCCGGCGTGCATGCCACCCTGGCCGGCGTGGTCCTGGCCATGGCCATCCCCCTGCAGGGCAACGCTGGCGCGCCATCGCCCCTGCACCAGTTGGAACACGACCTCCACGACATGGTCGGCCTCGGCATTCTCCCCCTGTTCGCCTTCGCCAACGCCGGCGTGTCCCTGGCCGGCCTGACCCCGGAGGTGCTGCTGACCCCCGTGCCCCTGGGCATCGCCCTGGGTCTGCTCCTGGGAAAGCAATGGGGCGTGTTCGGCGCGGTCTGGCTCGCCATCAGGTTCGGCCTGGCCCGCAAGCCGGAAAATTTTACCTGGCCCCAACTTTACGGCTTGGCGCTGCTGTGCGGCGTGGGCTTCACCATGAGCCTGTTCATCAGCTCCCTGGCCTTTGAGCACAGCGGCTCGACCATCGTCTCGGCCGCCCCCGCGGCCGGCCATGCCCGGCTCGGCATCCTCGCGGGTTCCGCGATGGCCGGCCTGCTGGGGTATCTGGTCCTGCGCTTCTCCCTGCCCAAAGTTCCACCAGGATCATAAATCTCCCATGACCAGGCCCCTGCCAGACCCCGACACCTTCTACCATCGCCTCTTCTCCCATCCGGCCATGGTGATCGACCTGCTGCGGGATTTCCTCGACCCGACCCTGCTCGCCGAGCTGGACC
>PEAP01000212.1 GCA_002753665.1 Magnetococcales bacterium DC0425bin3
CCCGGCGCTTTTCCTGAACCCCCACCGCGTCGAATACCATCTGCATCAACATGGATTTGCCACGCCCCACCGGGCCGAACATGTACAGCCCCCGGGGGGGGGGACTGCCATCGACGGGCCGCCATACCGGGACCCCGCGCCAGTCCTCCCGCCGGGCCGGGCGGTTGAGCAGGGCCACCAGGGCATCCAGTTGGGGCAGGACCGCCATCTGATCGGGATCGGACAACAGCCCGCCGCTGAACAACCGCTCCTCGTAGAGTTCCCGGGGACTGGGACGGCGGGGGACGGTGGAGGGCACGCCGGGGTCAACCGTTTCCCGTATCTCCGGGGCATCTTCCGACCCGAGCTGTTCCGCATCCGGCCGGCCCGGCAGCTCGCAGGCCACCGGTGACGGGAGTTCACAATGCCCGGTCACCCGCCCCATTCTTCTGAACACCGACAGCAGGCCCGCGCCCCCCAGAACGGCCAGCACCAGCCCCAACAGATCGTTCAACGTCTCGCTGTTCATGACCCACACCCATCCCGGCCGACTGTCACTGGTTGAGGAACCCGATCATTTTCCGGTCCATGACCGCGATATGGCCGCTCAACCAGCCCTTGAGAAACTCCAGCACCTGCACCGCCACCGCCACCTTCCGCTGCTCGTCTTCCGCGCCGGCATAGGCTCTTTCCAGCTCCAGCACCCGGTTCTGGAAGGCCTGGTGTTCCCCCCGGTGGACCTCCAATTCGGGATAGTGGGCCCGCTCCATCCGGTCTTCCTCGCATTTGAAATGGTCCCGGATGTAATCCTCGAAGATGCCGAACACCATGTCGATGCTGCCGGCCTCGCCTTCGCTGCGGATGTAGTTCAGGATGCCATCCATGAGGAAAAAAAGCATTTCATGCTGAAAATCCACATCCGGGTCACCCACCTGGAAATCCTGCGGCAGGAACCGGTATTCCCCCCCGGAGGCGGAATGGTTCTGGGCGTTCATGACTGACCTCCCTGCATTGGGTTCGCCTGGCGCCATCCTTCCAGAATTGCCCCCACGACACAACAGGAAAGACGGGGTGCGGAGCGCCGCTGAAAATCGCCGCACGACTTTCACGGCAAATCATAATTATCTTTTACAATGCGGCCTTTTTATTCTAGCATGCTCTCAACTGAGATCTTCTGAAAAGCGTCAACAATAAATACCCCGCCCATCGGGCAGCCCTTTTTGGACCTTCATCAGTGAGTTCCGCTCCTCACCCTGAGCGGAATCCGGGCCAGGGGGCATGCCGTCGCTTGCCGCGTTCTTCACATCCGCATCCGTGCAGATGGTATGGCGGTTCAAACCCGGCCACCGATTCCACTCCCTTGAGGGACAACCATCTTGCCGTGAAAGTCGCAAAGCGGCTTCCATCGGAGGAGGGTGGAGGGAGGCATCCCCCATCCATCACACTGACCGGATTGCGGGTGGACCGCATTCCCCCGAAACTTTCAGGGGCCGTCCAGCCGGTACTGGCATACTCTTTTTCGAACATCCAAGGAAACCGATATGAAAATCAGCAGCAAATCCGCCCTGTTGGGCATGGCCGCCATGGCCGCAGCGGCCTTCGCGCCCATCGCCGCCGATGCCTTCTGGGGCAACAACGGCGGCAATGGCACCGGTGGACTCAACTTCAGCATGAGCGGCAACGGCAACAACGGCTGGGGCGGCGGTCCCGGCGGTTGGGGCGGCGGTCCCGGGTACTGGGGCGGTGGTCCCGGCGGTTGGGGCGGCGGTCCCGGCGGTTGGGGTGGCGGTCCCGGCGGTTGGGGTGGCGGTCCCGGCGGTTGGGGCGGCGGCAACGGCTACTGGGGTGGCAACGGCGGCTGGGGTGGCAACGGCGGCTGGGGTGGTGGTCCCGGTGGTTGGGGCGGCGGCTGGTAACAGCCGCTGGACCCGCAGTGATCTCAAGCACCCTTCTCCCGCGGAAGGGTGCTTTTTTGGGGCCTTCGCCTTTGAGCCATGGTCGGGCTCCAGCCTTGCCGCTCCTGTCCATCCTGCCAGGCCTGTGGTAGCCTCCATCAGCGGAACATTGCGATCCAAACATCGTATGGCTGGGGGAAGCCTCCCTTGATCCTTATCCGATGAAAGTCGCTGCGCGACTTTCTGGCAAACGCATGTGGGGATGTCATGGCGCGATCAAAACGCGGCAAGAAATCCACTCTACCGTCAGCAGAGGATCTACATCAGCAGGTTGCCACCTTCCTGAAGGAGGGCAACCATGCAAAAGCCGTCGACGCCGCCAAGCGCCTCCAAAAATTCGACCCCGAGGGACCCGGTCGATTCCTGTTGGCTCAGGCTTGCCGCGGCTGGTCGCGGGAATTGGCCGCCCAGGGCCAGGACAAGGAAGCCGCCATCCGTCTGGAAAAGGCCGCCGGACTGGCGCCGGAACCGGATGATCAGCGGCGGCTGATGATCTTGTGGCTCAACTCCGGCAATTTCGGCAAGGGCACAAGGCGTTTTCTGGCCCAGGAGGACATCCTGCGTCGGGAAAATCCAGTCCTCTGGGAAAGGTGCGCCTCCCTCCTGTCCCTGGCAATCCTGTCGGGTAACGGAGAAGTTCTGGCTGCATTGCCCCCGGATCACCCCCTGGCCCGTCACCAGCCCCAAGCCCAGGCTGCCGTCGAGGCCTTCGTCGCCGGCCATGGGGCGAACGAACAGCTACGCCTCCTGCCGGCCCGGTCTCCCTACCGGTCCTTCCGCCTGTTCCTCCAGGCGCTGGCCTGCCACCGCGACAGCCCCCGGGAAGCCGACGAACTTCTGCGGCGTCTTCCCCCGGGGACACCCCTGGAACCCCTGGCGGCCGCCCTGAGAACGGTGCTGGAGGAAACCGGGGAAGTCCGGAAAAAAATCTCCCTGCTGCGGGACCCCAGCGTTGCGGCCCTGATGATCCCCCTGGCGGGCCTGAAACCCCAGGACCTTCAGTTCCTGGCAAGGTTGGAGGATACCACCCCCACCCCCTCCCCTCTTTTGCGGCTGCTGACCCCCCCCCAAACCCCTCTGCCCCCGCCGTTTGCCCCGCCCCCGGCGGGAGCGCCGCTTGCCCCTGACCCCTCCCGCCTTCCCCCCCTCCTCCC
>PEAP01000213.1 GCA_002753665.1 Magnetococcales bacterium DC0425bin3
CTCGTCACGGGACAGAGCCATTGAAATAGCTCCTCAGGATTTCCATGCAATTGCGTCGGATTCCCCGGCGGGGGGAATCCATTGTCCGATGCGCGCAAGGACGGCTCAGGCCGCCTCCTGCCGCTCCTTCTGCTGCCGTACCTGATCCAGGGCCCGCACGAAGCTGGCCGGAACGGCGTGCAGCACGCCGACCAGTCCCTGCACCGGGCCCATGAGTGACCCCAGCATGCGGGCCACCAGAACCTCCCTGGACGGCAGTGTGGCCAGCGCGGCGATTTCGGCGGCGTCGATCAACTTGCCGTTGAGAACGCCCCCGACCACTTCCAAAGTGGGATTGTCCTTGGCGAACGCGCTGATCACCTTGGCCGGCGCCACCGGGTCCGGGCTCATGGCCAGACCGGTGGGACCGGTGAGCAGGTTCTTGAGAGCATCGAACTCGCCCCCCGCCGAAGCCCGCTTGGCCAGGGTATTCTTGACCACCCGGTACTCGACGCCAGCCGCCCGGAACTTGCGGCGCAGATCGCTCATCTGGGCCACGGTCAGCCCGCGATAGTGGGACACCAGGGCCACCTTGGAGCGATTCAGGCTGTCGCGCACCTCTTCGATGACTTGGCCTTTCTCCTCCCGATTCAAAATGACCTCCTTTTGGGTAAATGGTTGGATACATCCAAGTCCAGAAGGAGCCTCGCGGGGAAGCTGTCTCGGCGGGCCATCGGGCAACGAACTCCCGAGACGTTTAAGGGGCCGTCAGGCCCCACCCGCTGTCTTGGACCGGAAACGACCGTATCAGAGCCGGCCCGAGCTGCTCAGGGCGGTGGCGGGATCCACCCGGATCCCCACCCCCATGGTGGCGCTGACGGTGATCTTCTTGATGTAGACCCCCTTGATCCCCGAGGGTCGCATCTTTTGAATGGTATCCAGCAGGGCCCGGGCATTGTCCACCAGCCGGTCCGCCGAAAAAGAGGCCTTGCCCACACCGACATGGATGATGCCGGCTTTTTCGACCCGGAAGGCTGCCTGGCCGGATTTGATGTCTTTCACCGCCCGGGTGACATCGAAGGTGACGGTGCCCAGCTTGGGGTTGGGCATCAGGCCGCGGGGACCCAGGATCCGCCCCAGCTTGCCCACCACCCCCATCACGTCGGGGCAGGCCACCGCCCGGTCGAAATCGGTCCAACCGCCCTGGATCTTTTCCACCAGGTCGTCGTTACCGGCATGGTCGGCGCCGGCGGCCAGGGCCTCGGCGATCTTGTCGCCCTTGGCGAACACCAGCACCCGCACCACCTTGCCGGTGCCATGGGGCAGATCGACGGTGCCGCGGATCATCTGATCCGCATGACGGGGATCCACCCCGAGGTTGATGGCCACCTCCACCGTCTCGTCGAACTTGGCGGTGGCGGTTTCCTTGAGCAGTTGCATCGCCTCGGGCAGGGACTGGGGCGCAATGCCCTCCACCTTCGCCCGCAAGGCCCGAATTCTCTTTCCATGTTGCGCCATGATCGGCTCCCCTTAGACGACTTCGAGACCCATGGAACGGGCGGAACCGGCGATGGTCCGCTTGGCCGCCTCCAGGTCGTTGGCGTTGAGATCCGGCAGCTTGGTCTTGGCGATGTCTTCCACCTGGGCCCAGGTCACCTTGCCGGCGAGGGGGGGCCGCCCCGGGGTCGCGCTGCCCTTGGGCACTCCGGCCGCCTTGCGCAGAAAATAAGCCGCCGGCGGCGTCTTCATCTCGAAGGTGAAGGTGCGATCCTGGTAGACCGTGATGACCACCGGCACCGGGGAGTCGGGCTCCATCTTCTGGCTCTGGGCGTTGAACGCCTTGCAGAACTCCATGATGTTGAGACCATGCTGTCCCAGGGCGGGACCCACGGGCGGACTGGGTTTGGCCGCTCCGGCGGGAACTTCCAGCTTGATGTAGGCCGTGATTTTCTTTGCCATGAGTCTATCCCTACAATTTTTCCACCTGAACGAATTCCAGTTCCACCGGGGTGGCGCGACCGAAGATGCTCACCGAGACCTTGATGCGGGCCTTGTCTTCGTCCACTTCCTCCACCACGCCGTTGAAAGACACGAACGGCCCATCCACCACCCGCACGGCCTCCCCCACCGAATAGGACACCCGAGGTTTCGGCTTTTCCATGCCGACTTCGACCTGACGCAGGATCTTTTCCACATCGCGGTCGGACAGGGCCTGGGGCCGCCCGCCGCCGCCGAGAAAACCCGATACCTTCGGGATCTCGTTGACCATGTGCCAGGTTTCGTCGTTCAACTCCATGCGCACCAGGACATAGCCGGGGAAAAATTTCCGTTCGGAGGTGACCTTCTTGCCCTTGCGCAGCTCCACCACATCCTCGGCGGGCACCAGGATCTGCTCGAACATCTCCGACCGGCCCGTGAGTCGGATCCGCTCTTCCAGGGCCTGCTTCACCTTTTTTTCAAAGCCGGAATAGGCGTGGATGACGTACCACTTCTTGGCCATGAACTCGTCCCGGTCTCTTATAGAAAAGTGAAAATCCGCCGCAGGGGCCGACCTAGCCGACCACCAGCTGCACCAGAAAGGCGAGCAGGGTATCCACCAGCCAGAGAAACAGAGAGACGGCGAACACCATGCCGAAGACCACCAGGGTGGTGGAGGTGGTATCCTTGCGTGTCGGCCAGACCACCTTGCGTACCTCGTTCTGAACATCGGTGAGGTACTGTCTGACCTGCGCCACTTGCACCATGATCATCCTCTTGCGCTGACTCAAAGGAGTTTCTGGTAGGACGCCCGCTGTCCCAATCGACCCGTCGGGCCATCCCAGGCTTCCCGCCGGCGAACGGACGTCCGCAAGATGGCAGGACAGGAGGGACTCGAACCCCCAGCCGTCGGTTTTGGAGACCGATGCTCTACCAATTGAGCTACTGTCCTGTGGTCGCCGGATGGATGCGCCCCGCCGTTCATGGATCGGGCCCCCCCCCGAGCCACTCCAGAGGTGGGAGCTTATTTGATTTTTCCTTCCTTGTGAAGGGTATGCTTGCGGCAGAACGGGCAGTACTTGCTCAAGGTCAGCTTGTCGGGCATGTTCCGCTT
>PEAP01000049.1 GCA_002753665.1 Magnetococcales bacterium DC0425bin3
GCATCGCCGCCAGCGCCACCTTGGCCTTGAATGCCCCCGTATACTGCTTGCGAACATTGCCCATTTCCACTCCTCATGTTTTGGTGTGGTTCAGAGCTTAACACACTGTCCGGTTTTTGGGGTCCATTATACTTGCCTACTCCTGGCGGTCGCAATCCGTTATGATGGACGACAGGCGGTCCGTTTTTTTTTGAGAAATCTGGCACGGAAGTTGACTGCAAACAGGGACGAGAGCAACCTCGATATTCAGGAGGAATCCATGACCATCCGCCGCTTGGATCAAGCCGGCAAGACCTATGCCCCCGTCGGAAAGGCCAAGGCCGGCAAGGCCGGAGACGGCGCCGGGGGGGAAATTTTTACCCGGGTGATGGACTCCCTTGCCGGTGTCGGGGAAACCGCTGCCGCCCAGGCGCTCAATGGCGTCGGGGGCGTGGGCGATGAACCCTCTCCGCGCCAGCGTCGGGAGCAACTGGAACGGACCGGACGCCTGTTGGATACATTGGAATCCCTGGAGCAGGACCTGGTCCGCCCGGACGAAGCGGGCGACGGCCTGTCGGAGGCCTCCCTGGATCAACTGCGGGAAACCCGCGACCAGGCCCTGCGCACCCTCTCCGACACCCCCAACCGGGGCGCGGAACACGACCTGCTGCACCGCACGGCGGTGCTGGCCACGGTGGAGCTGGCGAAAACCGACCGGGGGGACTATAAATAACCCGCATGGGGGGAGATTCCTCTCCCTCCGACCCCGCCCCATGCCGGCCGCGGACGCGCTGGCCATGGCGGACGCTGGCAGGTCGCGGTCGCCTCGGCCCGTCCCATGGGACGCCGGGCCGAGGGAGACGCGGCGTGTGGTCACCAACTCTTTGCGGCCCCGGTTGCACGCCCCTTGGATCACATTCGCAATTTTTCCATCATCGCCCACATCGACCACGGCAAAAGCACCCTGGCCGACCGGCTGATCGAAAGCACCGGCACCCTCTCCAAACGCGAGATGACCGAGCAGGTGCTGGACAGCATGGACCTGGAACGGGAACGGGGCATCACCATCAAGGCCCAGTCGGTGCGCCTGATCTACCACGCCCGGGACGGCAGGGACTACATCCTCAACCTGATCGACACCCCGGGCCATGTGGACTTCTCCTACGAAGTCTCCCGTTCCCTGGCCGCCTGCGAAGGCGCCCTGCTGGTGGTGGACGCCGCCCAGGGGGTGGAAGCCCAGACCCTGGCCAACGTCTACCTGGCCCTGGAAAACAACCTGGAAATCCTGCCGGTCCTCAACAAGATCGACCTGCCCTCGGCGGATCCGGCCCGGGTGCGCCGTCAGATCGAGGACGTGGTGGGCCTGGACGCCAGCGGCGCCCTGGAGGTCTCGGCCAAGGCCGGCATCGGCATCGAGGAGACCCTGGAGGCCATCGTCCGGCACATCCCGCCGCCCCGGGGCAACCCGGCGGGGCCCCTCAAGGCCCTGATCGTCGATTCCTGGTACGACAACTACCTGGGCGTGGTCTGCCTGGTGCGGGTCTACGACGGCCTGGTGACGGTGGGTGACAAGATCCGCCTGATGGCCACCGGACGGGATTTCAACGTCGATCGGCTGGGGCATTTCACCCCCAAGGTGACCGACTGCCGGACCTTGGGCGCCGGCGAGGTGGGCTGCATCATCGCCGGCATCAAGCAGGTCACCGATGCCCGGGTGGGCGACACGGTCACCCACGCCCGCCGCCCGGCCGCCGAGCGGCTGCCCGGCTTCCGGGAAGTCAAACCCATGGTGTTCGCCGGGCTCTATCCGGTGGACAGCGCCGATTACGAGAATCTCAAGGACGCCCTGGAGAAGCTGTCCCTCAACGACGGCTCCATCGACTTCGAGCCGGAGACCTCGCCGGCCCTGGGTTTCGGCTACCGCTGCGGGTTCCTCGGCCTGCTACACATGGAGATCATCCAGGAGCGCCTGGACCGGGAGTTCGGCCTGAACCTGATCACCACCGCCCCCACGGTGGTCTACATGGTGGAGCTGACCGACGGCACCATCGAGGAGATCCACAACCCCTCCGACCTGCCGCCCACCCAGAAGATCCGCGAGATCCGCGAACCGCTGATCCACGCCTCCATCATGGCCCCCCCCGAACACATGGGGGGCATCATGAAGCTGTGCATGGACCGCCGCGGCACCCAGAAGAACCTGACCTACATCTCCGACTCCCGGGCGCTGCTGGAATACGAACTGCCCCTCAACGAGGTGGTGATGGATTTCTTCGACCGGTTGAAATCCATCTCCCGGGGTTATGCCAGTCTGGACTATGAAGTGAAAGGCTACCGGGCCGAGGATCTGGTGAAGCTGGACATCCTGATCAACGGCGAGGCGGTGGACGCCCTGTCGATCATCGTGCATCGCACCAACGCCGAGTACCGGGGCCGGGAGCTGGCCCGGCGCATGAAGACCGTGATCCATCGGCAGATGTTCGAGGTCAGCATCCAGGCGGCCATCGGTTCCAAGGTCATCGCCCGGGTCAACGTCCAGGCCCTGCGCAAGAACGTCACCGCCAAGTGCTACGGCGGCGACATCACCCGCAAGCGCAAGCTGCTGGAAAAACAGAAGGCCGGCAAGAAACGCATGAAACAGATCGGCCGGGTCGAAATCCCCCAGGAGGCGTTCCTGGCGGTTCTCAAGGTGGATCAGGAATGATGATGGAACCATCGATACCGGACGGCGTCCGTCCCCGGGGCATCACCCGCCGGCATTTGCTTCATGGTCTGCTGTTCATCCTGGCCGGCCTGACCATGGCCGGCAGCTACATCATCCTGTCCGAGGAACAGATCTTCCAGGGCCGGGGCGCCGGGCCCCTGGCCGGGCTGGTGATGGTGTTGTTCGGGATGTTCCTGCTCAAGCCGGAGCAGCGCCTGCTGGACCGGCCCTCGACCTTCCTGGAATACTACGACGCCATCGTCATGGCCGTGGGCATCGCCCTGGTGGTGCGCACCTTCGTCATCGAACCGTTCAAGATTCCTTCCGGCTCCATGATCCCCACCCTGCTGGTGGGGGACTATCTGTTCGTCAACAAGATGGCCTATGGCCATCGGGTGCCCTTCACCAGCCAACGGGTGTTCATGGGCGAGGGGCCTCAGCGGGGCGACATCGTGGTGTTCGAGTTTCCCCAGGATCCGGGCAAGGACTACATCAAGCGGGTGGTGGGCATTCCGGGGGACCACATCCGCTACGAGGGCAAGCGCCTGTACCTCAACGACCGGCCGCTGGGCTACGAGTTCTGGGGCGACTATCGCTACCGGGACGAGCATGGCCGGGAGACCGAGGCCAAGGCCTATCTGGAACGCCTGCGGGAGCCGCCCTACACCATCCTGATCCATCCCGGCGAGTTCACCAGCTATCATCGGGTCGAGAAGGTGGTGCCCCCGGGGCATTATTTCGTCATGGGCGACAACCGGGACAACAGCAACGACAGCCGCTTCTGGGGTTTCGTACCCGCCCACCGTCTGGTGGGGCGGGCGGTGACCCTGTTCTGGTCCTGGGATCCCTACGAATCCACGCCCCGCTGGGATCGGCTGGGGCAGGCGGTGGAATAGGACCCCATGACCCCGGACGCCGACCGGCGCGGGGCGGACCCCGCCCTGCTGATGGCGCGCATCGGCTACCGGTTCCGCGACCCGGAGCTGCTGGCCCAGGCCCTGCGCCACCGCTCCTGCCAGGTGACCCCGGCGGCCGGGCAGCCGCCCCTGCCCCACAACGAGCGGCTGGAGTTTCTCGGCGACGCCATCCTGGATCTGCTGGTGTCCGCGATGCTGTTCGTGCGGTTTCCCGAGGCCCGGGAGGGGCAGTTGTCCCGCTGGCGGGCGGCGTTGGTCAAGACCAGCGCCCTGGCCCGGGTGGCCCGGGACGTGAACCTGGGCGATTACCTGTCCATGGGGCGGGGCGAGGCCCTGAGCGGCGGACGGCTGAAGAAATCCCTGCTGGGCGACGCCCTGGAGGCCCTGGTGGGCGCGGTCTACCTGGATGGCGGCCACGCCGCCGCCCGGGCGGTGGTGGAGACCCTGTTCGCCCACCTGGTGGCCGCCATCGACCCCGGGGAAGGCGCCAAGGATTACAAGACCGCCCTGCAGGAGCGCCTGCAGTCCCTGGGCCTGCCCCTGCCGCACTACCGCCTGCTGGCCGTGGCGGGACCCGAGCATCAGCGCTTCTTCACGGTGGTCTGCCGGGCCGCGGGACAGCCGGACAGCCAGGGGGCGGGCACCAGCAAGAAAAGGGCCGAAGTCGAGGCGGCCCGGGCCATGCTCATGGCCTGGATCGGAACCACCGGGGAAGGGGAAGAGTCATGACCGCTGCTGTCGCGCCGGAGGGGTTCCGATCCGGATTCATCGCCATCGCCGGGCGGCCCAACATGGGCAAGTCCACGTTTCTCAATCAGGTCTTGGGGCGCAAGGTGGCCATCGTCACCCCCAAGCCCCAGACCACCCGCACCCGGATTCTGGGGGTTCGGCACGCCCCGGGGGTGCAGATGGTATTCTTGGACACCCCGGGTCTGCACCAGCCCGGCGCCAGACCCCTCAACCGGGCCATGGTGGCCACCGCCTTCGGCGCCTGCGCCGAGGCCGACATGATCCTGTACTTCGTGGAGGCGCCCCATGGACCGGTGGAGGAGGATTGGACCTTCCTGCGCCGCCTGGCCGGCGGGGGGGCGCCGCTGTTCCTGATCGTCAACAAGGTGGACCGGACGCCCCGGCCGATCCTGTTGCCCCTGCTGGCGGCCTGCGACCGGCGCGCCACGGCCGAGGGCATCGCGCTGCGGGGCTTCATCCCCCTGTCGGCCCTGACCGGGGAGAATCTGACGCCGCTGTTGCAGGACCTGGCCGCCCTGCTGCCGCCGGGGCCGGCCTATTTTCCCGAGGGGCAATGGACCGACCAGCCGGAGCGGTTCATCGCCGCCGAGATCCTGCGGGAGAAGCTGTTCCTGTTCCTCCAGGCCGAGCTGCCCTATGCGACGGCGGTCCAGATCGAGGGCTTTCAGGAAGAGGAACAGCTGCTGCGCATCGCCGCCCAGATCCTGGTGGAGCGGGACAGCCAGAAGGGCATCGTCATCGGCCGGGGCGGCAGCCGGCTCAAGCAGATCGGCACCGCCGCCCGCCTAGAGTTGGAGCAGTTGCTGGGCATCCGGGTGTATCTGGACCTGCGGGTGACGGTGCGCAAGGGGTGGAGCGCCGACGGGCGCCTGCTGGACCGGCTCGGCTACGGCAACGGTCAGGGCGATGCGCATTCATGACCAGGGCCTGGTGCTGCGGCGCACGCCCTATGGCGAGGCCAGTCTGGTGGTGCAGTTCTTCACCCGCGGCCAGGGGGTGCTTGGGGTGCTGGCCCGGGGCATTCGCGGCCGCAAACGGCCGGAGCGGGCGGCCCTGGCCGGGTTCCACGACCTGGATCTGTGGGCCGGGCGTCGCGCTCCGGCGGCCCTGGCCACCCTGACCGGGGTGGAGATCGCCCGGCCGCGCCACCGGTTGGGTCGGGACGGCCGCGCCACCGCCGCCGCCCAGGTGATCCAGGAGGTGCTGGTGCGCCTGCTGCCCCCCGGGGATCCCCACCACCGGTTGTTCCAGTACACCGCGGCGGCCCTGGACCGGCTGGACGCCGGGGCCGAGGCGCTGGCCCTGCTGGGCTGGTGGCAGGGCTGGGCGCTGCGGGAGCTGGGCTTCGGCTGGCGTTTGGATGCCTGCGCCGGCTGCGGCGGGCCGGTGACCGGGGGATATTTTTCCGTGCGCCGCGCCCAGGGGGTCTGCCCCGCCTGCGGCGCGCCCTACCGGGAGCGCCTGGTGCCCCTGAGCCCGGCCCTGGAACAGGCCATGGCGCGCCTGGAATGGCCCGGGGCTTTTGACATATTATCCCCCGGGGAGCGCAGCCGGCTGTTCGGCATCGGCAGCGCCGGCCTGAGCCGCTTCGGCGGCCGCCGCCTGTCCGCCCCCGTCTGGTTCGGCCGCAGCGCCGGCCTCGACCCTCACACCCTGCAACGTCTCATCGGGGAACGCCCATGATCGATCAGGAACTGCTGGATATCCTCGTATGCCCCCAGTGCAAGGGCCCCCTGGAGTACCAGCGCGAGAACCAGGAACTCATCTGCCGCGCCGACAAACTGGCCTACCCCATCCGCGACGACATCCCGGTGATGCTCATCGACGAGGCCCGGCGCCTGGATTCGCAATAGGCTTTCCAACCGGGAGGCTTTGGCCAGTCTTCGAGGCGGCGAAGCTCGACCATTTTCAGGCATGCCCATCGCTTCGTTGCGCAGCCGGCTGCAAAATATACCCAATCCCTCATCCGCCAGCGCCAAGCGGCGCCGGGGGCCGGCGGGTCGGGGGCTTCTTCCGGCGCCGGGGGGTGACTGCGGCCCGCGGCGGGTGGTGGCCGGCGGGCAGGGCAATTGCACTTGGGATCATGGGAAACAGGCCCAGCTTGTTGCACAATCCCCCAAGCCGTCATCGCCCCGCGGCTTCCCACAGGCAGCCTTTTCATGAAATACGATCGCACCCTGAAATCGCTCTTCCACACCCTTCCCCAACGCCTGCTCACGCTGTTGACGGGTCAGGAAGCCCTGGAGCTGCTTCCCGTCGAGTTTCCCTCGGTCAAGAGCCGCGTGCCGGATCTGGTGGCGCGCCTGTGCGATGGCACCATATTCCATATGGAACTGCAAGCCACCAACCCCGACAACATGCCCGAGCGCATGCTGGAATACCGGACCCTGCTCCGCGTCCGATACCCTCATGCCCGCATCCTCCAGCTGGTCCTCTACGTCGGTCCGGGGCGACCTGATTTCCAGATGGAAATCGTGGAGGAAAATCTCACCTTCCGCTATACTGTCATGAATATTGGCGACATCGATTGCCGCCTGATGCTCGACAGTCCCTGCCTGGAAGAGAACCTGTTGGCCATCCTCTGCCGCCTGGAGGACGGCCGCCGGACCATCCAGGCTATCCTGACCCGCATCGCCGCCCTGCCCGCCAAGGCCCGGGCCGATGCTTTGGAGAAACTGATGATCCTGGCCGGGCTGCGCAAGCTCGAAGTCGCGATCAAGGAGGAGGTGACGGCAATGGCCATTACGGTGGATGTGATGGAAAACGCCTTCCTGCGGGATATCTTCAACAGGGGGGAAACGGAAGGCCTCCAGAAAGGCCGCCAGGAAGGCCTGCGGGAAGGTCAAATGCGCACCCTGCGGAGCCTGCTGGAATGGCGCTTCGGCCAGACACCGGATTGGGTCGCATCCAATCTCGCCAAGGCCGATGTGGAGAGCCTGGAACAGTGGACGAAGAACCTCTTCAACGCCGGATCCCTCGAAGAAGTTTTCCAAAGCCGCAATCCCCCCCCGCGGTGACAGGTCCGGTCGCGCCGCGGGGGACCCAGTTTCAAATGCGATAGCCCTGGGGGTGCTGGGGGGAGCCGTGGCCGGCCTCGTCACCGAGGAGGCGGCGGCGTCCCATGCCGCCAACCAGGGCCTGTTCGTGATCGTCCAGTCGGGCGAAGCGGTGGCGCTGGCCAAAGGGTCCGGTGGATGAGGACTGGGACTTTCTGCGGCGGCTGGCCGGCGGCTCGGCGCCGCTGTTTCTCATTTTCAACAAGGTGGATCGGACGCCGTGGCCGCCTGTTCGGCATCGGCAGCGCCGCCCTGAGCCGCTTCGGCGGCCGCCGGTTCCGCGCGCCGGCTTGGTTCGGCCACAGCGCCGGCCTTGACCCTCACACCCTGCAACGTCTCATTGGGGAACGCCCATGATCGATCAGGAACTGCTGGATATCCTCGTCTGCCCCCAGTGCAAGGGCCCCCTGGAGTACCAGCGCGAGAACCAGGAACTCATCTGCCGCGCCGACAAACTGGCCTACCCCATCCGCGACGACATCCCGGTGATGCTCATCGACGAGGCCCGGCGCCTGGATTCGGAATAGGCTTTCCAACGGCTGTCCACGGGCCGGAGGACCCTGGCGGTCCTCCGGCCCGTTGTGTTGCGTTGGGAGGCTGTTGTACCATGCCTTGCGTGATGCCATGGGACATCTTCCGGACGGGGGCGGTTGTGATGGAAGTCATTGAAAGCATCTTCAGGGAGGCTTGGAATTGGCTCAAGGACGACGCCAATAGTCGGGGTGCGCAGGCCTTGGGGAATTTGTGGCCTGTTCTCGTTGCGATTTTTATTGGGTCTTGTGGCTTCCGAAGAAAATCATTGCTCCCAAGTCCAGAGGGGGCGATCCAGAGAGTTCTGGAGACATCCCGGACAGGCAGACGCCGACCCGGGAACATCTGGCATTCATCCAGGAGCAGGCGAAGCCCCGAAGGCATTCCCGAGATTGCGGCCCTGAAGCGGCGGATCGAGGGCGCCATGGCCGCCGGTCATCTGGACCAGGCCGACGGTCTGCTGCAACGCCTCCAGGAGATCCAGGACCGGATGCTGGAAGAGGGCCGCCTGGCGCGTCCGCGGCCACCAGCGCCCGCCGCGCTGTACTGGCCCTGGTTGGGCCTGCGCTACCGGGCCGCCGCCACCCTGTTCGCCGACGCCGCCCGGCGGGCCGCTTCGGTGCATGAGACGAAGGAACTGGACTCCCTGCACCGCGAGGCGATGGCGTGGCAGGCCCAGGGCAACGAATTCGGCGACAATCCCGCCCTGGAGACGGCCATCGATCGTTGGCGGGCACTGTTGCTCCGCCGGCCGCGTCAGCAGGTACCGCTGGTATGGGCGATGACCCAGAACAATCTGGGAAGTGCGTTACGGATTCTTGGCGAGCGTGAGAGCAGGCCGGAACTCCTGGAGGAGGCGGTGGCGGCCTATCGGGAAGCTTTGCAGGAGTGGACCCGCGAACGGGTGCCGCTGAAATGGGCAGCGACCCAGTACAGTCTGGGTCTTGCGTTATTGAGTCTTGGCGAGCGTGAGGGCGGGCCGGAGCGCCTGGAGGAGGCGGTGGCGGCTTGGCAGCAGGCCCTGGAAGTCTTTGAGGCGGAGGGGCTCGATCATTATTCGGGGATGGATGTCTCCTCGCTGCGAAAGCGGATACAAAATACCCGAGCCCTCATCGACCAGCGCCGGGCGGCGCCGGGGGCCGGGCAGGGGGTTTCCAGCGCTGAGGGGTGACGCCGGCCCGCGGCGGGTCGGTGGCTGGCTGGCGGGCGTTTTTCATTTTTCCGGGAGGGTGAAAGGGCGTAGACTGTCATCCCACAGGCAAAACCCCAGGAAGAGTGCAGACCCCCATGTCGGGCGTGTTGACCATTGATGCTCTGTGGAAACTCTGCGCCGAGAACAGCCGGCAACTTCACGAGCAGAGCGTGGCAACGGATCGCATGCTGCGGGACATGCGCGCGGAGATCGCGGCGGCGGACCGCAGGATGCGTGATCACGGCGCGGAATTGGAACATAGACTGTACGACATGCTGCGGGAGCAGAGGGCCGAAACCGCCCGCATGCCGGGCGGGATGCGCGCCCAGGCTGGGGAATCCGGCCCGGTTCTTCCCGCCGGTGCCATGGACCGCGAATTTCAGGAGACCAGGCGCGTGATCGCGGAGGTCTCCAATCAGATCGACACCCTGTTCGTCGGCCAACGGGGTCTGTTCATGGAGAAGCTGGTGGTCCCCGGGTGCGATACCCTGTTTTCCGCCTGGGGAATACCGGGAAGCCAAATTTATCAGCGATGCAAGTTCTGGTCGGACGATGGCCGCAGTCTGTGGATCGACATCATGGTGATGAACCACAACAGCGACGCGGTGGTGCTGGTGAATGTCAGCAGCACCCTGACGGTGGAGGAGGTGACGGAGTATGTGGAACGCTTGGGGCAGTTCAAGGAAATCAGACCGCGCTATGCCGCCTGCCGGGTGCTGGGGGCCGTGGCCGGCATCGTGACCGAAGAGGACGCCACGTCCTATGCCGCCAACCAGGGCCTGTTCGTGATCGTCCAGTCGGGCGAGTCGGTGGCGCTGGCCAACGCGCCGGACTTCGAGCCCAGGGTCTGGTAGGTTGGGACTGGACCGGTTCAACCGCCTGCTGTTCTGGATCCTGGCGCTGCGGATCGCCCTGAGCTATTTCGGGCGCGCCACCAGCGCGATCGGCGGATACAACTTTACACATTTTCAGCTGAATTACGGGTTCGGCTTCATCAAGCGGGGGCTGGTGGGGGAGCTGCTGGGGTGGATGTTCGCGGACCAGGTCCTGTCGGCGCCCCGGGTGGGCATGCTGGTGTATGGCTTCACCGCCGCCCTGCTGGCCCTGCTGCTGGTCTTCCTGCACCGGGTGATGACCCGCACGGGCGACCCGCGGGTGTGGACCATCGCCCTGCTGCTGACCTTCTGCCCGGGCACCATCGAGTACATCGTGCTGGACCGGGGCCGGCTGGACCAGGTCAATTACCTGGTGATCGCGCCGGCTCTCTGGGGGCTGATCCGCGGTCCCATGCCCCTGGCGGCGCTGCTGGCGGGTCTGCTGGGCGGCGTGACGGTCCTCATCCACGAAGCCGCCCTGCTGATCCATGTGCCGCTGCTGGCGGCGGTGCTGTACGTCCGCCTGGCCGTGGCGGCCCAGCCCTGGCGCCGGCGCGGGCTGGCGTTCCTCGGCCTGCTGCTCCCGGTGGCCGGGGCGGTCTGGCTGATCCTGGTCCACGGCCAGCCCGACGTGCCGCCGGCGGAACTGGCCGCCGCCATCCGGGAACGGGTGGGTTATGTCGATCCCAACGTGATCGGGGTCTATACCGATCACCAGGATCTGGCCGGCCACTATCGGGAGTTCTTCCGCCACCGGGGAGACTGGAGCGCGCTGGTCGAGCTGGCGGCTGCCTGGCTGCTGCTCTGGGGCTGGTGCCGGATTCCCCTGGAGCTGTTCGAACGGTTTGCCACCCTGCCCCTGGGACCGCGGGAACGGCGTCTGGTGATGCGTGCGGCCTTTGCCCCCCTGCTGTGGATGGCCATGGGCATCGACTGGGGCCGCTGGACCGCCCTGGCGATCTTCAATTGTCATCTGCTCCTGCTGATCCTCCATCTGGCCTGGGAACGCCCCCTGCCGGTGGAACGGTTCCTGGACGGCCTGCGGGCCGCGGGCCGGCCGCGGCTGCGACGCCTGGCGCTGGCCGCCGGAGTGGCGCTCATCACCATCGGCTATCCGTTCCTCCGGGACACCACCCTGGTCCCCATCGCTTCCATGAAGGTCTGGATTCCCGACTTCTGGCTGCGGTTTCAGGCGCTGTTCTTGTAGGTATTCTGGCCGGCTGAACTGGCTTTCAACCCAGGCGTTTTCCCGGCCGGATTCGCACCCCGTGGGGATCCGTGAGTTATCTGTTGTTTCCAGGACGTTTCCCCTGTAGTATGGATGCCAAAGAGCCTGTTGTGGGAGCCGGATTCGATCCCTCAGCCGAGGGTTTGCCGTGGAAGCCGGGAAGCGGCTTTCATCGGTGTGTCTCCCCGCATTCACCGCCGGCCCGAGGTATCCTATGAAAATCCGTCTGCAAAATGTTCTGAAGGGTGTCGGGAGCGTCTTTTGTCCATGGCCCGCGACGGAGTATACCCACCTGATCCCCCTGTCCCCGTATGATCAGATCGTCAAGGCCTGGTCCACCACCGGCCAGGCACTCGACAACGCGATGAACCGGTTCGAAGATGCGCAAAAGACCCCCGCGAAAAAAGACGCCTGAGCGGAATCTGCCCGATGTCCTGAACCGCGAAGTCCAGTTGCCACGGCCACCCGAACGTACCCACGCAATCATACAGAGCTTCGAAGGGCCTTTGCCTCCTCCGTCGGTCATGGAGAAGTACAATCTGATTATCCCGGGGGCGGCTGAGCGTATCCTTTGCATGGCGGAAGAGTCCTTGAAATACCAGCAGACCATCACCACCGCGGCTATTTCCGCCCAGTCCGCTGATATTCGCAGAGGCCAGTGGTTCGCCTTCCTGATCGCGGCCGGCGCCCTGGGGGTCGGGGTGGTGGCCATTCTGAACGGCAGCCCAAGAACGGGCGCCATCATCATATGCACAGCGCTGGCCGGAGGGGTCGGGACATTCATCCTCAGCCGGAGAAGCGGCCAGACACCAGCGCCGTCGGACAACGATCCTGTCTGAGAAGAGCGTGCGGACCCGCCCGGCCGTGGGGCGCCGCCGACGGCTCAGCAATCCCACGGCCGGGCGGGACGATCCCGCCGAATCAAGTGACATTGGCGCGGTGGGTGGCATCGCCATTTTTGTCATGACCGAATTCAGGCTGCCGGTCGTTGATCTCCGGTGGAAAACAGATCGTCGATGCGGGCCAGGAGAGCCGTGGGGGGGGCGGCAAAGGTCAGTTCCAGGGTCAGGGCATGGATGGGCAGGCCCCAGTTCCGCCGCGCATCGAGCTTGACCAGGTCCTTTTCGGTGCAGATCAGCCCCTGGGCGCCCTGGGCGCGGGCGCGGGCCACCAGCGTCGCCAGGGTGGCCGGCGGCAGGGGATGGTGATCGGGAAAGGCGGTCAGGGGCAGGGTGTCCACCCCGAGGCCGGCGAGGGTGGCGGCGAAACTGTCCGGGCGGGCGATGGCGCAGAAGGGCAGCAGGGGACCGGGAGGCGGTTGCTCCAGGGGCCGGGGCGGAGCGCCGTCCAGGGGCAACCAGTCCCGCGGGCGGTGGCGGCATTCCAAAAGAGGACGCCCGGGGGCGTGGCGCTCCAGAAGACGACGGGTGGCCGTAGGGTCGCCAGCCGCGTCGCAACGGGTCAGGATCACCCAATGGGCGCGGGCCAGGGCGCTGGGGGGTTCCCGCAGGGAGCCCGCCGGCAGGCACTGGCCGTTGCCCCAGGGACGGGCGGCGTCCAGCAGGACCAGGTCCAGATCCCGCGCCACCGGCAGATGCTGGAAGGCGTCGTCCAGGAGGATCACCCCGCAGGGCGGGGTGGCCAGGGCCTGGCGGATACCCGCTCCACGTTGCGGCGCGGTGAGTACCGGGACCCCCGGCAGGCGGCGCGCCATGAGGTACGGTTCGTCGGCGGCCTGGGGCGGATGCAGGCGCAGCCCCCGGGCGTCCGCCACCACGGTGACCGCTCCGCGGGCGGCCTGGCCATAGCCCCGGCTGATGATCGCCGGGTGACGACCGGTCTCCCGCAGGCGTTCGGCCAACCACAGCACCAGAGGGGTCTTGCCGGTGCCCCCCGAGGCCAGGTTGCCCACGCTGATCACCGGCACCGGCGCCCGGTAGCGGGGGCGCAGGCCCCGGGCGTAAAGCCCGGCGCGCAGGCGTTGCAGATGGCCGTACAGGCGGCCCAGGGGTGTCAGGGCGGCGAGCAGCAGGGCTTCGGCCGGGGTGGGGGAGCGACGGCCGTCCAGCAACGGCGGCAGGCGCAGCAGGGGATGCCAGGCGTTCACCGGTCCCCCCCGTCCGCGGCGGGCAGCGCGGCCAGGGTCGCCGCCAGGGTGCGCTCCAGGGCGCCGGTGTTGGCCGCCACCACCTGCCGGGCGCGCTCGCCCATGGCCCGGGCCAGGGCGGGATCGTCCAACAGCCGCCGGCCGGCGGCTGCCAGCTCGTGGGGACCGGCCAGGGGCAGGCTGGCCTCGGCCTCGCGCAACTGCCGTTCCGCCTCCCGGAAATTGAACATGTGCGGGCCATGCAGCGGCGGACGCCCCCAGGCGGCGGGTTCCAGGATGTTCTGACCGCCATGGGGGATGAAACTGCCCCCCACGAACACCAGATCGGCCAGACCATAGAAACGCCGCAGCCAACCCACCTGGTCCACGATCAGCACCGGGGCGCTCCAGCCCCGATCCAACTCTCCGAGAAACTGCCAGTCCCAGCCGGCGGCCCGGCAGAATCCCGCCACCTCCCGGGCCCGCTCGGGATGGCGGGGGACCAATACCAGCCGCAGGGCGGGATGGCCGGCCGTCAGGGCGCGAAAGGCCGCCAGCAGCGGCTCCTCCTCCCCCCGATGGGTGCTGGCGGCCACCCACAGCGGGCCGGCGCGGGGTCCCAGGCGTCGATCCAGTTCGGTCATCTCGGCGGCGTCCGGCAGGCGCAGGGCCTGGTCGTACTTGATGTTGCCGGTCACCATCACCCGTGGATCGGCGCCGCCCAACAGCGTGGTCATGCGATCGGCATCGGCTGCGGACTGCATGCAGAACAACCGCACCGGCGCCAGGAACCGGGCCATGGCCCAACGCACCCGCCGATAGTTGCGGAAGGAAGGCGGCGACAGGCGACCATTGGCCACCACCACCGGAATGCCACGCCGGGCCGCGGCCCGGAACAGGTTGGGCCACAGCTCGGTTTCCATCACCACCAGACAGCGGGGCCGCGCCCGGTCCAGCACCCGATCCACCACCCCGGGCAGGTCCAGGGGCAGGTAGAAATGCCCATGGGCGAAGGGATAGGTGCGCAGCACCTCGTCCCGGCCGGTGCGGGTGACCGTGGACACCATCAGGCGCAGGCCAGGCAGACGCTCCACCAGACGCCGGGCCAGATCCCGGGCCGCCACCGCCTCCCCAACCGATACGGCGTGAAGCCAGAAACAGGGGGGCGGGCCATCCGGTGGATCCGGCGGCCAGTCGGAGGGCGCCCCACCCAGTCGCTGGCGCACCGTGCCGCGGTATTTGGGGCCGCGAACATACTGCCACAGCCACCAGGGCAGGGTGACCAGGGCCAACAGAAAGAACGACACCGTGTAGAGTGGATACATGAACCGGTCAGGGCAGGGGCCGGTCCAGATACCAGGCCACGGTGGCTTCCAGCCCCGCGGCGAACGGAATCCGGGGGTGCCAGTTCAGCTCGTTCCGGATCCGGCCGGCGTCGAGGGCGTAGCGCCAGTCGTGACCGGGACGGTCGGTGACCAAGGTTACGAGGGTGCGGTGGGGCCCCTGGCGGGGGTGCAGGCGGTCCAGGATGCCGCACAGGGCGTGAACCAGGTCCAGATTGGACCATTCGTTGTCCCCGCCCACGTTGTAGCACCGGCCCGGCTGCCCGTGGGTCAGGACCCGGTGGATGGCGGCGCAGTGATCCTCCACATGCAGCCAGTCGCGGATGTTGTCCCCCCGGCCGTAGACCGGAATGGGCGTGCCGGCGCGACCGTGGCGGATCACGGTGGGAATCAGCTTTTCCCAGTTCTGGCGCGGACCGTAGTTGTTGGAGCAGTTGGTCAGGGTGACGGGCAGGCCATAGGTGTGGAAATAGGCCCGCACCATGTGATCCGACCCGGCCTTGGACGCGGAATAGGGGGAATTGGGCCGATAGGGCGTGGTCTCGCGGAACGGCGGATCGTCGGGCCCCAGGGTGCCGTAGACCTCGTCGGTGGAGACATGATGGAAACGCCAGGGACCCCGGGCGGGATCGGTCCAGTGGTTGCGGGCCGCCTCCAGCAGGGTCCAGGTGCCGACGTAATTGGTGCGGATGAAGTCCGCCGGCCCGCTGATGGAGCGGTCCACATGGCTCTCGGCGGCAAAATGGACCACGCCATCGCAACCATGCTCCCGGAACAGCCGATCCACCAGCCCGGCGTCGCAGATGTCGCCCTGGACGAATCGATGGCGGGCGGGATCCGGCAGCCCGTCCAGATGGCCCAGGGAGCCGGCATAGGTGAGCAGATCCAGGGTGACGATGCGCACCTGGGGGTCCCGGGCCAGGAGATGATGGACGAAGGTGGCGCCGATGAAGCCCGCCCCGCCGGTGACCAGCAGGGTGCGCGGCCGATAGGTCTGAAGATCGCTCATGGAAGTGGTCGTGACAGCCGAGAAGGAGGAATCGATCGAACGCAAGGATAGTCCCAATCGGCCGCCGTTGCACCGGTTGCAGGTGTGGCCGGAGGATGGGTGGATTTATGGAACAGGGTTTGCATTGCCCTTCGGACGGACGGGGGACCAGTGCCGGTCGGGGTCGGCGAGGGGGTCCGGGTCACCTCCGCGGCAGGCCGGAAATGGGAAAAAATTCCGGGATGCATGGTCGGGGGGTGAAATGAAGGGGTTGTTTGTGGTAAGATGAGCGATTGATAAACCATCCCGGTGCCGGTTGCCCGTACCGACTGGGTGTCAAGGGATTGGGCCGCACGCGGTGGAGAGGGGCTTGTTGGCCCGCCCAGCACTCGGGAATCCTTGAACAATCCGGGAATCGTAAGGCCAGAGCGGGAGAAATCCGGTCATGAATAAAATGTGGGCCCTTGGCGGAATGATGGCGTTGTCGGTGATCGGCGCCGGCTGTCAAACCACCCCCCAATCCCCTGACAGCGAGAGCGACTCCACGGCGTCCCTGCTGAGGAAAAGCCATGAATCCCTGGCCAAGCAGGACAAGGGGCTCGGCGAAACCCGTAACGAGCTGATCCGCGACCTGAAGCTGCTCTACGGCGGCTCGCCGAGCCGTGGCATCCACGAAGCCCTGACCCACCAGTCCCGGGAGTTCGAGGGCAGCCAGAACACCCTGCTCCGGGACCTGGAAAAACGCTCCGCCGTCGTTCCGGAGCCGGAACCGGTGCTGCCGGAATACAATCCCCTGGACGATGTGATCATCTCCCTGGAGATGGACAAGGAAGACGTGCGCAACATCTTCCGCGCCCTGGCCAAGATGACCGAGATGAACCTGATGATTCATCCCTCGGTCCTGGAGGAGCCGCCGGTGGTCACCGTCAGCTTCCATAACATGGAAGCCTCGGCGGTGTTCCGGGAGATCCTGGAGCTGGCCGACCTCCACGGCACCATCGAAGGCAACCTGCTGCGGGTGACCCTGCAGGAGGAACGCACCTTCACCTTGAATTTCCTGGACACCAAGACCACCGCCAATTTTTCCGCGGGTGGGGACGTTCTCGGCGGCGCCTCGGCGGGTGAGGTGCAGGGCGGCCAGTTGAGCGGCAATTTCTCCATGAGCGGATCCACCAGCGAGGCCAACCCCTACACCCACCTGCAGACCATCCTGGCCTCGGTCCTGGAGGGCAAGGGCAGCTTCACCCTCAACAACCTCTCCGGCCTGCTGCACATCAAGGCCCGGCCTTCGGCCATGCGCCGTGCGGTCGGGCTGCTCCAGCAGTTCCGGGAGATCGTCGATCGGCAGATCCTGATCGAAGCGCGGATCATGGAGGTACAGCTCAACGACGAACACCAGTCCGGCATCGACTGGGCCTTCGTGCGGAAGAATCTCTATGCGACCCGTGGTCAGACCATCGGCCTTGGCTCGACGTTGGGAACCGCCCCCTGGTCTTCCACGGCCCAGCTCGTCACCGTTGGCGGGGTGACTGCCCTTACCACCAGCACTGCGGCCACGACTTCCAATCTGGCCGGCCTGGGCCTCACCTTGGCTGGAAAGATGGGCAACGTCACCCTCCAGCTCCTCAAGCAGTTCGGCGACGTGCGGGTGCTGTCCAATCCTTCCATCCGCGCCCGCCATGGCCAGCCCGCCATGATCAGCGTGGGGCGGGCCAACGCCTACGTGGAGGAGACCGACACCACCACCACCGCCGGCGGCGGCACCACCACCGTCACGGTGGATGTCCAGACCAACAACGTCTTCGACGGCCTCATGATCGGCGTGGTGCCCTTCATCGGCCAGGACGGCGAGGTGACCCTGGCCATCCATCCGGTCAAGAGCGACGTACTCAGCACCAGTCTAGCTCTTCAGAGTGTCGACGCCAACGGCACCGTCAAGGTGACCCTGCCCCAGGTGG
The DNA here is from genome assembly GCA_002753665.1 of Magnetococcales bacterium DC0425bin3. Classification (GTDB taxonomy): domain Bacteria; phylum Pseudomonadota; class Magnetococcia; order Magnetococcales; family DC0425bin3; genus DC0425bin3. Next base: position 17,608 of record PEAP01000049.1, read on the forward strand.
ACCTGAAGGAACTCTCCACCACCCTGAAGATGCGCAACGAAGATACCGTTCTCCTGGGCGGTCTCATCGACAAGACCCGGGCCGGCGTGCGCACCGGCGTGCCGGTGCTGTCCGAGTTGCCCCTTCTCGGCCGCCTCTTCACCAAGGTCTCCGACAATGAAGAGGTGCGGGAACTGGTCATCATGCTGCGGGTGAGTGTCCTATGAGTGTCATAGACAAGGCGCTGCGGAAGGCGAAGACCGACAAGCGCGGGGAGGAGGACGGCGCGGCCCTTTCCGCCCCACCCCCGCCCCCGGGGCTCAACCGGTTCGCCAAGACCCCGGGCAGCGGTCTCTCCCTGGGCAAGATCGCCGTGATCGGCGTGCCCCTGCTGGCCGCGGCTTCCGCCGGGGTCTACTGGTCCCTGAATCGGCAGGAGAACGCCGGCCTGCAGAACGACGCCCTGACCCGCACGGCGGCCCAGGATCCGAAGGGTTCCGGAACGGCCGTCGCGTCGGCCATGGCTCCGGTTCCCGCCGCGACGCCGGCGGCCGACAATATTCCGGCTCCCGCACCGGTCGCCGACCGTATTCCGGCTCCTCCCATCACTCAGGCGCCGGCGGCCGACGCGGCCCCGGCTGCGGCAACGGCTGCCCCTGCGGCCGCGCCGGAAGACGATCCCCTGGCCGCGCTGTTGGCCGGAGACCCGGCGGACAGTGGATCCCCGGCCGCTCCGGCGGCCAAGGCCGATGGGGCCGGAGCGACCCCGGCCGCCATGACCGCCAATGCCTCGACCGCGGCGCCCGGCAACAAGCCCGCCGGGACCGGCGGGGCGGGGGACGAGCTGGATCAACTGCTGGGTGGCGATATCGGTGGGATGGGCCGCGGCAAGACCGCGGCGCCGCCGGCCGATGAACCCGAGACCAGGGCCAAGGCCGCTCCGGAAGACAAGAAGGCCGAGGATCTGGAACCCGCCGCCGTCGCCTTGACCAAGGGCAAGGTGTTGAAGACCAGCGACGTGGTGGCCGATCTGCGCAAGGCCATCCAGACCGGCGATTCCGCCTGGGTCGAGGAACGGCTGGGAGTGCTGTCCAGCCTGCGGCAGAAGGGCGACAAGGATCCCTATGTGCTGAAGCTGAAAGCCTACTGGCACATGACCCGCGGCAAGTACATCGAGGCCGAACCCCTGCTGAAACAGGCCCTCGAAGCCCGGGAGAACGACCTGGAGGCCGCCCAGAATCTGATCATCGTCGAACTGAAGACCAACCGGCCCGACGCGGCTCAGGCCAGGCTGAAGGGCCTCCTGGAACGCTATCCCAAGGAAGAGGGCCTGCAGCGTCTGCGGCAGCATTTCAACTGATTGCCCATGAACTCCCCCAGCGGGCCGAATGGGCTGTCCGACAGGGTGCCCCACCCCACCGGGACGGGTGGCGGTCATGGCCCGGAGGGCCGGGCCGTCCACAGGGAGGCCTACCTGGACTTTCTGGGTCTGAGCCGCAATCCCTTTCCCGTCTCGCCGGACAGCGATCACTTTTTCATGCCCGCGCGGATCGACGCCCTGATCGGCGAGATCCAGCACGCCATCCTCACCCGCAAGGGGTTCATGGTGATCACCGGGGAGGTGGGACTCGGCAAGACCACCATCTCCCAGCGGCTGCTCCGGTTGCTGGAAGCCGACGGGGTGGAGACCGCCCTGGTCTTCAACACCTTTCTGCAAGGCTCCGACCTGCTGGATGAAATCATCCGGGATTTCGGCATTCCCGCGGTGGCGGGGGGCCTGCCGGCGCGCATGGAGTCCCTCAACCGCTTCCTGATGGAACGGTATGCCGCCGGCGGCAACTGCGCCATCCTCATCGACGACTCCCAGAACCTGTCCGCCGAGAGCCTGGAACTGATCCGCATGATTTCCAACCTGGAAACCAATGCGGAAAAGCTGGTGCAGATCCTGCTGATCGGACAGCCCGAACTGCTGGTCAAGCTGGATGCCCACGAACTGCGCCAGCTCAAGAGCCGGGTGGTGATCCATGCCCAGGTCAGCGCCTACGATCTGGAGGAACTCAAACAATACGTCTTCTTCAAGCTCAACGCGGTGGGCAGCCGGGGCAACGTGGTCATCGGCGACCGCTCCTTCCGGCTGATCCATGCCCTGACCCAGGGCAATCCGCGGCGGGTCAACAACCTCATGGACCGCTCTCTCTACGGTCTGTTCGCCTACAACACCAACCGCGTGACCAACCGGTTGCTGCTGGAGGTGGCCAAGGAGATCGGCTTCGGCAGACCCCGCCGGGCGGTGCCTAAATGGCTTTTGCCCGCCGGCCTGGCCGCGGGCGGGCTGGCGACGGTGGGGGTGATGGTCTGGCTGGGACTGCGGATGGCGCCGGGTTCGCTGTCCGCGGGGCGTCCGGCCGCCACCACGGCCGAGGTGGCCCGGGCCGAGCGGGACAAGGCCGCCGCCGAGGCCCAGGCGGCCCGGGCGGCGGAAGTGCTGGAACGGACCCGGGCCGAGCTGGCCCAGGCCCAGGGTGAGCGGGAGAGCGCCCGGGCCGAGATCGCCAAGGCCAAGGTCGCCCAGGAGCTGGCCCAGGCCGAGGTGGCCAAGGCCCAGTTGCGGGAGGCCCGCGCCCTGGCCCGGGTGGCCCAGCAGACGCCTGGTGCCGATGTGGCCCAGGCCAGTCAGCAGCAGGCGGCCCTCGACGAGGCCCGGAAGGCCCGGGAGCAGGCCGAAGCGCGGCGGCTGGAGTCGGCCGCCTTTCTGGACAAGGCCTTGGCCGATGCCAAGAGATCCGAGGAGTCCCTGACCCAGGCCCTGACGGCCCGCAAACGGGCCGAGGACGAGGCGGCCCACAGCCAGCAGGAGCTGGGGCGCATCAAGGCGGCGTTGCAGGAACAGGCCGTGGCCCTGGCCAAGGCCCTGGACGAACGGGCGCAGGCCGAGCAGGCCGCCCGGGAGGCCCGGGAGCGGATGGTCAGCGCCCAGGCCGAGGCCGAGGCCAAGGCCGAGGAAGCGAAGGTGCAGGCCCAACGGGCCGCGGCCCGGGACAAGGAACTGGCAGCCGCCCGACAGGCCCGGGAGCAGGCCGAGCAGGAGGCCACCCTGGCCCGGGGTGAGGCCCAGGCCGCCATGACCCGGCTGGACAAGGGCGCCCAGGAGGCCAGCCTGGAATTCGCCAGGCGGGAGTCGGAGCTGCTGCGGCAGCATCAGGAAAGCCTGGAGGCGGCCCGCAAGGCCCGGGAGGACGCCGAGGCCCGGGCCAAGGCGGCCCGGGAGGAAGCGGACCAACAGGTGACCGCCACCCGGGAGCAGGAACAGAAATCCCGGCAGGAGCTGGAGGAACGTCACGCCCGGGAATTGACCGAGGCCGAGAACGCCCGCCAGCGGGCCCAGGAGGAAACCGCCCAGGCCCAGGCCCTGCTGGCCCGGATTCAGGCCGAGGCCGAGGCCAGCCGCCGCAAGGTGGAGGGGCTGAAGGACCAGGCTCGCACCCAGGGCGAAACCTGGAGCGGTGCGGTGGCCGAGGAGAATTCCCAGGCCCTGCGCCAGGCCCTGGAGGAACGCACCGGTGCCGAAACCAAGGCCCGGGAAGCCCAGGACGCTCTGCAGAAACTCCAGGAGCGGAATCGCGAGGCCCAGCAGCGGGTGACCAGTCTGGAAGCCCGGCTGCGCCAGTTGAGCCGAGGCGGCAGCGCGGTCGAAATTGCCAAGGATGTGCAGGATTTTCTGGCCCATTACCGGCTGGAAGGCTATGGCGCTCTCTTCCAGGAGGCCCTGGAAACCGCCAGCCTGGAGCTGGCCGCCCACCGGATTGCCCAGGAGAGCGGCTGGCGCCTGGTGCGGCTGCCCGCCGGGCTGCGCCAGGCGGCCCAGGATCAGCATGTGCTGACGGTGGGCGGAGCGGACGGACTGTTCTTCTGGAAACCGCCGTTCTGGATGGAGTTCTTCTATTTCGGCCAACAGGACCCCGAGGCGGAGAAATTGCAGAAGGCGCTGGCCTCCTGGGGGTATTACGATTACAAAATCGATGGGGTGGTGGGCCGGGTGACCATGCAGGCCCTGACCGGTTTTCAGAGAATCATCGGCCTGCCGTTGACCGGCCGGCCGGATGCCGAGACCCTGTTCATGCTGACCCGTCCCCCGCCGAGCCGGCGGGCGGAGGCGGCCCAGCCTGTTCCCACCGTCGCTCCCGTTGCGCAGGAGGATGCGCAACCATGGGGCGGCCAGTGGGTGATCCAACTGGGCAGCTATGCGCCCCAGGCCGATCTCGATGCCCTGGCCGGGCGGTTGCGGTCCCTGGGATTTCCGGTGCTGGTGCAGCTGGTCCAGCCGGTGAACTCGGGCCGGGTCTGGAAAGCGCTGCGCATCGGCCCCCTGGACAGCCGCCAGGAGGCGGAGGTCCAATTGGGCAAACTGCCTCCCGACCTCACCCAGAGCGGGATCATACTCAAATACACCGTTCCATCGCCCGAAGGGGACAACGCCGTCCCCGCCCGGACGGACGAACCCGGCACAGATGAGGGATGAGTGACATGTCCAACGCCGTTCAAAGAAAACCCCTGGGCGAACTGCTCAAAGAGAAAGGCCTGATCACCCAGAGCCATATCGAGCTGGCCTTGCAGGACCAGAAGATCACCAAGGAAAAGGTCGGTGAAATCCTGGAACGGCTGGGGTTCGTTTCCCAGTTCGACATTGCCTTCACCATCAGCGAGCAGGAAAAGCGGGAGTATGTGGACGTGGACCGGGTGGTGCCCAGCGAGGACACCCTGCGCCTGTTCAACCAGCAGCTCTGCGAACTGAATCATTTCCTCCCCATCAAGCATGGCGGGGGGGAGATCCTGGTGGCCACCGCCAACGACGACGTGGGGCAGCTGGAAAAGCTCATCACCCGGCACACCGGTCTCAAGCCGTCCTTCCGGCAGGGTGAGAAGGGCAAGATCCACAATGCCTCCCAGTATTATTACTACTTCCTGGAACATCCGGTCGAGAAGCTCATCGCCCGGGAAATCCAGTTGCTGGAGGCCGACAAGGACGATGTCCGCTCCCTGGACCCCTTCATCAACTCCCTGTTTCAGTTGGCGGTCAAGCTGCGGGCCTCGGACATCCACATTCGCCCCATGGGTCGCACTATCAGCGTGGCGTTCCGCATCGACGGCGTGATGCGGGCCATCTTTTCCCTGCCGGGCACCATGAAGCGGCTGGTGTCCAACCTCAAGATGCGGGGCGACATGGACATCGCCGAACAACGCCTGCCCCAGGACGGCAGCTTCTCGGAGACCATCCTCAACAACCGCTTCGACTTTCGTGCCTCCACCACCGTCTGTCCCTACGGCGAGAACATGGTGCTGCGGCTGCTGCCCATGAAGAGCGACTTCATGAGCCTGTCCCAGCTCGGCTTCGAGCCCGAGGACATCGACCTGCTGCGCCAGGTGTTCAACGAGCCCTACGGCATCGTGCTGCTCACCGGCCCCACCGGGTCCGGCAAAACGACCACCCTTTACGCCGCGGTGCGGGCGCTGAACCTGGCGGAAAAGAACGTGTTGACGGTGGAAAATCCCATCGAATACCGGATTCCCCTGGTGCGGCAGACCCAGATCAACATCAAGGCGGGGTACACCTTTTCCAGCGCCATCCGCCACTTTCTGCGCCATGACCCGGACGTGATCCTGGTGGGTGAAATCCGCGACAAGGAGACCGCCGAGAC
>PEAP01000214.1 GCA_002753665.1 Magnetococcales bacterium DC0425bin3
GGGCATCCTGGCGGCCCTGGTCTCCGGCCTGGTCTGCGAAATCATGTACAGCTACATGGACTGCGTGGGCCGGGAAAACAACAATCTGGCCATCACCGCCTCGGCCTGGGACAACCGTTCCGACGCCCTGTCCTCCCTGGCGGCCCTGGCGGGCATCCTGCTGGCCAACCTGGGGTTTCCCTGGGCCGACCACCTGGCCGCCCTGGGGGTCAGCCTGCTGGTGATCCGTACCGGTTTCCGGATCACCAGCACCGCCGCCCGGGGCCTGCTGGACGCCGTGGTGCCCACCGAGGTGCTGAGTCAAGTCCGGGTGATGGTGGCGGAAACCCCCGAAATCCTCGAATGCCTGGCCCTGCGGGGCCGCCCCATGGGCGACCATTGGGAAATCGACCTCCAGGTGGCGGTGGCCGGCACCCTGACCACCGAACAGACCCACCGGGTGGAAAACACCCTGATCAACCGCATTGTCCGGGAAGTGAAGCATACCGGCCACGTCCACATCTCCTTCGTGCCCCAGAACGGCGATTCCCTGCCCAGCCGTCCGGCGGTCCCTCCGGCCCATACGCCCACGCCGCTGTCGGACCTCGCCCGGGAAGCCTCCTGACGCGCGTCCGGATCATAACGTGGGACTGGTCAATCATCATTGAGGAAATGACCCCGGATCCACCGGATCCAGGACAGCGGCCCGAACGCCCTGCCGGCCTGACCATCCGACCATCATGCGACGAAAACGCGAACGCCCTCCCCCAGATGGAGAGGGCGTTCGCGTTTCGATCCGGTTCCGGCAGTCTGGTCCCGACTCTTGGGAGTCACTTCTTGCGGTTGGGCTTCTGGGCCGAGGCATCAATCGGTTTCAGGCTGGTTTCGGAACTCGGCATGGGGTGCTGGCCCGTGCGGCGGCGGAGCTTGGCCGGGCCGAGGCGGGATTTGGCTAGGCGCACCAGTTCCCCGTGCCGGGCGGAGGGGGCGGGGCGTCGGGTGGTCGCCGGCAGCCGCTGGACGGCGGGCCGTCGGGCGGAAGTGGTGCAGGAAGCGCCCACCAGCACCCGCCCGATGCAGACCACCGTACCGCCCAGGCACCCCAGGGTGCCGACCAGGACGTTGGCCGTGCCCCGGGCCACCAGTCCGATGCCGCTGACCACTGCCTGGCCTCCGGCCAGGGCCTGGCCGGCCAGCCGCGCGGTGGTTGCCGCGCCGTCGGTGGCGGTGGCGGTGGCGGTGGCGGTGGCGGTGGCGGTGGCGGTGGCGGCCTTGGGAGCGGTGGTCTTATCGACCTTGGGGGCGGCCGCCTTGGGATTGGATGAAGAAGCCCAGCCGGCGTTGACCACGCCATCGACGATCCGACCCAGGGAATCCACCACGGCGGATCCCAGGTCAACCACTGGAACTTCAACGGTTTGGTTAGCCACTGGCTGCATCTCCTTCAGGAGTCCCTCCCGGACCCGTCATTCCGAACTGGCCAGCGGGGTCATTCCGAACTGGCCAGCGGGCCGGGGATGTTGATGAAGGGCTGGAGGTCGCGGCCTGGCTTACAGGCGGGCGGCCATCTGCCCGACGAATGGCAATTTCCAGGCCCGGGTCAGGACCACCGACAGCATGCCCAGGGTGGAAAACATCAGGATGAAGATCACCGATGAGCTGAAGAAGAAGGCTCCGATCACCGGCAGGTGCAGGCTGAGGATGGCCAGCACGCTCCAGATCCATAATACCATCCCTTGGCGGGCATGGAAATTGACAAATTCGTCGCCATCGTTGACGAACAGCGGGACCAGGCAGAGGATGCCCAGGTAGCTGATCAGGGCCATGAAGAGCGAGCGGTTGGTGCGTTTCTTCTTGAGCATGATTCTGTCGGCCATACCAGTCTCCGTTGTTACGGCGAAAGTCGCACGCGACTTTCAGTCAGTGGAGGGTGGAGGGAGGCTTCCCCCATCCATCAAAGTTTCGGGCGGTGGAGGGTGGAGGGAGGCTTCCCCCATCCATCAAAGTGATCGATCATCCGCGCTGTTTCTTCAGGTATCCGTACACCCCCACGCCGACGGCGGTGGCCACTCCGGCCAGGATGATCGGCCCCCAGGCGCCCAGGCCGAGGCCCAGACCCAGGCTCCAGCCGGTGCCGTTCCAGATGGTGCCGGCGGCGGCGGTTTTGGCGGCGGCGGTGGAGGCGCCCGCGACGGTGGTGACCGTGCCGGTGCCGACCGTGACGCCCCCTGTTCCGGCGGCGCCCGCGACGGCGGCCTGGGTGCCCTTGACCCCCATCAGTTGGGCGATTTTGAGTTCACCGCCCTTGAGGAGGACCTGATTGCCGGTGCCGGCCTTGAGGACACCGTTCAGTTCCAGGGCATTGAGGGTGGCGGTGGTCTTGCCGCCGGCGCCGATCACCTTGCCGGCGCCCTCGATCTCAATCAGGGGAGGCAACCCCACCGGGGTGGCGGCCGCCGCCGCGCTGCCAACCTTCGCCGCGCTGCCAACCTTGGCGGCCTGCGCCGCCTGGGCGGCCCGGCCCAGGCCTTCGATTTCCGCGCCCCGAGCCAGCACGATCTTGCTGCCGACCCCGGCGGCCTTGCTGCCTTTCGCCCATTGGGGAATCAAGGTGAAGCCGCCCCCGCTCGCTCCATCCACCACCATGCTCTTGCCGGTAATGGCGGAAATCTGGTCCAGGCCGAACAACTCTTTCAGCACAGGCATCGTTCATCCTCCCATGACGGGCGCAACCATGGATCCAGCCCTGCTCAAGCCTGCCGCAAAGGCCGATCCGGGGACGTTGAAATCAACTGGATGGAGGACGCCATGCCCCCATCGATAACAGGAACAGCCGATGCTGGACAGCGCTATCGGCAATGACTTTCGGGCACGACTGACGATGATTGCACTAAACTTGAAACAATTCGAGGCGAGACTGTCGCGTCCTGGAACCAGCCTGAAAATCGAGGAAGTCCTGACTGCCGCTGCACAACTAATATAATTCCCCCCCCCCCCCCCCCCCCCGCCCCCCCACCCCCCCACCCACCCTCCCCCCCCCCCGGT
>PEAP01000215.1 GCA_002753665.1 Magnetococcales bacterium DC0425bin3
GACCGGGTGGTGGCCAAGACCGATCCGCCGTTGATCTCGGTGCCGGTGTGGCTGGTGGCCCGCCTGCGCCACGCCCACCTGTTCAACTGGCTGCAGGACCTGTTTCCCGAAATCGCCCGCCATCTGGGGGTGCCCGGCGGCGACGGCCTGCCGGGCCGGCTGCTCCAGGGGCTGCGCAACGCCTCCCTGCGGGGAGCGGTGGCCAATGTGGCGCTGGGCAGCCGCATGGCGGAGCGGTTGGCGGGCTGGGGCATCCCGTCCGACCGGGTGCGCATCATCCACAACTGGGCGGTGGAGGAGGGCATCCGCCCCCTGCCGGCCGCCGACAACCCGCTGCGGCGGCTCTGGGACCTGGAAGGCCGGTTCGTGGTGGGCTATTCGGGCAACATGGGCCGCGCCCATCCCTTCGGGGCGGTGATCGCGGCGGCCGTGGGGTTGCGGGAGCATCCGACCATCCGCTTCCTGTTCATCGGCGACGGCAACGCCCGGCCCGGGCTGGAGGCGGCCCTGGGGACGGCGCGGGTGGTCTTCAAGGACTACCAGCCCCTGGAGCTGCTGCCCCGCAGCCTGACCCTGCCCGATGTGCATCTGATCACCCTGGCCCCGGAGCTGGAGGGCTTGATCCTGCCCAGCAAGCTCTACGGCATTCTGGCGGCGGGGCGGCCGGTGGTGTTCGTGGGCGACGCCGACGGCGAAATCGCCCGGTTGGTCCGGGAGGCCGATTGCGGCGCGGTGCTGACCGTCGCGCAGGGACCGGAACTGGCCGCGACCCTGCGGACCTGGGCGGCGGACCCCCGGGCCGTGGCCCGCATGGGGGCGAACGCCCGTCGTCTGTACGAAACCCGCCTCAACCGGGCCGCCTCGCTGGAGGCCTGGGAGGCGCTGCTGACCGGCCCCTTGTCTCCCGGCCCCGGAGGATGACATGCTGTAGGCCAAAAGCCGGCCAGGGGGCGGTGATCCCGTCCTGCCCGGGATCGGCGTGCAAGACGGAGGGGGACATCAGGTGAATATTCTGGGGATCAATGCCTACCACGGCGACTCGGCCGCCTGCCTGGTCATGGACGGCGAGCTGATGGCCGCCGCCGAGGAGGAGCGGTTCACCCGCATCAAGCATTGGGCCGGCTTTCCCGCCCGGTCGATCCGCTTCTGTCTGGATCATGTGGGCCTGCAGCTGGATGCCATCAATGTCATCGCCATCAATTCCAATCCCCGGGCCAACCTGGGCCGCAAGATCGCCTACGTCCTGCGGCAGCGCCCGGAAATCCGGCTGGTGCTGGAGCGCCTCAAGAGCCTGTACAAGCGGGAAACCCTGCTGGAGACCTTGGGCCGGGAGCTGCCCGGACCGCGTTTCACCGGTCGTCTGATCCGGGTGGAGCATCATCTGGCCCACCTGGCCTCGGCCTATTACGTTTCCCCGTTTCGCGAGGCCCTGGCGGTGTCGGTGGATGGCTTCGGCGATTTCGCCTCCTCGGCCTGGGGGCCGGGCCAGGGGACCGCGCTCCAGGTGGAAGGTCGGGTGCTGTTTCCCCATTCCCTGGGCCTGTTCTACCAGTCCCTGACCCAGTTCCTGGGGTTTCCCAGCTATGGCGATGAATACAAGGTGATGGGGCTCGCGCCCTACGGTCAGCCCACCCGTCTGGCGGAGCTGGAGCGGATCGTCCACCTGCAGGACGATGGTGGCTTCCGGCTGAATCCCGATTATTTCCGCTATCACCGGGAGTCGGTGGATTATCACTGGGAGTCCGGTTCACCGGTGGTGGGCACCCTGTACGCCTCGGCCCTGGAGGAGCTGCTGGGGCCGGCCCGCCAACCCGGTGCGGCCCTGGAGCAGCACCACATGGATCTGGCCCGCTCGGTCCAGGCGATGTACGAAAAGGCGCTGTTCCATCTGCTGGTCCGCCTGCACCACCAGTATCCCCTGGACACCCTTTGCCTGGCCGGCGGCTGCGCCATGAATTCGGTGGCCAACGGTCGGATCCTGGCCCGCACGCCCTTCAAGCGGGTCTACATTCCATCGGCGGCCGGCGATGCCGGGGGGGCGGTGGGGGCGGCCTTCGTCGCCTGGCTCCAGGACCAGGACCGCACCCGGCGTTTCGTCATGGACCATGCCTGCTGGGGCCCCCGGGCCGCCCGGGGAGAGGTGGAGCAGCTGCTGGAGGACAATCGTGACCGGCTGGCGGCCGATGGCTGCACGATCCAGTGGCTGGAGCTGCCGGAGCTGCTGACCCGAACCGTGACCCATCTGGTGGAGGGGCGTGTGGTGGGCTGGTACCAGGGGCGCATGGAATGGGGTCCCCGGGCCCTGGGCAACCGCTCCATCCTGTGCGATCCGCGCCGGGCCGACATGAAGGAGATCCTCAACCTCAAGATCAAGCGCCGGGAGTCGTTCCGGCCCTTCGCCCCGGCGATCCTGCGGGAGGCGGTGGCCGACTGGTTCGAAACCGAGGACGATGTGCCCTTCATGATGCAGGTGTTCCAGATCCGTCCCGGGCAGCGGGCCAGGATTCCCGCCGTCACCCATGTGGACGGCTCGGGCCGCCTGCAGACCGTCACCCGGGCGGCCAACCCGCGTTATTATGACCTGATCCGGCAGTTCGGACAGGCCACCGGCGTGCCCATTCTGCTCAACACCTCCTTCAACGAGAACGAACCGGTGGTCTGCCGACCCGCGGAGGCGCTGGACTGTTTCCTGCGGACCCGGATGGACTGCCTGGTGCTGGAGGACTGTCTGGTGGAGCGGGCTGGGTGAGGTGCCTGATGCCGGGCAGGGACTCACGACAGCGGGTCATCCGGTGGTAGGCCAGAAAGCGGTCCCTGAAGGCCAGCCCCACGCTGTCGATGGGCGCCGTCGAGAACCCCGCGTACCTTTCCACCACCTGTTGCAACCGCTCGACGGCAATGAAATGCGCCAGATCCGGGCGGGTGGCGGCGATTTTCAGGGCGATGCGGGCGTAGGTGATTTCGCCGCCGTGGGTGCCGTCGTAGAATTCACAATTGTTTGAACCTGCGGCGACCAT